>JAGRBF010000488.1:0-3511 GCA_020434205.1 Calditrichota bacterium | reverse complement strand
TCCCCGTTGACGTCGCCGATGGCCACCCCGCCGCCATTGTAATAGTTGCGGTATTTAAAAACGTTGAGGCTCAGCTCGTCTTCCAGGTTGTTGGCGAAGTCGATCCCGGTAAATGCAGCCGGCAGGAGGGTGAAGCGGCTGGTAACCTCGATGGGGGGATGTTCGGTTTTCCGGCAGGCGGAAGTGGTGATCAACAGAATTACAAAAATAAGGGGAATGCGGAAAAAATACATAAATGGGAGCCCACAGGTATGGTTCGGTCTGCTTTTGCGCCTTTGTGAAGTTGCGGTTCGTTAAAGCTTAGCGAAACACCGTCAAATTTTCAATGGGATGTCGGGAAAGGCGATCAAAAAAAGGACGGCTCCGAAGAGCCGTCCCCAAAAATTGACCCATAAGCTGCTTTACCGAAACAGCTGACGGGCAGCCGCTTAGTATCCCGGGTTCTGCTGCAAATTGGGGTTGGCGTCCAATTGGCCTTGCGGAATGGGATAAAGGGCGCGGAACGGTTCGTTGACGGTCTTGAAGTTCCAGCTGTCCCCGAAGTGACCGGTGCGGATCAGATCCTGGCGGCGGAAGTTTTCCCAGACCAGCTCGAAACCGCGCTCGTTGAGAATATCATCGCGGGTAACGGTGGCCAACGGTTTGTCCGGCTCGAAAGCGCGCTCGCGAACCTGGTTAACCAGATCGGTGGCTTCCCCGGCCCGACTTTGCATCAACACCGCTTCTGCTTTGGTGAGCAGAATCCCGGCATAGCGGAACAGGGCAAAGTCGTTCCCGGCATTTTCGTTGGTGGCGTTGGGATCTACCGGCCATTTCATAATCCGGGCCCCTTCGCTTTCGCTGGCGCCGTCCAGGCTGTTGATGTTGACACTCAGGATCAGCGGATTGTCGGCGCGATCGGTGGTCGGCAATCCCGCTTTGGGACCGGCCAGCCAGTACTGTTGGCCCACCAGGAATTGGTCCAGACGAACGTCGCTGGTATCGTAGCGATTATAAAAATCCGCTACCACCGAAAAACCGTTCCAGGGGGTCCAGGGCACGTGGTTGTAGTGCAGGGTGGCCATGTGGCGGAAAAACCCTACCCCGCTTTGGTTGGCATGACCGGTAACCCAGATCAGCTCCGGATTGGTCGGGCCTTCTTTGGTGGGGTCGAAGGTGTCGAAATAATTGGTGTTCAGGGAAAACTCGCCGGAGTTGATGATCGCGTCGCAGGCGGCTTCGCATTCGGCCCAGCGGGCGGTTCCGGTATAGACTTCGGCATTCAGATACACCGTGGCCAGAATGGCCTGGGCAGCGCTCTGGGATACCCGGCCCCAGTTTCCGGCCCCAAAGGAAGCCTCCAGGTTGGGCAGGGATGCGGTGATTTCCGATACCACGAAATTGAAGACTTCCGTGCGGCTGTTTTGCTGCGGCGGATTGTCGGGATCGGAAAAGGCCGAGGTTACGATCGGAACGTTGCCGAACAGGTCCATCAGGTGAAAGTAATAGTAGGCGCGCAGCACCCGGGCTTCCGAAATAAAGGTGGTCACCAGAGCGGTCTGGTCGGCCTTGGAAAGGGCGTCCAGAACCGAATTACAGCGCGCAACGCCCTGGTACAACCTCACCCAGCCATCGTTGATGTGCGGGTTGGTGGAGCGCCACTCGTGGCGGTGCAGGTCCTTCCAGATATCGCCGTCGCCCCAGTCGCCACCGCGCTGGGGAATCACGATCTCGTCGGTACAGACGTTCTGCAGGAACATCGGGCCTTCCCAGGTAAAATTGACCAGGGAGTTATAAGCGGGGATAACCGCAGCCACCAGTTCCTTTTCGGTTTTGTAAAAATCATCCGGGGTAACGGAGCTCTGAGGCGGGGTGTCCAGATCGGTACAACCCAGGAGCAACAGCGTTACCGAGATGATCATCGCCGTTAAGCGCATCTTTGGGTACATCATAAACCATTTCTCCATTTGTTTCAAATCAGTCATTTCGTTCATAAACCTTCAATATGATGTCCCGCCCCGATGGGCGGGATTAGCGATTCCCCGGACTTATTTAAGCCCCAGATTCAACCCCACCGAGAAGGTGCGGGCGCGGGGATAGCTGGTGTAATCGATACCGAGGGTCGGCACCCCTTCGCTGAAGGTGTTGACTTCCGGATCCAGACCCGAATAGTCGGTGAGCAGGAACAGGTTGTCCGCACTTACGTAAACCCGCAGGCTCCGCAGATACTGGGTGTCGAAGGTGTAACCCAGGGTCACATTCTGGAGACGGACAAAAGAACCGTCTTCGATGAAACGACTGGAGTAATTGACCGTGGCATTGCGTCCCAAGCCGTTGGCCACATCTTCAACGGCTTCCGCAAAAACGTTGGCGCTGCTGTTGATGTTGGAGGGGCGCTGGTATTCCAGACGGGTGTTGTTCAGCAGCTCGAGGCCCTGAACGCCCTGAATGGCGAAGCGGAAATCGAAATCCTTGTAAACCATGGTGCTGGAGAAACCGAAGGTGTAAGCTGGCTGGGCGTCTCCCAGGAAAAAACGGCCGTCGCCCAGGGGACCCTGAGAGGCCTCCGGACGTCCCGCATCGGTGGTCAGGATTTCGTTGCCCTGCGAATCGTAGCCCAGGAAACGGGGACCGAAGAAGGTTCCAAGGGGCTGGCCGGCAATCACGATCTGAGAGTTGGTGCTGCTCAACCCGGCGCCGCTCAGGGGACCGGTAATGATGAAGTCGTCATCCCCGCGCAGTTGGATTACTTCGTTTTTGTTGGCGGCGATATTGAAGTTGGAGCGCCAGAAGAAATTGGAGGTGGTCATGTTGATGGTATTCAACGAGAACTCGATACCGCTGTTCTTGACCTCCCCGATATTGCGAACCTGGGTTTCCACCGGAGCCGGTTGGGGAACCGGGATGTCCAGGAGCAGATCGGTGGTGTTTTTCTGGTAAATGTCCAGCGAACCGGCGATTTTGCTGTCCAGCATGGCAAAGTCGATTCCGAAGTTAACCTGGCTGGTTTCTTCCCATTTCAGGTCCGGATTGGCCAGCTGGGTCAGGCCGATCCCGGTGAGAACCTGGCCGCCGATAACCGCATTGCCGCTGGGGCCGAGCAGTTCCCGGAACAGGCCGTCGGTGATGTCCTGATTCCCGGTAACCCCCCAGCTGAGGCGCAGTTTCAGATCGTCGAAGGTGCCGATCCCGGCCATAAAGGATTCCTGGGAAAGGCGCCATCCCGCCGATACGGAGGGGAATAACCCCCAGCTGTAGTTTTCACCGAAACGGGAGGAACCTTCATAACGCAGGCCACCGTTCAGCAGATAGCGGTCGTTGAGGCTGTACACCGCGCGGCCCAGGAAGGAGACCAGACGGTTGCTGAAGGCGCCCGAAGAGGGCAATGCCGATGCGAAATCTGCGGCCGCGCCCAGGTTGTTGAAGGTGAAGCCGTCGGAAACGAAGTCCAGAGCGGCAACCCGGAAGTTGGACGCGTTGTAATCCTGGAAGGAATAGCCACCCCACACTTCCAGATTCTGATTTTCGCTGA
>JAGRBF010000487.1 GCA_020434205.1 Calditrichota bacterium | reverse complement strand
ACTCCCCGTTGCGCCGGTGCAGCACAGCCCGCGAGGCGCGGATTTTGCCCTGGTCGTTTAGCCAAAACCACAGGGGAATTTTCACCCCGGCCTCAAAGCCGTAATAATCGTAACCGCTGCCGAAATCCTGCCGGAACAGGGACACCTCCAGATCGGGTAATAAAGCGGAGGACCAGGCGGTTCGATTATCCCAGCGGGCCGCATTTTGGCGATTGGCCGCCGCCAGCAGGCGCGGCATCTGCTTCAGGCCGTCCAGGACGGCATCTTCTTCAAAGGTTACCGGGAAAAAATGCAGGGTATCCGGGAATTCCAGGTGGTATCCCTCCTCCCCGGGGCTGATGCCCATCTGGTTAAAAAGGCGGTAGCGGGCCTCATCCACCCGGATCTGCCGGTCGGTCAGGTCATTTTCTGCGGCGGCGAGCTGCACTTCCGTTTTCATCAATTCCAGTCCGGAAGCTTCTCCCGCCTCTACCCGGGCCCGGGCGGCATCCAGGAGCTCCCGGGCAATCTCCACCCGCTCCTTGGCAAGGTTGTGCTGCATGAGGGCGTAGCTGAGGGTGGCGTAGGCTTTTTTGGTATCGCGCATTAAGTTGAGGCGCACCTGCTCCCGTTCATTGCCGCGGGCGGCACTTTGGGCCCGGGCCCCGCGAACCCGCGTAAAGGCGGAAAAAGGCGAAGGCAGGGGCTGGGAGAGACCCCAGCGCTGTTCGTTAAAAACCGCGCTGTTATCCCGGTCGATCCCCTCCCGGGTAAAGGACAGGGTGGGAGAAACCAAACCGCTGGATGCCCATACCTCCGCGGCGGCTTCGCGGTGGGCGGCAACTGCGATTTTGAGATCCGGGTTATGCTGCAGGGCGCTTTGCACCGCCTCGCGGACGGTAATCCGGCCGTCGGAAAGGATGTCCGGGAGTTTCTCCTGGGCCATTACCGGCCAGATCAGCAAGGTCAGAAAAATCATTTTATAATTCATAACATGTCCGTTTAAGTGAGTCCGGGGTTTTCGCCGAAGCGCCTTCAGGACTGGGACCTCGAAAGCGCGAAGTCGTGAAGTGTTGAAGCGCTATTGTGTTTATCTTTACCACCGCAGAACCCCCGGGAAGCGAAGCGTCTCAGGAGCCGGGAAAAGCACCTCTCCGGGGCCATCTGAGGGAATTACCAGGGAAAACCGGGTTTCCATTGCGAAGGTAGATCTGTTTTGGTTGCGGTTGCGGTCTCTGGAACGAAGGGCTTCATAACGCCGCTTATTATATTGATGCGGCCGGCTTGTATAAAGTTAGATCCTGTTAATTAGAATATGTTAATAGTTTCACAAAAAGTGGCGTCAGACCGGGAAAATTAGATATCGCTAATAATTCCGGGAAGATTTTGGCAAAAGGGCAGCCGGAATTATTTTTCTTGCTACACCAAAGGCAAATACGGCATCTAATTGATGTAGCCGATTTGCGATTTTGGCATTCACATGGTTTCTTCTTGAAGGGCCATTGGCCCGGGTCAATTTGGAGAGGCAAGCTGCAGGTAAACAGGTTAACAACATGAAAATTCTGAACATTGAAGATGAAAGCAAAGTGGCTGGCTTTCTCAAACGGGGCCTGGAAGAATGCGGCTATCAGGTGGATATAGCCGCAGACGGGGAAAGCGGCTTGCAGATGGCCAAAAGCGGGGAGTATCAGCTGATCATCCTGGACTGGATGCTTCCCGGGAAAAGCGGTCTGGAGGTCTGCCAGGAGCTTCGTCAGGAATTTCCCGATCTGCCCATATTAATGCTGACCGCCCGGGGAGAACTGGAGAATCTGGTAACCGGCCTCAACCACGGCGCCGATGACTTCCTGGCCAAGCCCTTTGCCTTCGAGGAGCTTAAAGCGCGCATTACCGCCCTGCTGCGCCGCCACACCCGCCAGCAGTCTACCCTGCAATTCGGCAATATTCGCATCGACCTGCTTACCCGGCGGGTTTCCCAGGAAGACCAGGAACTGATCCTCTCCAACAAGGAGTTCGACCTTCTGGTTTATTTTATGCAGAATCCCAACCAGATCCTTTCCCGGGAACAAATTGCCAGGGACGTTTGGCAGATTGAATTTGACCGGGGAACCAATTATATTAACGTCTACATTAATTACCTGAGGTCCAAACTCGGCAACGCCCCGGGCGACCCGAGCATTCAGACGGTTCGAGGACATGGATTTGCCTTCCGAATTCCCGATGATAAAGAGCTCGATTAAAAGAAAACTGATTCTCTGGCAGTTGCTTTTCCTTTCCCTCGCCGTTCTTTCGGTGGGGATTATCGGGTATTTCTCCGTCAAAGCCTACCTGATCGGCCGCATCGACAGCCTGTTGGAAACAGAGACCCTCCAAATTATTGACCAGCTTGAGGTTAAACCCGGGAGCGTCCGGGTGGTTTTCGAGGAGGAATGGCGGGAGCTGGAGCATACCGAGCCCGGGGAGAACACCATTTTTCTGCAGCTGTGGGACAAAAATGCCCAGCTGATTCGCCAGTCCCACAACGTGCTGGAGATCCCCCTGCCGGCCAGCCCCAATCCCTCCGGGATCTCCGAAATGCAGGTCGGCAATTTTCACTTCCGGAAATTTTCCCAACCCATCCACGCCGGGGATGCCCTGGCCGGCTATCTTTCCGCCACCTATCACATGGATATTATTCACGGCTATCTGCGCTTTACCCGCAACGGCCTGATGATCATCATCCCCATTGCCCTTTTCCTGTCCGCCCTGGCCATCATTTTTACGGTGAGCAGATCTTTTCAGCCGATATCCGATTTCACCGATACCGCACGGCGCATTATCGATTCGGGAAACCTGAAACTGCGGGTGAGCAGTACCAGCCGGGACGCCGAGATCGCCGAGCTGATCGACCTGCAGAATGAGCTGCTTTCCCGCCTGGAGCGCACCTTCGACAGCCTGAAGAATTTCACCGGGGACGCCTCCCATGAGCTGCTCACCCCCCTCACCATTTTGCGCGGGGAGGTGGAAGTTCTGCTGTCCCGCCCCCATCGCAGGGAGGGGGAATACCGGGAGTCCCTGCAGTCCCTGCTGGAGGAGGTGAACAGCCTCACCCGCATCGTCCAGTCCCTGCTAACCGCCACCCGCCTGGAGTCCGACCCCATCACCTGCCTCAACGAGGTGGTAAAGCTGGATTTGCTGATCGAAGAAATTCTGCCCCGGTTCAGCACCCTGCTGGCCGGGAAGGCGCTGCGCCTGGAGACCAACCTGGCCCGCCGGACCACCATTGCCGGGCACCCCGAGCAGCTTCGCGAGGTGCTCAGCAACCTGCTCGACAACGCCATCAAGTTCAGCAAAAGCGGGGGTAAAATTGAGGTGGTGCTGCAGAAAACCGCTGCCCAGCAGGCCCTTCTGGTGGTTCGGGATGAAGGGATCGGTATTCCAGCGGAACACCTGCCCCATATTTTCGAGCGGTTTTACCGGGTGGACAAGGCCCGTTCGCGGGCGCAGGGCGGGAGCGGCCTGGGGCTTTCCATCGTGAAGAGTATTGTGCAGGGACATCAGGGCAACATCACGGCTTCCAGCCGCCCGGATCAGGGTACCACCTTCCGCATCACCTTCCCCCTTCTGGAACTGGACGGCTAGGCCGCTCAGGTTTCCAGACCGAAACGCTCCATCATGGAATAGAGACGCCGCCGGGTAATGCCCAGCAATTCGGCGGCGCGGGTTTTGTTGCCGCCGGCCTTGCGAATGGCCTGGAGGATCAGCTCTTTTTCGAAGTCATCGAGTTGCAGACCTTCCTCAGGAATCTCGAAGTCTCCGCTGTTTTGGGGAGCGGCTTGTCGTATGGTAGCGGGCAGATCGCCGGTGCGGATCAGCCCTTCGCAGATGATAGCGGCCCGTTCGATGGCGTTCTGCAATTCCCGCACATTTCCCGGCCAGTGATAGTCCATCAACTGGGCCAGGGCGCGGCGTTCCACCCCGGCGGCATCGCTGCTGGCCACAAAATGGTGCACCAGTTCGGGGATATCTTCCTTGCGTTCCCGCAGGGGCGGCAGGTGGATGGGAAAAACATTGAGGCGGTAATACAGGTCGTTGCGGAAACTGCCGGCCTCCACCATTTCTTCAAGATGCTGGTGGGTGGCGGAAATGATGCGCACGTCCACCACAATTCGCTCGTTGCCGCCCAGCCGGTAGATCTCCTTGTTTTGCAGCACCCGCAGCAGCTTGGCCTGGGTGGAGAGGGACATGTCCCCGATTTCGTCGAGAAAGATGCTGCCCCCGTGGGCCTGCTCGAATTTTCCCAGGCGGCGCTGGGTGGCCCCGGTAAAGGCGCCTTTCTCGTAGCCGAACAGCTCACTCTCCAGCAGGTTTTCCGGCAGGGCCGCGCAATTGACCGTCACAAACGGCTTGCCGGTGCGGGAGCTGCTGCCGTGGATAGCCTGGGCCACCAGCTCCTTGCCGGTACCGCTTTCCCCGCGCACCAGAACGGTGGCCTCGTTTTCGCTCCCTTTTTTGATGAGGCGGTAGATCTTCTGCATGGCGCTGCTTTTGCCGATCATGTTGGGGAAGGAGATCGGCCCCTCTCTCCCACTGTCCTTGAGGCGGCGATTTTCCGCCAGCAGGGCCTTTTGCTCGAAGATGCGCCGGATGCGCAGCACCAGCTCATCCATTTCAAAGGGTTTGATGAGGTAGTCGTTGGCGCCCTTGTGCAGGGCCTCTACCGCGGTTTTCTGGGTGGCGTAGGCGGTCATCATGATCACCTCGATGGCGGGATAGGCGGCCCCGATTTTCTCCAGGAGATCCAGACCGCTCATGCCGTCCATACGCAGATCGGTTATCACCACCTCCGGCTGTGCCCCGCTCAGGTATTCCAGGGCAGCTTCTCCGCTGGTGCGGTAATCGGCTTGCAGGTCCTCCAGGTCCAGCGCGGCTTTGATGACCTTGCAGAATTTTTCTTCGTTATCGACAATCAGAATCTTGGGCATGGCTCAGTCAGGTTGGTTGGCATCCCGGAAAGATAACCGCCAGGGCATCAGGACGCCAAGGGTTTTAGAGGGAAAGGTGAAAAGACCGTTGGCCGTTGGCCGTTGGCCGTTGGCTGTGGGCCGTCTCTTGATCATAGGATCTTAGGATCGCCTTTTCTCTTCGGGTCATAGGATCCAAGGATCGCTCCCTGGCGGTTGGTGGGCCTTACTTGAGGATGGCGCGCAGCAGGATCAGAAATCCCTTTTCGTGGCTGCGGGTGCGCTCCAGGTTGAGGCGGGCGTCTTCGAATTGGGGGGCCAGGGTCAGGGCTTTTTCGAACTCGGACATGGCCTTGAGATACAAGCCGCGGCTTTTGACCAGGTTAAAGGTGCCCAGGTTGTTCCAGAAATCCGGATACTGGCCCTGTTCTTCCTCATTCTGATAGAAAAACTCTTCGTATTTGCGGATGGTTTCCAGGCTGAACTCGTTGCCACCGAACAGGAAACGCAGGTAAAATTCGTAGATCTTGTAGCGATCGGCGGCCAGATCCACCAGGCGAAGCTGGAAATTTTCCAGCTGGGGGATAATCTGGGTGTGGTTGTTTTCCTTCAGCAATTCCAGAAGGGAGTTGAACTCCCGCTGCCAGTGGGGCACCCGGTATTTGCTGAGGTCGCGCACCTGCTTCAGGTAAATGGAAACGCGGGCGGGCACCGCCACGGCCGAGGCATCCTTGGCCCCTTCCAGGGCGGATTTGTAGAGGGCCACCCCCATGTTGAACTGCGCTTCCACGTAATTGGGGTTGATGCGCGCCGATTCTTTAAAAAGGGAGGTGGCGTGGTCGTAATCTTCCAGGAAAAGATAGGTAAGCCCGAAGTAGTTGAGAAAATCCGGGTATTTATCCCCCTGGGCGAGGGCCTGGCGAAAGGTTTCCAGAGCGCTGTAGAACTGGCGCGATTTCAGGTAGCTGATCCCCAGCCCCAGGTAAGCCTGATTGAAGGTATTGTCCTGCTCCAGGGCCACCTTGAACTGTTTGATGGCCTCCCGGAAGAGGTTGCGCTTGAGAAAAAGGACCCCGAGGTGATAGTGGGATTTGGGGTGGCGGTAGCGCTCCAGCTTTTCTTCGATGAGATAGAGGGCGGCCAGCTCTTCCATCACACTTTGATGAAAACGCTCGGTGACCTCGTTGAGAAACTCGTAGCTGATTTGGCGGCGTTCGGTGCGCAGGTCGATCTGGTATTCCCGGGAGATCAGGAACATACCTTTCTCAAAAACTTCGGAGATCACCTTGCGGTTTTCGATAAGGGCACCGGTATGGACGTGAAATTCCCGGTTGTTTATCTCTATTTTATCATGAAGGCCGAAGTTTTCCAAGCGATCCCCAGCACCTGACTTGATAAGATCTTCACCAGCTGTTCCGAATACTGTCGCCAACAGAACCTCTACGTTTTGCAGCTTTCAAATTACGCCCCCTGCAATTAGAAAGCAATCACTTTCGGAAGGGGGCATTATGGGAAAATAGGCGTACACCAAATGGGGGAAGGTGCCGCAGGTCAATTATGACGGGATGAATTCGCGAGGAGGGAAACGTGTCGGGGTGTGGGGGTAAACAACTTCGATACTCCGACACGCGCCGCAGGCTATCAATTGTTCAGCGGCTTACGGCCGGAGAGGGTGGCCTGCAGGAGATAGGCGGCTCCGATAATCACCAACGCCACCGGCCAGTAGGTTTCCAGGTAGTAAAAGGACGGAAAGTCCATGTCCACATAAAGCCAGAACAGGATTCCGGTAATGGTGAGCACCACACCGTTGGCGAGAAAGGGCAGGCTTTTTTTGCCGAGCAGGAAACTGGGAAACACCGCCAGCCCGGCAATCAGAATCAGCGCGGTTACCAGGGTGGCACGGCTCAATTCCACCAGATCCCATTCCACCCCCAGGTAAAAAAGACCCAGCATCAGGATCAAAAATCCGGGGTAGAGGCGGCGACGGGGACGCACGGTCAGCACCCGGGCCAGCCACAGGATTCCCAGCGCCACCAG
>JAGRBF010000486.1 GCA_020434205.1 Calditrichota bacterium | reverse complement strand
GCCAATCGCTGATAGGCCTTTTCGAAGATGCCGCCTACCGCCCGGTGTCCGGTGGTTTCGGCCAGGTTGTCGTAGAGAACTTTGGAGAATTTCCCCAGCACCGCCACGCGCCCGGGGCCATCTCCGGGAATAACCGCCTCAAAACCCAGGGGAGCAGGCACTCCGTTGGGCTTGGGAAAAGCGGCGATCCAGTTGGCGATGGCGCGCCCCAGATCCCCCCGAAGCTGTCCGAAGGTTTCGGTAATGTGATTGCATACCAGTTGCAGGAAGCGGCGACACAGTTCCAATCGCTGGAATTCCTCTTCCAGGAAAATCAGGGCAAAGGAGGGGATTTGCTGCAAATGAGGAAATTGTTTGGCAACCAGATGGCGAAAGGTTTTTTGGGGAATTTGCTTGCGCGGGTTGATCTCCACCGCGAATTGTTCCAGGCTCAGGTAAACACCGGGGAGCTCGGCCAGCTGTTTTTCGGGAGCGAAATGAGAAATCTGGCGGGCCCGGTCCAGTTCTTCCAGGGGACGATTCGGTTCGTTGACCAAATCCAGCAAAAAATTCATCAGCCCTTCGATTTCGTCCTGGACGGACTGATCCAGCGCCGCTTTTTTCAGGTTGTCATCCGTGCTACCCAGGAACCAGTTGAGCATTCCTAGTCTCCGCTACATGCTTTGTAAATCTGGTAAAAACCCAGGCCGGACAGCAACCATGTCGCAACCAGGGTTATAACCCAGGCCAGATAGCCGCTCTCGGCCCCCAACAGGGTAACCAACAAATTGTAGCCCCAGAAATGATCGATCTGCATGTGGATATGACCGACAGCCATAATCACAAATCCCCAGGCCAGTAGAAGCATGCCCTGGCCAAAACGCCCACCCTTCATGGCATGTGCCGTCATAAAGGCAAATACCACGCAAAGCACCAGAAAGGGTACTTCCAGAAAGGTGAGGATCAATATATGAGAGCTTTCCCCGGACGGGTCTCCCTGAGGCGTCCCCGACACGCCTATCTTAAGCATCAAAATTGCCAGCAGAAATGACACCGGCATCAAAATCCGCGCTTTATTTTTTTTCATTTCACCTCCGTTAACCAAACCCCGTTATCCACTCTCCCAGACATCTTGAAAAAAAATCAGGGTACTGCATTCCAATCGGCAAACCGGTGCGCAAACAAGGATCACAAAACAATCGTGCTTTGGAAAGTCTCCGAAAATCGCCGGACCGGGCGAAAGGACCAGAGCACAGAGGAGGAAGAGCAACAGGAAAAAGCGGGAACAGCGGTAAGAGAGCGATTATCGGATCAACAGGAGGAGGCGCACCGCCAAGATTTGTCAGGCCTGGTATACAATAGAACCCGTTAGAAAGTATACAAACATTCCTTTCGGATTGTTACTTTATTTTATGAAATTTTGGTTTCTTCCAAACAAATAGAAGGCTCGCAGGGGTTGGAAAATCTTATGGGAGCAGAATCAGACCGGCGGCGCTTCGGCTAACCACAGTGCCGATTTGGGCAGCGGTATCCAGGCCGACGGCACGACAATCCCGAACGTAGCGGGCACCCTCTCCGGCGGGGAGGGCCACCAGCAATCCCCCGCTGGTCTGAGGATCCAGAATTATCTGCCGATGCCAATCCGGCACCTCCGTCTGCCAGGATAAATCCGGTTCTATCAGTTGCAGGGTCATCCGGTTCATTCCGGTACGCATGCCGCGCTCGTACATCTCCAGGGCCTCGGGCAGGAGCGGCAGGGCGGAAAGGCTAAGCTCAAAAGCGACCCCGGAGCCCCCGGCCATTTCCATAGCGTGTCCGGCCAGCCCGAAACCGGTGACGTCGGTAACCGCGTGAACCTCGTAGCGATGCAGGATTTCCGCGGCGCGGTTATTGAGGGTCATGGCACTATCGACACAGGCTTGCAGTGCGGCAGGCGAAACCCAGTCCTTGAGGTGGGCATTAAACAGCACCCCGGTGCCCAGGGCCTTGGTGAGCACCAGATCGTCCCCGGGACGGGCCCCGATGTTGCGCCAGATTTTGTCCGGATGCACCAGGCCGGTAACCGCCAGCCCGAACATGGGCTCTTCATCCGCCACGGTATGTCCACCGGCCAGCACTGCCCCGGCCTCGGTAATTTTGGAAAGGGCTCCGGCTACAATTTCCCGCAGCACCGCATCGTCCAGTTGCCCATCGGGGAAAGCCATCAGATTCAGGCAGGTAATCGGGCGCCCGCCCATCGCATAGACGTCCGAAAGAGAATTGGCGGCGGCAATGGCGCCGTATTGAAAGGGATCGTCCACCGGCGGGGTGATAAAATCCGCGGTGGTTACCAGGGCGAGCTCATCCGAGATCCGATAGACACCGGCATCGTCGCTGCTTTCAACCCCGACCAGAAGGTTGGGATCGTTTACCGACGGCAGCGAAGTCAGAAGTTCCTTAAGCCCGACCGGGCTTATTTTGGCTGCTCAGCCGCAGGTTTTGGCCAGGCCGGTGAGCGTTTTTTTGGGGATCATAGGATGAGTGATGGTTGATGGTTGGGGCGGGTTTAAAACCCGCCCTTACGTATTGGGCAATTACTTGACCATTTCCCGGATCAGGGAAGCCAGGGCATCTTTTTCGCTCTCCGGTTCGAAGCGGGGACGAATTTTTTCGCCAAAAGCCTGCAAGGTTTGGTAAAAGGCGCTGTCTTTTTCGGCCTTCTCCAGCAAACGGGCCAGTTCTTCGGTGTTGCCAACCTCGAAGTAACCGGGATAATCTTCCCCCAAAATCCCCATATTCCCGGAAATCCGGGTGGCCAGGATGGGCACCCCCGCCACCACCGCCTCGGAAATCACGTTGGCGCCGCCTTCGGCGTGAGAGCTGATCACCAGCAGTTTACAGTCCGCCATAATTTTGCGGGTCTCCCATCCCGGGCGCTGCCCGAGCCAGGAATAACGTTTGTTTTTGCCCATTTCCTCGATGGCGCGGCGCTTAAAGCCCTTTTCCAGCACCCCGCCGATATGGAGAATCCGGACTTTGGAAGCACGCGGCAACAGGCGGGAAGCTTCCGCGGCGCGAAAAGGATCCTTGGATTCCCGCAGATGGGATACTACGCAAACGTCAAAGGTGCGCTTGCGCCGCTCCACCGCCCCCCGGGGCTTAATAGCCGACTGATAAATCACCCGGGTGCGCTCCTGTAAATCCGCCGGCAGTTCCTTGCGCGCAAACGGTTGATGAACCACCAGGGCATCGGCCTGCTCCATGGCCTGGAGAGCGTCCTTCTCTTCCGAACCGTCGACGGCCAGATCCATTCCGGACAACACCAGCACCACCGGTTGGGCGGAATTGTTTTCGCGAAACCGATGAACTTCTCCGGCGCTTTGCACCGCGTCCAGGGCGATTAGCAGGTCGACTTTTTCGTCGCTGAAAGCCTGGCGGACCTCGGCTTCAAAGCCCAGTTCTTTCAGAAAAGCCTCCCAACGCAGGGCGGTAATCATATTGCCCTTCATAGAGTCCTTGGGCAAATGGGAAATGATCTCTATCTTCATACGACACTTACCGGTTTGGCCGGGAAAAAATGCGATTGGTTTTCAGGTAAAAAGGCGCCTCGCGGCGACGGCCATTAACAACGCAATCTGCGATTGACATAAATGGTCATTTGACAATAATATAGAGATGATTTTCTTTTTTTCAAACCCGGAAAACGCGTCGCAATACAGGGACCGTTTGAGCAAGGGCGCCGGGAAGTGATAACCGGATAGCCGGGCAAAGGAACCCTTCCGGCCACGAGGTTGCTTAATCCAAACAGGTGAAAAAATGATCCGAGAAAAAATTGACCAGGCCATCGGGATTTTACGGGAAAAAGAGATCGACATGTGGATCACCTTTGTCCGGGAATCCAGCATTACCGGGGATCCCATGCTTTCCTACATCTGCGATATCGGGGTAACCTGGCAATCCGCCTTTATCCTCACCGCTAAAGGGGAACGCATTGCCATTGTCGGTCAGTATGATGTGGCCTCCCTGCGGGAAAGCGGCCATTACCAAGAAATTCTCGGCTACGTGGAATCCGCCCGGGAGCATCTGCGTTCCGTCGTTTTATCGCGGGACCCCCGGAAAATTGCCCTCAATTACAACACCAGCATCCCCACCTCAGACGGACTCACCACCGGGATGTACATGAACCTGCAGTCCTTCCTGAAGGACACCCCCTATCCGGAGCGTTTCATCAGCGCCGAGCCGGTGATCAGCTCCCTGCGCGGGCGCAAAACTCCGGAAGAAATCCGGCGCATCCGGGAGGCCTGCCGGAGAACCCTGAATTTGTTCGACCAGGCCGGGACTTTTATGGCGCCGGGTCGCAGCGAAGCCGAGGTAGCCGCACATGTTCTCTCCCTGGTGGAGGCCAACGGTTACAGTTTGTCCTGGGACCGCGACCACTGCCCCGCGGTGTACAGCGGTCCGGGCACCGCCGGGGCTCACGCCTCCCCCACTGCCCGGCATATCCAGCCGGGACATCTGATCAATATGGATTTCGGGGTGCGTTGCGAAGGGTATTGCGCGGATCTGCAGCGCACCTGGTATGTTCTGCGCCCGGGCGAGAATGAGGCGCCGGAGGCGGTTCGCCGCGCCTTCCGGGTGCTGCGGGAATCCGTGGAACTGGCGCGCAAGGCCATGCGCCCCGGGGTAACCGGGGTGGCGGTGGACCGGGCCGCCCGGCACCATCTGGTGGAAAATGGCTACGCGGAGTTTCCCCACGGCCTGGGGCATCAGGTCGGTCGGGAGACCCATGACGGTGGCGCCTTGCTGGGCCCGGCCTGGGAAAAATACGGCAGCTCCGTCCACTTGCCGCTGGAAGCCGGACAGGTTTTTACCATCGAACCGCGCATCACCCTGGAAGATTACGGCATCGTAACCCTGGAAGAAGAAGTGGTGATAGGAGAATCGGGCTGCGACTATCTGAATCCCCCCCAGGAAGAGCTGCTTTATATCCGGGGATAAAGGGGGATGTTATTAAAACCACTCCTTTTTTCCAATCTTGCCTAAATAGAGGGAAGATTCCACTAAAATGGTATTATATTCGGGAAAATATTTCCGGAAGCCCGGTTGGGTCTGTCGACATCATCTAGAAGTTTGACAAATATGCTAAGGCTGGTTGCGACCTCCTAACCGTCACCCCGGTCCCGGCCTA
>JAGRBF010000485.1:2438-2951 GCA_020434205.1 Calditrichota bacterium | reverse complement strand
CGCTCCAGGGTCGCTGCGGGGAACGCTTTTGATACAACTTTATCTCATTAAGGTCCACTTCACTGAGATCCAAAAGGGTAGTATCCAGGCGAATCCAGACCTCTACTTCATTGGTCAGAAAAGCATCAGGATTGAGGATATCGATATTCAAGGCGTGAAGCTGTCCTTCCGTAACCAGGGGGATGGGTTCCAAACCACTTTGGTCCTGAGGAATCGGGGTTTCCGCCAGTTGAATCCTTACCGCGGCGGAATCGGATAGGGTGCCCTGCGGGAAAAAGACCCGCACCCGATCACCCAGACGAACGGTATCGTTGGCAGCGGGTGAAATGGTGAATACGCTGGGGCTCAAAACCGAAGTAGCCACATTATTGGTCAGGTTGAAATCCGCAACGTCCTCGGTGGGATCCACGATGGCTTCGGCAAATATCTGGTAACTGGCGCGGTTCAGCGGCAGGGAAAAGGGGGCGCGCACCACCAGGGTATCCAGTTCCCCAAGGGTAATGCTGGTTTCGG
>JAGRBF010000485.1:0-2408 GCA_020434205.1 Calditrichota bacterium | reverse complement strand
AAAGGAATTACGGGCCAGGAAGTTCTGTTCTCCATCAAAAAACCGGACATCGACCTTCAGGCTGCCATCTCCCCCGGCGCCGGCATTATTTTCGACAATGGCCTTTATCTCGGTGCGGCGGGTTCCGGTAAAGCTGAGGGAATTTCGTTTTATGGTAATGTCGGGGCGAATATCCCGAACCACATAACTTTGATTGGGGAAAGCGCTGCGATTGCCAAGATTGTTTTCCACATAGAGGTCGTAAATGACCGTGGTCAGGGAGTCTGCCGGATCGATACGGGCCGAGAACAGGGAGGTATCTACAGCCCCGCGGGTGGCAAAGGTGGTGTCGAAGGCGTTATTGACAAACATATAAACTTTATTGATGCCCACCCGGTCGAATAATCGCATGGAAACGGTGACGGTATCGCCAACGCCGGGAATAGCCGGGTCCACGGTCAACTCCTGAAGTGCCGCGTAATTGACCCCAATGCGCACATTGCCGGCCGCATCGCTGCTGCCGTCGTTGAGGTAGGCGCGGATGATCCCGGTTCCCTCCGAAAAATCATTGGGAATGGGAACATTGACAGTCTGGGATCCGGAAACGCCAAAGAGGGGAATCTGACGCACCAGGTTAAACTGATTGTCCACGAGATCGAGATACCCGTCGGCAAAGGCCAGGCTGGAATTGATGGTCACCGAGATATCTTCGCCCAATTGCGGATTAGGATTGCTCACTTCCAGGCTTAACCCTTCCGGCGCGTATTTCATCCGGGTATAAGGGTCCCCAATCAGGTTGTATTGGTAGAGCATTTCCTTGCGAACATCATTATAACCGGGAGTGGTGAGATTGCCGACGTAACGGCGTCCCGCCGGGGATTGGTAGCGGATTTTGCCGAGAGTGACCTTTTCCCCCATCCGGCTTTGGCCGTCAAACATATACTGGCCGATATTCCACAGCATGGTATAATCGTTGTGCAGATAGCCCAATCCGGAGGAGGCAAGAATACCAATGGCACCCTTGTCCGGCACCAGCAGCAGTTTTTGTGCCAGTCCCAGCTGGCTGGGATTCTCAAAAGCCCCTGTAAAGCAGGTCATGCTGGTAACGAAGGGATAGCGTCCCTGATTGGTGAGACGGTCCACATCGGTAATGCCCATCAGCTTGACGTCAGCCCAAATGCCGCCCCCGCCGTGCCCCATAAAATTGACCCAGAAGAGCCCGTCGTTCCAATAATCCAGCAGGTCGATGGAACTCCCGAAATTGGGGTCGATGGGCAAGCTGCGGTTGCGCACGGTATTCAGCCGGGAGGCGGAAAGGTGGTTGGGCAGAATCGATTCGATAATGCGCGAATTTTGGGTGCGGAAAGCGGGATTGCTGGAAAACAATTCGTAAGTGCTGGAATCGTTGCCGCTGATAAAGAGGGCCTGGTTGCGCCAGGCGCTAATTTCGGCAAAGGTATCATATTCGATTATTTTGTTGACCACATTGCTGACGTCGCTTTTGGTGGAGACCGGGATGCGGCCGAGAAAAATATCCGGAATATCGTCATCTCCGGCGATCAGGGTGTAGGGAAAGTCCGTGGCACTTGCGCCGAAATCCTGAGTCTGGATCATAAAAGTGGGGACATAGTCCTGGTTCACACCGCTGTTAATGCGGTAATTAAAGTTCGCATCCCCAAGAAACACCACATATTTGAGACGGTTTTGACGGCTCCAGTTGAAGAAGGCGTAACGCAGAAAATCCTGAATGGCCAGGGGCGATTTGATCCCACTGTTGAACTCGTCGTAAATATCCTGAACGGTCACCATCTCAACAGTCAATCCCTGGCTGCGGCGGTGCTCGGCCAGGGCAATCGCATCGTTGTAAAATTCCTTGTGGGTAATGATCAGATATTCCGCGGCATTGCTGCGATCCCTGAGCAAACGTGAGGGGTTTTGTAGGTCAAAGGGAAGATCTACCTCAATGCGCTTGGGCCTTTTTTTCTGATTTTCGCTGATGGCAACGTATTCCACCTGATCTGTTGTCACATTATCCTGAAAAGAAATGGTATAAAAAGTAGTATCACGAATAACCTCGTCCCGAATCCGGAAATTGATGATTTTGCTGACCCCTTTTTTGTAGATGGAGATATCGGAACGAACGAAGTTTTCCAGATCAAACTGAAACAGGTCTACCCGGGGAAAGGGAATAAAGGAGGGGCGGCGGAAATCGATGCGGTTTTGATGGGCAAGGTATTTGCGGTCGTAGGTTACATCAAACCAGTTCAAAAGCACAATATCAGTGCCCTTAACAACAATCGTGCGAATCTCCCCATTAGGCCCGCGAACGATTTGGGTAATATCCGGGAGGGTAGGCAGTTGCACTTCCAGGGTATTGGTGCCGTGGTTCAGATTATTGGTGCGAATGGTGGAATTGCCCACATTGGCGA
>JAGRBF010000484.1 GCA_020434205.1 Calditrichota bacterium | reverse complement strand
TCCGGGGAGGAAAGTCCGGATTATCTAAAAGCACTGCAGCCCCGCACCTTTTCCTTTCCCGGGGACCTGGGCCCCCATCCCGGATTTAAGACCGAATGGTGGTATTACACCGGCAATCTTACCGCCGACAACGGCCGTCGCTTCGGCTACCAGTTTACCATTTTCCGATCGGCCCTGATGCCCCCTTCCCAGGTCGAGAATTCCCGCCCTTCTCAATGGGCTGCCAGCCAGCTTTACCTGGGACATTTCGCCCTTTCCGACCTGGAAAGCGGGACCTTTTACAGCTTTGAGAAAATCAGCCGGGAAGCGTTGGGTCTGGCAGGCGCCAGGGCTTTCCCCTTTCGGGTTTGGGTGGAGAACTGGATAACCGAAGCCCCTGTCCACGCGGCGGGTGAGGTTATCCCGCCTCTGCGCATCGAGGCTGCTGAGGGTCCGGTTCAGTTGAAACTGGACCTGCAATCCCGCAAGCCGGTGGTGCTCCAGGGAGATCGCGGGTTGAGCCCCAAAAGCAATCGACCCGGGAACGCCTCCTATTACTATTCTTTGACCCGGCTGGAGAGCGCCGGGGAAATCCGCATCGGAGAGGAGCGTTTTACGGTAAGCGGGCTATCCTGGATGGACCGGGAATGGAGCACCAGCGCTCTGGACAGCAATCAAACCGGGTGGGACTGGTTTTCTCTGCAGCTTTCCGACAGCAGCGATCTGATGGTTTTCCAACTGCGGGACCACGCCGGAGAGCAGGATTTCGCCAAAGGCTCCCTGGTCCGGCCCTCGGGAGAGGTGCTTCCGCTACAACAGTCGGAAATACGCCTTTATCCCCGTCGCTGGTGGCAATCGCCCGCCGGGGTCCGCTACCCGGTTGCCTGGGATCTGCAAATTCCCGCCCATCATCTGGACTTGCGCCTGGAGGCGGCCATGGACAATCAGGAGTTGGCCGTTTCGATCCGCTATTGGGAAGGCGCGGTAGATATCACCGGAGAGCAGGGCGGTCGCGCTGTTTCCGGCAGGGGTTATCTGGAAATGACCGGCTACGGCCCGTAAATCCTGCCCTTGAGCCTTCATCCAATCTCACCCTGCAGGGCTGAAGGGATGATACCCAGGCGATTTATTTGACCTGAAAAAGCTTTGCAAAAAAGCCCGCGCAACCCTAAATATAGGACTACTCAGAAAGGGGAATTGATATGGCCCTCGTCGACCAGGTTCGCGAAATGGCCCGGGCGATCTACCCGGAAATCGTCGCCATTCGGCGGGATATTCACATGAATCCCGAGCTCGGTTTTGAGGTACATCGCACTGCCGGCATCGCCGCTGCGGCCCTCAAAGAACTGGGGCTGGCGGTCCGGGAAGGGGTCGGAAAAAGCGGGGTCGTCGGGGATCTGCGCATTCCGGAAGCCACCCGCACCATTGCCCTGCGGGCGGATATGGATGCCCTGCCGATTCAGGAGTTGAACGACCCACCGTATAAATCCCGGGTGGAAGGTTATGCCCACATGTGCGGTCACGATGCCCACACCGCCATGCTGATCGGTGCGGCGCGCATCCTTACCAACCTGAAAAGCAAACTCCGGGTAAACGTGCGCTTTATCTTTCAGCCCAACGAGGAGAAGCTTCCCGGCGGGGCCCGGTTTATGATCGAAGACGGGGCGCTGGAGGGGGTCGATGAAGTCTACGGCCTGCACGTCTGGCCCTATAATCCCACCGGGACGGTGCAAATCTGTGAAGGCCCGGCTCTGGCCCAACCGGACGATTTTGATATTCAGATCATTGGTAAGGGCGGGCATGCCGCCATGCCGGAGCAAACCGTGGACCCCATTATCATCGGTGCTCAGCTGGTTAATGCCCTGCAAAGCGTGGTATCGCGCAACATAGATCCCAAGTCCCCGGGGGTGCTATCGGTTACCGGCTTTCACGCCGGAAGCGCTCACAACGTGATATCACCCAGCGCGCACCTGATGGGCACCATCCGCACTTTTGATCCGGCAGTGCAGAAAACCATGCGGGCCCGCCTGGAGCAGCAGGTAAAAGCCATTACCGGGGCTCACGGCGCCGATTATCAGTTGGATTACGTCGAGGGATATCCGGTCACCTTCAACCATAAACAGGCGGTGGACAGGGCCCTCGGTGCTACGGCATCTCTGCTGGGCGGCGAGAACCTGGTTTTTCCGGGAACCCCGAGTATGGGTGGGGAAGATTTCGCCTACTATGCCCAAAAGGTCCCGGGTTGTTTTATTTTCCTGGGGGTCCGCAACGAGGAAAAAGGGTTTGTGCACATGCTTCACGACCCGCGTTTTGATCTGGATGAAGAAGCCATGCCCATCGGAATGGGTTTGCACAGCTTGCTGGCCCTGCAGGCGGAGAATTAGGAACAATGAGGAAAGGTAGTTGGGTGGCGCAGCGAATAACCATGTAACCATGTAACCGGAGAAAGACAATGAGCACCATCATGCCCCAGGACGAAGGGCTGAAACGCGCCATTCAGTGGGTATCCGCCCAGTTGGAGGATCACCCGGAAAGCCGTTTCATGAAGTGGGTTAACGAGGCCGGAGCCCGCTTTGATCTCAGTCCGGCCAACAGTCAGTTTCTGATCAACTTTTTTCGGGACCGCCAGGAAAAAAGCGAGTCCTGATCTTAGGGCGTATTGACAATCATCTAAATTTTCGAATTATCAACACGCCCTGGCTAACCATTCAAGGAGTCTCATGAATCTCAAGGAATCTGTAATCGTCGTAACCGGCGGCAGCGCGGGCATCGGGCTGGCTACCGCCAAAATGCTGGCGCAAAAAGGGGCGACCGTTATCATCACCGCCCGCAACCTGGATCGCCTGGAGGCCATTGCCAAACACAACGGCCTGGTGGCGATCCCCTGCGACGTAACCCAAAAAGCGGAAGTCGAGCACTTGTACATGACCATCCGGGATGCCTACGGGCGGCTGGATGCGGTGATCAACAACGCAGGGTACGGCTATTTCGCCCCGTTGGCGGAAATTGAGGTGGACCAGTTTAACGCGGTATTCGCCACCAACGTTACCGGGGCTATGATGATGGCGCAGGGCGCCTTGCCGCTCTTCAAAAAACAGGGCTACGGCAATATCATCAATATCAGCTCCACCGCGGGCTTGCGCGGCTTCGCCCGGGGCAGCGCCTACTCGGCCACCAAATTCGCCCTGAAATCCATGACGGAATGCTGGCGGGAAGAGCTGCGCAAGGATAACATCCGGGTTATGCTGATCAACCCCAGTGAAGTGCAGACCGATTTTGCGGTTACCGCCGGTTTTGATCCCCGACCTTATAACCCCACCAAACTGCAGAGCGAAGACATCGCCCATGCCATCGTGGCCGCCCTGGAGATGGAAGATCGCGGTTTTATTACCGAATTGACCGTGTTCGCCACCAACCCCAAAGACTAAAAAAGCGGTAGTGGGTGCCGGCTAAACCGGACACCCACAACCGCCATATTCAACAAATCAACGGACCGGAACTGCTAGCGGGTCAGGGTCATCTTACGGGTCAAGGTCTGTTGACCGGCCCGCAGGGTATAGATGTAAACCCCGCTGACCACCGGCTGCCCCTGATCGTTACGCGCATCCCAACGCACCTGAAAAGCACCGGCAGGCTGGTTGCTGTTCACCAGAGTTCGCACCTTCTGGCCCAGGGAGTTATAGACGGTCAGGCTTACCGGACCGCTGTTTTCCAGACGATAGGCGATTTCCGTGGTCGGATTGAAGGGATTGGGATAATTCTGCCCCAGGGAGAACCCTTCGCTGACCACCACATCATCGTCGATGCCCACCGAAGGATCAACGAAAACCGAAACCGGCAGGTTAATGGTACCCCCGTTGCCGGTAATCTGGATGGTTCCGTTATAGGTGCCGGCGTTCTGGCCGATGGCATCGTAGGTGGCGGTAATGGTCTGAGAGCCGCCCGGCGCAACCGTGCCGCTGGTGGGCGCGACCGTCAGGCGGGAACCGCCGCCACCACCGGTGATGGTAATCTGCCCGCTGGTTTGCCCGGTAGCGCCGTCGTCATCGGTAACGGTGAGGGACCAGGTAAAGGTGCCGGCGGAGCTGTAGGAATGGCTGGCCACCGCCTGGTTGGCGTTTGTCCCATCCCCGAAATTCCAGGCATAAGCGGTAATGCTGCCGTCGGTATCGAAAGAACCGGAACCATCGAAAGTGACGCTCTGATTCACCTGACCGCTGGAAGGCACATTGGCCACCGCGGTGGGCGGGTTGTTGCTGCCGCCGATGTAATCGCCGGAAGCCCGCACCAGGAAAGCCCCGTTGGCAAAGGCGGGAATGGTATTGATATTCACCCACGCCGAAGTGGCCACATCAAAATAAAAGCTGTTGTTGGGAACCGTGGCGGTATAATCGAATCCCGCCGGAAAGCTGATGAAGCCGTCCGCCCCAACCACCAGGTAGAAGGTCTCGTTGGGATTAAACTGAATCGCGGGATTCAGGGTGGCGGTAAACCAGTTCCCGTTGGGGGCGATATTCAGGTTCAGAATCCCTTCGGCAAGCGCAGTGCCGTTGAGATCGGAATAAACCCCGACATACACGGTATTGGTGGAATT
>JAGRBF010000483.1:3589-4317 GCA_020434205.1 Calditrichota bacterium | reverse complement strand
CGGAAAGGACAAGGAAGTGCGAAAAATGATCTTGTTGCAGTAGTTTTGTTGATTTTTCCTGAAATTCCCTCAATCATCCCCCCGAAAATTGAAAAACCTATTGATATACCTTGCTTTCCATATTAAGTTTGGCCCCGCGTTCCTCTAAAGGAAGCGTTTCACTCATCACGATTAAGGACTTATTTAATGGCTGAAGACGTTAAACCCGAACAGGTTACTGCAACGGAAGCGGAACCTAAAACCCCCAAGGCTGAGAAAAAAGCAGGTGCAGGCAAGGAAGCGGCATTCCAGCCCGGTCAGGTGATGACGCCCGAAGAAGCAGAGGCGTTGATGGCTCAGACCGATGCCAATCACGATACCCTCCAGGCCCTCTACGACAAAAGTTTCTCCAAATTCAATCAGGAAGAGATCGTTTCCGGTAGCATTCTGGAAATCGGTTCCTCTTATGTGATTGTGGACCTCGGCTTCAAAAGCGAAGGGATGATTCCGGTAGAGGAATTCATTGATATCAGTGAATTTAAGGAAGGGGATCCCGTAGAGTTGTTCCTGGAATCTCCGGAAGATGCCGACGGCAATGTGCAGGTTTCCCGCCGCAAGGTTTACTTCCTGCGCGCCTGGGAACGCCTCATGAAAAAACACGAAAATGATGAAGTTATCACCGGCCGGATCGTTCGCCGCATCAAAGGCGGTTTCGTGGTGGATCTGGACGGTATCGACGCCTTCCTGCC
>JAGRBF010000483.1:3103-3516 GCA_020434205.1 Calditrichota bacterium | reverse complement strand
AAGGTGAATGAGCAGCGCAAAAACATCGTTGTTTCCCGCCGCGTCATTATCGAAAAAGAACTGGAAAGCAAGCGCAAGGAAATCCTGGGCACCCTGGAAAAAGGGCAGGTGCGCCGCGGTGTGGTCAAAAACATCACCGATTTCGGGGTCTTTATCGATTTGGGCGGTGTAGACGGCCTGTTGCACATCACCGACCTTTCCTGGGGCCGGGTCAGCCATCCCTCCGAGATGGTAAGCCTCGACGAAGAGATCGATGTTATGATCCTGGAATTCGACGAGAAAAAAACCCGCATCTCCCTGGGCCTCAAGCAGCTTAAACCGCATCCGTGGGAAAACATCGCCGAACGTTATCCGGTTGGCAGCACCGTTAAAGGCAAAGTGGTCAGCCTCACCGATTACGGCGCATTTGTGGA
>JAGRBF010000483.1:2238-2932 GCA_020434205.1 Calditrichota bacterium | reverse complement strand
GATCCCTGGGAAGATATCGAAAGCAAATACCCCGTGGATTCCCGCCACACCGGCACCGTCCGCAACCTGACGCCCTTCGGCGCATTTGTGGAACTGGAAGAAGGCGTGGACGGTCTGGTTCACATCTCCGATCTGTCCTGGACCCGAAAAGTCCGCCATCCGAGCGAAATTATCCGCAAGGGTGAAAAAATCGATGTGGTCGTTCTGGACATCAACAAATCCGAACGCCGCATCGCCCTGGGACACAAGCAGGTGGAATCCAATCCCTGGGATACCTTCGAAACCTCCTATCAGGACGGCACCGAAACCACCGGCAAGATTGTCCGGCTGATCGACAAAGGGGTGATTGTCAGCCTGCCTCTGGGTGTGGATGCTTTCGTTCCCCTGCGGGAACTGGGCAAAACCAGCATCAAAAAAGCAGCCGATCACTTCAAAGTCGGGGACGAACTGCCCCTGAAGGTGACCGAGTTTGATAAGGAAAACAAACGCATCGTTCTTTCGGTAAACGCCTACATGAAGGGCAAGGACCGCGAGATCGTCGAAGGTTACATGGCCGAACACGCCCTCACCCCCACGACCCTCAAGGAAATGGTGGATAAGGTGCCCGAACTCGGGGAAGAAGAACCCGAAGAAGGCAAAGGCCGCAAAGTCAGCAAGAAAAAAGCCAAGGACGATGAGGACGCCGGTGCCGATG
>JAGRBF010000483.1:0-2188 GCA_020434205.1 Calditrichota bacterium | reverse complement strand
CAGCAGAGGAAGAGGCTGCGGGCGAAGAAACCGCTGATGCCGGGGACAATGACGGCGACAGCGAGGAAGAAGACAGCAAAGCCTAAGTTCTTTTTCTTCAAATTTTACTTTAACGCAAAAGCCGCCTTCGGGCGGCTTTTGCGTTTTTATGCAAAGGGCATTGTCGGCTGCAAACAAAACCTAACCAACTCACCAATTGCTTGATTTTGCAGGCTGTTGCAACTATCTTTTTGGCCTAAACATCCTGGGAGATACTTCATGTCGTTGGTTACTACCGAAATTGATCATACCCATCAAATCCAGCTCCGGATTCCCGAACCTTTTTACAACGATAAGCCCTTGTTTCTCCTGGCGCATGGCTCCGGGAACAATATGGATTCTCCGTTTATGGAGACCCTCGCCAAGGGCATTCACGGGGAGAGCGTAAATGTGGTTCGCTTCAATTTTCCCTACGCCATGGCGGGAAAGAAGGTCCCGGATTCCGGGCCGACCCTGACCAACGCCTGGCGAATGGCGATCTCCTGGTGCAAACAAAACCTCAAATACAGCCAGCTGTTTATCGGTGGAAAAAGTATGGGGGGAAGGGTCGCAACCATGGTGGCCCGGGATGTTAAGGATTTGCGCGGAATGATCTTTCTGGGATATCCCCTCCATGCCCCCGGCAAATACGACAACATCCGCGACGAATATTTTAGTGAGAGTACTGCCCCGATGCTTTTTGTGCAGGGGACCCGGGATGCCTTTGCGCGAATGGATTTGCTCCAGGGCGCGATCAGCAATTTCCGGGAGAGGGTAACCCTGCACTGGGTGGAAGGTGGGGATCATTCCTTTAAGGTCCTGGTGCGCCAGGGAACCAGCTACCCGGAAACCCTGGACCGGGTTGCTTTGCTCGTAAAAGAATGGATTGAGAAGCACGCCTGATCGTATGCCGAAAACCGTCTTTTATCCCGTTTTGAATATGGGGCTCGGACATGCCAGCCGCAGCCTCCCCCTCATCCGGGAACTCCTGTTGCGCGGATGGAAGGTGCTGATAGGCTCCAACGGGCGGGCTTTGTCCTTCCTCAGAGGCGAGGTGCCGCAGGCGGAGTTTGTGGAAACCCCCAGTTACGCTATCCGCTATTCCAAACGCGGGTGGTTTGCCATAAAGCTGTTTTTGCAGATGCCCCGGGTTTTCGGCAAGGTCTGGGAGGAGCGGCGCTTCATCAAAAAGCTGGTGAAAAGCCGGCCCATCGACCTGATTATCAGCGACCAGTGTTACGGCATGTACCACCGCGGAATTCCCTCCTATTTTATTTCCCACCAGATTGTCTTCGAAGTTCCCCGGCAGGTCCAATGGCTCAAGGCCATTCTGGCCCGAATGAATGCCTATTACCACTACCGCTTTAAAGAGGTGTGGATTCCCGACCTGGCCGACCCTTCCGGGGAACGAGGGGTTCTGAGCGGGGAGCTCAGCCGCGCCGGCGATCCCGCTCGCTACCGTTTTATCGGCCTGCTTTCCAGCGTGGTCCGGCGGGAAGTGGCGCGCGATATTGACCTTTTCGTCACCGTATCCGGTCCCGAACCCCAACGCACCCTTCTGGAAGAGTTGATAATGGGGCAAATCCGCAATATTTCCGGCCAGAAAGTGGTGGTTTTGGGAAAACCGGAATCCAGCGAAGCGGTGGTGGATGAACCCGGTTTAAAAGTCTACTCTCATCTCAGCCGCGATAAAATGCAGGATATCCTCAACCGCAGCCGCATGGTGGTATCCCGGAGCGGTTATTCTACCCTGATGGAGCTGGTGGAACTGGGGATTCCCGCCCTGTTTATCCCCACCCCCGGCCAAACCGAACAGGAATACCTCGGGGAACTCCTGCGTGAAAAGGGATGGTATTTTTCGGTCCATCAGAAGGATTTCGATCTGGTCGCGGATCTGGAACAAGCACGGCAATTTCCCGGATTTATTGAGGACAACCCCACTGCCGGAACGCTGGAGAGGCTTTTTCAGCGGGTGCCGGAACTGCGCTGAGGCGCAGCGTGAGGCCAAACAAAGGGCAAGGATAAACGGGATAATACCGTTAGAAATTCAGATCCGGAGTAACATTTAACCCCCAAAACAGTTACATTAGCTCTCCATCCGGCCGAACGGCATCCGAGATCCGTTTGGTCGAATGCCAATCCTGCAATTTAATCCTGCACCCAAAACAGA
>JAGRBF010000482.1 GCA_020434205.1 Calditrichota bacterium | reverse complement strand
GTTTCCCCGAACTCGAAGATACTGGAGATCATTTCCTTTTCGTCTTTTTCCAGTGGGCCGTGCTCCTCGGCCACTTCTACCAGGGTTTTCAGTTCTTCCACCGGTAGCTGGGCTTTATCCTCGGAAAAACCCACCGAATTTTGCAGGAACCGGGTAAAGCGGGTCAAAAAGAGGCTCAGCGGATAAAAAAGGTAGAGGGTGGTTTGCAGGATCAGGCCGGTTTGCCGGGCAAAAACCTCCGGCTTGCGCACAGCGATAACCTTGGGCAGAATTTCGCTGGTAATCAGGATAACCAGGGTAACCACCACGATTTCCACGGCCAGGGCCAATTCTTCCCGGACCTGAATTCGGTGGGCAATTTCCAGGGTCAGTTGGGCGGCCAGCGAAGCCATGGTAATATTGACCACCGTATTGCCAATGATAATGGTGACCAGAAGTTGCCTGGGACGCTGCAGCAATTCGGCGACCCGATTTTCGCTTTTTTGCCGGGACCCTGCCAGTTCTTCCACCGCGGAGGGAGAAAGAGAAAAGAAAGCCGTCTCGGATCCTGAAAAGAAAGCGGAAAGCAGCAGCAGTATCAGGAATGCCAGGGCGTAAAAAAGTATGAGTTCAGATCCCAACTGTTCAGGAATACCTTCGATTGGTTAACAATACGATCAAGTCTGAAATTATGGCAAAGTGCCCGAAAAAAAAACAGCTTTTCGGGATAATCGCCTTTATTTAAGGGGTGAAATTCCTTTGGGGTTGCGTCCCAGGTAATGATCTTCCCGCTGGCGCATTGCCTGGCGGTCTTCCGGGGTGCGATCATCGTACCCCTTGAGGTGTAAAATCCCGTGAATAACCAGGCGGGCAATTTCCGCGGTCAGGTCGATGCCGTTTTGCCCGGCGAATTCCCGGGCGCGGTCCAGGGAAATATAAAGTTCCCCTTCCACCGGGATATTGTCCTCATCCTCACTGAGATTGAAGGTGATAATGTCGGTGGGGGTATCGTCGTCCAGGTAATCGCGGTGCATATCCTGGAGAAAAGCGTCATTCACAAAAATAATATTGATGTTTTCCACCGCCAGTTGCTCGCCGTCAATAACGTCTCCGGCCAGGGCGATCGCCTGTTCCGCATCCACCTCAAAGGGGGCATCCTGGTAAAATACCTCGACCGGGCTCATTGGGTTTTTCCTTTTTCTTCCAGGGGAGGATTGGTAGCGGGCGGGGTTTTGCTCTCTTTGGCCCCTTCGCTTTGGGTGGCTTTGCCGTTCTTATCCCGATTGCCCCGTTTATCCTTGTCGCTTTCCGGATATTCGATCCGAACGTGATGGATCCCGGTAATAATGGGGATAAATGCTTCCTTGATGCGGCTGATTTCCTTGAGGGTCAGGTTACACTCGTCGAACTGCTGCTCTTCCAGCTTTTTGTTGACCAGCTCGTCCACCAGGTTGCGGATGCGCTGGGGGGTGGGATTCTGCAGGGCCCGCGAGGCGGCTTCCACTGTATCGGCCAGCATGGCGATACCCGTTTCCTTGGTTTTGGGGCGGGGGCCGGGATAGCGAAAGTCGATTTCGTTGACTGCCTTACCGTCTTTTCCTTTGTTTTCCAGCGCTTTATGGTAGAAGTAGGAGATCAGGCTGGTGCCGTGGTGTTCCGTTATAAAATTGGTGATGATCCGCGGCAGGTTGTGTTTGGCGGCCATCTTGGCGCCTTCCTTGACGTGATTGATCAGGATCAGGGTGCTCATGTGGGGGGATAGATTGTCGTGCTTGTTGGGCCCGCCCATCTGGTTTTCCACGAAATACTCCGGCTTCACCATCTTCCCGATATCGTGAAAATAGCAGCCCACCCGGGTTTGCAGGGCGTTGGCGTTAATGGCCAGGGAGGCGGCCTCCGCCAGATTGGCCACCACAATGCTGTGGTGAAAGGTGCCCGGGGCCTCCACCGAAAGGCGTTTGAGAAGGGGGTGGTTCAGGTCCGAAAGTTCCAGCAGGGTAATATCGGTGGTAACGTCGAAGTAACGTTCGAAGAGGCCCACCAGAAAAAAGACCACCACCGGGGCCAGGATGCCGGAGGGCATGGAAAAATAAGCAAAATTACGCAGAATGGTGGTAACGGCCTTCATGTGGATAAAGCCGTCGATCAGGTTGATGGTCAGGTAGGCCAGCAAAATAAGGAGGATGGCCCGGAACATCTCCCGGCGGTTGCGGATTTTCTGCACCGCGTAAATGGCCATGCTGCCCACCACCAGAGAATTGAAGGTGAAGGTATAATCGTTGCCCATCGCCGAGCCCAGGATCAGGGAGACGCTGACCGTGGAGATCATCGCCAGGCCGGAATCCAGCAGCATGGCGATCAGCATGGGAGCCAGGACCACCGGGATGGTTAAGGCCGGCCATTCCGTATAAAGTTGAATAATGCCGGCCACCACAAACTGCAGCAGCAGGATAATGGTAAACATGCCGATCAGGCGGTTGTTGTGGAAGATGGTGCGCCGCCGCAGGATCAGGTAAATAATGGTTAGGAACAGAACCGTAAAGGCGAACAGGCCCTTGCCGGCCAGAAACTGCAGCTGCTGAAACCCTTTTTGAGCGGCGGAGCGTTCTTTTTGGGCCACCTCCAGAGAATGCAATTTCTGAAAAACGTCCGCGGTGATCTTCTCGTTGCTGTCGATAATGCGCTCGTCCTGCTCCACAAAACCACTGGCCAGGGGCACATCGTGGACAGCCTGTTCGACGCGTTCCTGGGTTACCTCCGCATCGTAATTGAGATTGGGGCTCAGGAAGGCGGGAATTACCAGTTCCGCCCCGGTTAGCTCCAGAGAATTGCTTTCGTAGCGGTTGCGCAACAGGCTGCTGATCTTCATCTGGGCTTCGCCCATGCCCTGAAGATCCTCCAGAGCCCGGGTTTCCTCAATGCCGTCGTCCACCACGATGATCTCCGTGCCGGAAATTTCCGTGCGCGGGCGATCCAGAATCCCGTTTTTAAAACTGATGCTGAGGGTTTGTCCCAGAAAATTGGCCAGCTTGGAGAGGCGTTCATCCTTATAAAGCTGGTAAAAGCGCACCAGCTGATCCTGATTAAGGTTGACGTTGTACTTCAGCTTAAACTGAACCAGGAAACTATCCACCGACTGTTTGTTGGCATCCAGAAGAACCGGGTCCAGGGCCTGGTGCAGGACGCTGCTGAGAGGATATTTTTTGAAGAAAGTCCCCAGTTCGTCAAAAAAAGAGCCGATGCGGATTTGCTGGCGGCTATCGGTTTCCCCGTCGCGGTTAAACACCATCAGGACCTTGGCGCGGGCGGCCTCCCGTTCCCGTTTCAGCTCGTTTTCCGTTTTCAGGATGGGAAATTTGAAGGGGGCGATAATTTCTTCGGTGGCGATATTGCCGATCTTGAGATTGGCGTATTCAAAAGGGCGTTCCGAGGGCATCAGCCAGGTGACGGTGAGGATGAGCACCGTCAGGAAGAAAAATTTGATGAGGATATCTTCCAGGGAAAACCCGTAGACCTCCCGGTCCAGCAAAAACTCCCGGAAAGATTTCCAATACTGTATTAAAGACTTCATAGCTTTCTCAAGGTTGACGGGAGTAAAAGCGCTGGTTTTTCCGAGCGATACGCTGGTCAATTGTAATGTGGCTACTTCGTCATCCCGCCCC
>JAGRBF010000481.1:8338-8640 GCA_020434205.1 Calditrichota bacterium | reverse complement strand
CCGGAAAGGATACTGGTTATTGTTTGAAACAGAACCTTGGGGTTGAAGGGTTTGGTGACGTAGTCGTTCATCCCCGCCATTTGGACCTCATTTTGGGTTTCCACCAGAGCCGAGGCTGTTAAGGCAATAATCGGCACAGAGGATTTGGTGGGATTCTCCAGGGCCCGGATTTTTTTGCAGGCCTCCACCCCGCCCATACGCGGCATGTGCAAATCCATCAGAATCAGGTCGAAATCCTCGGCTTGATGCCTGGCGATGGCCTCCAGGCCGTCGCGGGCCACCTCCACCCGAGCTTCCCATTT
>JAGRBF010000481.1:4133-8294 GCA_020434205.1 Calditrichota bacterium | reverse complement strand
AGAACTCGCGTTCCGTTGAGGCTAAGGCTTTTGGCCGCCGCCGGGCTTTGGTCCCGCGATGTCTCCACTTCTATCTTGGAAATCTGTAAGTCGATATCAAAATAAAATACCGAGCCGCGCCCCGGTTCACTCTGCAACTTGATCTGGCTGTCGAAGGCTTCCAGCATTTTTTTGGTGATCGCCAATCCCAATCCCGTGCCCCCGTATTTGCGGGTGGTATCGCTGCTGGCCTGGGTAAAGCTCCGGAAAATTTCCGCCTGCTGCGCGGGTTCGATGCCAATTCCGGTATCTTCCACTTCGAAACGCAGCCGCACCATGGTGTCCTGCAGGCTGAGCATATAGGCCTGGATGCGAACGTAACCTTCTTCGGTAAACTTGATGGCGTTGCCGATCAGGTTGGTCAGAATTTGCTTAAAACGATTGGGGTCGCCGATCAGGGAATCCGGGATGTCCGGGGCGATGTTAGCGTTCAGCTCGATCCCTTTTTCCTTGGCCCGAAGCGCGAGAGAACTCACCAGCTTGTTAATGAGCTGCGATATGGAGAAGGGGATGTGTTCCAGCACCAGCTTCCCCGCCTCAATTTTGCTGAAATCCAGGATGTCGTTGATCAGATTGAGCAGACTTTCCGCTGAAAATCGCAGCACGTCCAAATGGTCTGTCTGGTCCTCGCGGGGGTTCTCCTGCTGCAGAATGTGGGTCATCCCTATCACCGCGTTGAGGGGGGTGCGGATTTCGTGGGACATCATGGAAAGAAATTCCGCCTTACTTTTGGAGGCGATCTCCGCCTGAATTTTGGCGCGGATAAGCTGTTCTTCCCCGAGGACCTTTTCGGTGATGTCCTGGGCGGTGCCCCGCAGGGAAATGATATTGCGGTTGGAATCGGTGATGGCCATGATGTTGACCACCATGTGCTTTTCCTGCCCTGAGGGGGTGATAACGCGATGCTGATGCTGAACATCCTTGAGCTCGGTCAGGGAGGATTTCAGTTTGCGTTTCAGATAATCCCGCTCCAAAAGCGGCACCATGGCCAACAGTTTTTTGAAGGTTACTTTTTCGTCTTCTCCGATTTCCCAGATCCGCCGCATGCCTTTGGAAAGGGTGAGGCATTTTTGAGCGGGAATATATTCCCAATGCCCCAGTTTGCTCAGCATCTGGGCTTCTTCCAGACGGGCTTCACTGGCCTTCAGACGGTTTTCCGCCTCTTTTTCGAGGGTGATGTCCTGAAAAACCCCGGACAGCGCAACCACCACTCCGTTTTCGTATTCCGGAATTCCCAGGCCGCGAACGTGTTTCTTTTCCCCCTGGCGGGTGATAATCCGTAAGTCGTGTTTGTAGGGAGTGCCGTCTTCAATTGCTTTCCGAACGGCCTTTTCGATATCAGCCCGGCATTCCTCCGCATAAAAATTAATAGCGGTTTCCAGATCCGGCACAAAATCCGGCGGAACCCCGTGGATCCGGCACGTTTCCTCGGACCATTCCAGCCTCTTGTGCCGGAGGTCCAGATGCCAATGGCCGATCTGGGCGATTTGCTGAGCTTTTTTGAGCAGGGTTTCCGAGCGGACCAGCTTTTCCCGGGCGGCGATTTGTTCGGTAAGATCCCGGATATTGCAATAGGCGCGTTTCTGGTCCCAATCGCAGCTGATGTTCCAGGACCAGATGGCTTCCGAACCATCCCGGCGTTCGAATCTGGCCTGAAAATGAGCTTCCTGCCGGGCGCTCTGAAAAAGGGCGTTCACGATATTCCCGACCCTTACCCGATCGTCCGGGTGGACCAGTTCCGGGAGGGTTTTGCCCTGTAACTGGCTGGAATCCCGCCCTAGCCCGGAATAGAATGCCGGGTTGGCGTGCAAAATTTCTCCGGCCAGATTGACCAAGCAAACCGGCTCCGGGGAAAGCGCAAAGAGATGATGGTAATCCCATGGGTCGGAGGGGGAATCTAGGTTCCCATCGGGGAGAGACGGTGGATCCGCGGTCGGGGTCGGGCAAACCGCCGGGCTCAGTTTGGAAGCGCCTGGTTGCGGCGGAAGGGTCTGCTCCTTTTGCGGACAGGGAGTTGCCAACCCTGCTAATATCAGGGGTTTGCCCTCCGGATCGTATTCCAGCAGCAGGCTCAGGGTCATTCGCAGCGGGTAGCGGGTGCTGAGCTGGCAGGTAAAGGAACTATTGCCCTCCGCCATCGCTTTTTCCACTGCATTTTGGAAGAGCGGCAGATCCGAAGGAGAGACCAGGTTGGTTCTGAGGGTTGTGCGGGAAAGGGAAAAGCCGGGTTCGAAGCCCAGAAGGGTGAGGAAGTTATCCGACCAGGTACAGTAATCCTGCCTGAAATGATAAGTCCAGTAACCACTGCCCGTTAGGAAGGCCAAATGTTCGAGCGTTTTTGCAGATCGGCTCACAAAGTCCATTTTGTGTTCTCCCAATTCAATTCCATTATCGGACAAAAATGTGGTTACTTCACCGGGAAAATCCCATGCCGGTTTCCGGCATCCTTTTTCTTGATTTAAGCCTTCCTTTCTGTTAGAATGGGGTCCTCACCGGAAAACGCACCGCAAACGGGATTGAAACGATGAAGCGCATTAACCTCGGGAAATCGGATTTACAGATCAGTGAAGTGGCTTTTGGCTGCATGTCCCTGGGCAGCAATTTCCGCCAGAATCAGCAGATTCTCCACCAGGCTCTGGATGGCGGCATTAACTTTTTTGATACCGCGGATCTCTACCAGCAGGGGGAGAACGAAACCTGCCTCGGCCGGGTTTTCAAGGACCGCCGCCAGGAGGTGGTTATCGCCACCAAGGTGGGAAACCAGCTCAGAGCGGACGGCAGCGGGTGGGACTGGAACCCCCGTAAAGATTATATTCTCAGCGCGGTGGAAGACAGCTTAAGGCGTCTCCAGACCGACTATATCGACTTGTACCAGCTGCACGGGGGGACCATAGACGACCCGACCGATGAAACGATTGAGGCCTTCGAAATGCTTAAAGCGGCCGGCAAAATCCGCTGGTACGGCATTTCTTCCATTCGCCCCAACGTTATCCGCCGTTTTGTGGAACGCTCCCAAATGGTTTCGGTGATGATGCAATACAGCCTGCTGGACCGCCGGCCGGAGGAAAGCTGTTTTCCGCTTTTGCAGGATGCCGGTGTCGGGGTAATTGTTCGCGGCGCTTTGGCCCGGGGACTCCTGGCCGGCAAAACCCCGACCTCTTATCTTAACCTGGATCGCGACCGGGTGGAAAATGCCGCTTACGCCGTTAAAAGGCTGAGCCAGCCGGACCGAAATCCCGCCCAAACCGCCCTGCAATTTGCACTTGGCCATCCTGCCGTTACCACGGTGGCAGCGGGTATTCGCACCGCCGCCCAACTCCGCGACGCCCTGGGGGCCGCGGAATGCCCGGGGTTGACAGAGGAAGAACGCCAGAAACTTTCCGGGATCGCCCCGGCTCAGGTATACGAACAGCATCGCTGAGGTGCGGCAAAAATGGCTACCCATGGTTAAAGTTCCACCGGGAATCAAACAACCCGCCGTCCTGGTTCTTCTCAAATCCGGGACAAAATATATGCTGCTCCGGCGCCACCGTCCCCCGCACCAGGGCAAAATAACCCCGATCGGCGGTAAAATCGATCCCCATGAATCGCCCCTGGACGCGGCGGTCCGGGAAACCCGGGAAGAAACCGGATTGCAGATTTCCAGGCCGTCTTATTGCGGCACCCTGGTGGAAAGCTCACCGGGTGTTTACAATTGGATCTGTTTTGTTTATCTGGCGGAAATTGCCGGACCGGAAAATGTACCCGACTGCCCGGAAGGGGAGTTGCTGTGGGTGGCCCAGGAGCAGCTGGCCCATATCGATGCCCCGGAGATCGACAACCTGATCTATCGGTATGTGGCGGAGAAGCAGGTCTTCCAGTTTAACGCCCTGTACGATGCGGATCTTGAGTTGATCCTGGTTGAGGAGGAAATCGAGGGGGTGGTTCTCAAAAAAAGGGGCGATACCGCATAGGATACCGCCCCGGGTTATTGCCGATTTATTTCAGGAGTATCATACGTTTGGTCTGGACGTGGTTACCGGCTACCATCCGGTAGAGATAGACCCCGCTGGCGACCTTCACACCCGCCTCATTATTGCCATCCCACAGATAATTGTAAACCCCTGCGCTCTGCTGACCGCG
>JAGRBF010000481.1:222-3952 GCA_020434205.1 Calditrichota bacterium | reverse complement strand
TGGCGGCATTACTGCGCCCGGCCACTTCAACTTCGTCGATATAAACCCAGTCGCTGTTGCCACTGGCGTCGCAGCGGAAGCGAATGCGCATATTGGTGGGGAAGTTGTAGCTGGTCCGGGAGATAATCACGTCGTCCACCCGGTAAAAATTGTTGTTCTGGAAGTCGATATTTCGGGCGTAGCTGGCCACGGTGTGCCAGGTGGCGCCGTCGTAATACTGCACCCAGAAATCTTCGTTGGAGTTGTCCATGCTGCGCGGATAATACCAGAAGGACACCCGGATTTCATCGTATCCGGTAACGTCCCGGCCGCTGCCGTAGCTGAAAATGGAAGTGCTGGTATTGTCCTGAATCCGGACGCAATAGGTTCCCTGATGCGCATAAGCCGCATCGCTGCTGCTGCGCCGGCAATCTGCGCCGCCGTCGACGTAGTTGCCCCAGCCGCTCTCAAAGTCGTCATAGGTAATCACTTCCCAGGTGCCGCCACCGCCGGAGGGGCTGATGGTGGCCGTGGTGCTGGCCGAGGTTTGCGCCCCGTCGTTGTCGGTAACGGTGAGGGTAACCGTGTAGGTGCCGGCCGAAGCATAGGTATGGGAGGGATTGGCGGCCGAACTGCTGCTGTTGTCCCCGAAATTCCAGGAATACCCGGTGATGGTGCCGTCCGGATCGTTGGAACCGGCGCTGCTGAAACTTACCGCGGTTCCGGCAATTCCGGTATAGGGACCGTTCACCACTGCTACCGGCGGTTGGTTGGTCGGCCCGCCGCCACCGGTGGCAGCTGCCGCATCCACCATCCCGTATCCGGTGTAGCGATCCCAGCCGGCCCCGGATTCGACGTTCTGGATGTCGATGGCGGTGCTGGTAAGCTGGGCTCGCACCTGAGCAGGGCTCCAGGTCGGATGTTGGGACATAACCAGTGCGGCTACGCCGGCGGCATACGGGGTGGCGCAGGAAGTGCCGTTAAACCACAGGCTGTAGTCGCCGGAATCGTAGCCGCCGGAGCCCTGAATATCCGTGGTGGGCATAATGGTCGGGGCAATGATGTCTACCGCGGTGCGGGCATCCTGGCTGGTGGAACCGTAGTTGGAACCCCACCAGCGTTCCCCGTCGCAGGTGTAACCGTTGGGGTCGGTGCTGACGCCCGGGTTAACCTCGCTGGAACTGCTGCTGCTGCGTTTGCGATCCCCGCAGGGAGAAGCGGCGCCCACCGAAATAACGTTGGTATTGATGGCCGGATAGCTGATGGTGCTCTGGTTGTAGTTGCCGGTGGCCGCAAAAAGCACCACCCCGGAATTGTAAGCATAAGCCAGGGCATTGTCCGTGGCGGCGTCGCTGGAAATGGAAGCGCCCAGACTCATGCTGGCGATGTGGGCCCCGTTGTCCGCGGCATGAATGAGAGCATTTTGAATGGAGGAGAAAAACATGCTCCCGGCATTGTTGGCCACCTTGAGGGGCATCACGCTGCATCCCCCGGCAATCCCGCTGACCCCCAGGCCGTTGTTGGCGCGCGCTGCGGCCACGCCGGCGCAGGCGGTACCGTGACCGGGGCTGGCGCTGTTATCGTCCGGGTTACTGTCATTGCTGCCGTAATCCCAGCCGGCCACCAGGCGCAGATCCGGGTGGTCGATATCCACACCGCTGTCAATAATACCAATAATAATACTGGCGCTGCCGTAACCCTGGGAATTGTCCCAGGCGGCCTGGGCATTGGCGTCGAAGCCGGGGGTGCCGACCGGGGAACCGGCGGGATGGCCCCCGCAGCTCCAGCAGTAACTCAGCATCTGGCCGGTGTTGTTGTGGCCCCATTGGCTGCTGTACAGGGGGTCGTTGGGCACGGCGGCCGGGAAAGCCTGCCAGTCCGGAGAAACCGATTCCACGTTGGGATCGCTCTCATAGGCTTCGGCCAGGGCCAGGATGTCCGCCTCCTTGTCCATTTCCACCATGAACCATCGGTTAATCCCGATTTGTTCGGCGAGCATACGGTTCTGGGCGGGTTGGAAGGCATGTGCCACACTAACCGCACCGGCCTGCTGATGCAGGGCATCCAGGGAAGCGAGCCCGGAAAAAACGGAAGCGGAGGACTTTTGAAGGGAAGCGTCTACGATGGCGGTAGCGGTGGGGTTGAGTTTGATCAGCAGGCGGCCGGGGGCGTGTGCCGCGTTTTCCTGCATTTTTTGCCCGCGCGGGGCATTGGCCTGAACGGCGCTAAACAGCAAAAACATCAAAGAACACAATACAGCGAAAAATCTCATCATATTAAAACTCCAGCAAAATTGGGGTTGTCTCTTAAAAACCGTTTAACTGAAATAAACATGATGGCCCTGCCCGAACTACGTGTGGTTATGGAAACACTGCGCCATCAAACCTCCTTTGCAAAAAGTTCGAAAAAAAACAACAATACGTCCGACCCGGTGGGTCGTTCTGTTTTGCCAAAAAATGTGGATATAAAGCGATACAATGTCGGCGTAGAAGGAAGCCAACAAGCTATTGATTCAGGCAGCCGGGTGAAAAGGGTGTTTCGCCCGCACCACCATAGCCGGTTTACCGAAGCTGTAAGTGTTGCGTGTTCCGGATGGTGCTGTCATAGAACGTTGACCATTATAGTCAATGCGCCGGAAAAGCACAAAATAAAAATGCAGCGCTTCCAAAAATTTTTACTATCTTGAAACAAACACGCAATCCGTTGGTTTGTACCCCACAATAAGCGCGGTCTTCCGCCTGGAAATACCGCCGGGGCAAATCCCACTTTTATTTATTTCACTATTATTCAGGAGAAAGTATGAACAGGTCTGTTATGCTGGTTAGTTTGATGTTGCTGGGGGCTATGATCACCTCTACCGCATTGTTCGGACAGGGCGACAAGGTTCGGGCAAGCCTCAAAGCCTCCGTATCCCAAACCATCGGCGTGGATACCGAAATCGAAATCAATTACAGCCGTCCCGGGGTTAAGGGCCGCACCGTTTGGGGAGAGCTGGTGCCTTACGGACTTAACGAAGGCAACAAATACTCTAACAACAAACCCTTTCCCTGGCGGGCCGGTGCCAACGAAAACACCACCATCTCGATCAGCAAGGATGTAACCGTCAACGGCGAATCCCTCCCCGCCGGCACCTACAGCATCCACATGGTGCCCGGTAAAGATGAGTTCGAGATCATCTTCAACAAAGGCGCCGATGCATGGGGCAGCTATTCTTACGACCAATCCCAGGACGCGCTGCGCATTAAGGTCAAACCGGTGGAAGCAGGGCACCAGGAATGGCTCGCCTACGGTTTCGAAGATCTCAACGGCAACAGCGCCACCGCTTTCCTGCACTGGGAAAAGCTGAAAATTCCCTTTACCATTGCCACTGCCGGTTAGTATTGCATACCCTGGCTCCGAAGTTTGATTAACAGTCTGGCCCCGAAGTTTAACTTCGGGGCCAGACTGTTTTCGGGGACAGCCTGTTTAACCTTTGTTCTTCAGGCGGATCCCGGCAATGATAAAAAATCCGCCAACCCCGATCAGCACGATGCCGACCGAGCCCAAATCCGCTCCCAGGGCGGTTGTTAAGGTGATGCCCAGGGAAATCAGAATCATTCCCAGAAAAATACTGCGTTTATACCTGGCCATTTTCCCTCCTGATGTTATGGGGCATCTATTTCCCGCCGGGATAAACCAGAACAAAATCAGAAAAAGCCGGCCATTACGGATTTACCCGGCAATTAGGCTTTGTTGTTATCATGGATTCAAT
>JAGRBF010000481.1:0-166 GCA_020434205.1 Calditrichota bacterium | reverse complement strand
AATTTACGAGGTAAAACGGGGGAAGTTTGGCAAACAAAAAGGTGGTTTTCCCGTAAACCCTACCCACGGGAAAAAAGCGGCTGCTCAGGTTCCCAACTTCGCGAGGTTCAGATGTTCTTTCGTTTCTTTTTAATCGGCGCCCTTTTCGCGCTGCTGGCTTGTCGGG
>JAGRBF010000480.1:638-1822 GCA_020434205.1 Calditrichota bacterium | reverse complement strand
ATGCAGTTGTTGGTGGCGATTTTCATCAACCAGGTGGAAAAGGCGTAGTCTTCGTTAAAGGAGGTTAACGCCTTAAAGGCCTTGATAAACGCCTCCTGGGTAAGGTCCTCCGCCTCCTGCGGGTTGCGGACCATCTTGATCATCACGTGATAAACCAGGTTGCGGTATTTGTTCAGCAATTGCTCAAAAGCCTTGTCCTTGCCCTCCCGTGCTTCGGCAATCAGCTTCTGATCTTCTATTTTTCGTTCATCGACGGTCATTAAAGACTGGCGTCCTTCCCGGTGACATTTGTAGTACAGGTGCCCACGGTTATCGCAATACCCGGCGTTCCGGCACCTGAAAAATATAGAGCAAGGCTTGCATTTTTGCAACCCCGTTCCGGGTCCTTTTGCTGTTAATCGCCGGGTGGGGACGAGGTTATTGTAAAAAAATTGCATAGGAAAATTCGTGAAGTTTGTAACAAAATCCGGCCTCCAATCCGGGGATTGTGTTTTTGGGTACCGGCTGCGGCGCTTTTGCCTCTGCCACACTTCCCTGCAAAAAAATACCGCTTGTCGCCCAAAATATGCGTCAAAAATGATAAAAATGCAGCAAGGCCACCCCGCTATGCAAAAGCCGGTACCGAAAAAAGGGCAGGTGCACCACCCCCCCTGGGGAAGGTCGGGTCACTTCATGCACCGGTCAGGCCCGGGGATCCGATAGCTGGTATGTTAATTGCATTCCTCAGCAGAGATGAAGCTCTCCGCGAACCACTAACATTAAGGTCCGTCCATGATCGGCAAACAAATCCTTCACTACCACATCACCGAAAAGTTGGGTAGCGGGGGAATGGGGGTTGTCTTTAAAGCGCACGACAGCCGTTTGAATCGCTCCGTGGCCCTGAAATTTCTGCCGCCGCGATTCAGCAAAAACGAAAATGTCCGCAAGCGCTTTTTGCAGGAAGCCCAGGCCGCCTCAGCGCTGGACCATCCCAATATTTGTAATATCCACAATTTTTACCAGACCCGCAGTGGCCAGATGTTCATCTGTATGGCCTATTACGAAGGGCGCAGTTTGAAGGTGGTGCTGCAGGAGGGCGGCCTGAGCCTGGACGATATCCTGAGCTTTTCGGTGCAGCTGGCCCGGGGGTTGGCCCGCGGACACGAAGCGGGCATCACCCATCGCGATATCAAACCGGCCAACCT
>JAGRBF010000480.1:0-551 GCA_020434205.1 Calditrichota bacterium | reverse complement strand
CTGGGGACCCCGGGATATATGTCTCCGGAACAGGCCCTGGGCCGCACGGTGGATCACCGCACCGACATCTGGTCCCTGGGCGTGGTGATGTTCGAGATGCTGGTGGGGCACCTGCCCTTCAGCGGCAAGGACGACGCGGCCATGCTGCAGTCCATCCTCACCAAATCTCCGCGATCCCTGGAACACCTCAAGGCTCCCCTGGAAGTGGAGCTGCGCAAAATCATCGAAAAAACCCTCGCCAAAAATCCCCGCCACCGCTACCAGAGTATGGCCGAGGTGCTGGCAGATCTGATCCTCCTGCTGGAGCGCAAGCCGGACAACAGCCCCCGCGAAGCGCAGTCCGGGGACGATGTGCGCACCTCCATTGTGGTGCTGCCCTTTAAAGACGTTAGCCCGGAGCACGATCAGGAATATTTCTGTGACGGCCTTACCGAAGAGCTGATCAACTCTCTCTCGCGCATCAAGGAACTGAAGGTGGTTTCCCGGACGTCCGCTTTTCAGTTTAAGGGGCGCGAAGCGGATATCCGCGAAATCGGGAGCATCCTCAATGT
>JAGRBF010000479.1 GCA_020434205.1 Calditrichota bacterium | reverse complement strand
AGCGGGTGAGTACCGCTTTGCCGCGGCTCTCCACCGCGGTGATGGTTTGACCGCGCAGTTCATCCTCAAATGATTTCAGGTGATCGAAAGCGAAAAAGATGTCGCTAACGGGGCGGTTCACCAGAGCTTTGGCGATTTTGTCCACCGCCCGTCTGATTTCCGGACCTTCGGGCATTGTCCACCGGGTTGTTTTGGGTGATGCTGTTTAAAAATTTAAATGCCGTCTGCCGTCTGCCGTTGGCCGTTGGCCGTTGGCCGTTGGCCGGGTGCCGTTGGCCGTTGGCCGTTGGCCGTTGGCCGTTGGCCGTTGGCCGTTGGCCGTTGGCCGTTGGCCGTTGGCCGTTGGCCGTTGGCCGTTGGCCGTTGGCCGTTGGCCGTCTTAAAATAGGCACTCGGATCCGGGCGAGCAACTCAAATCGCTCAAATCGCTCATTTGATTGACAATCATTTCCCGCCATGCGTATATTGGGTCTCACCTTCAACAAAAAACCCACATGAACCCAGACTACATCACCCTCAAAAATCTTTCCCGGGCCTATCGGGAAGGGGATACGGTTCACCCGGTGCTCAGCGAAGTGGACTTCACCTTTGCCCGGGGGGAAATTGCCGTCCTTTTCGGCCGCAGCGGCTCGGGGAAATCCACCCTGCTTAATTTGCTGAGCGGCATCGACCTGCCCGATGCCGGGGATATTCTCCTCGACGGCACGGCCATCAACCGGATGAGCGAAGGAGAACGGACCCGCTTCCGGCGCCGGCAGGTGGGCTTTGTATTCCAGTTTTTCAACCTCATCCCCACCCTGACCGTTCTGGAAAACCTGCTCCTCCCCCTGGAACTCAACGGGCAAAGCGGCCCCGCGGCAATCCGCACTTCCCGCGATCTGCTGGAGCGGGTGGGCCTGGAAAAGCGCGCCGACAGCTTCCCGGATCGCCTGTCCGGGGGAGAACAGCAGCGGGTGGCCATCGCCCGGGCCCTGGTGCACGATCCGGCCATTATTCTGGCCGATGAGCCCACCGGGAATCTCGATGCGCAAACCGGCAAAGAGGTGATCAACCTGCTCGACCAGATGGTGCGCCAGCAGAAAAAAACCATGATCATGGCCACCCACAGCCGCGAGGTGATCGGGTTGGCCGACCGTATTCTTTCCCTTCGCCAGGGCAAATTATCGGTGCGCAACCGGGAGGAATTTGTGTGAGCCCCCTGTTGGATCGCATCAGCCTGCGTTTTATGCGCCGCCACCCCTGGCAGGCAGCGCTGGCTATTCTGGGGATTGCCATGGGGGTCGGGGTGGTGGTGGCGATAGATCTGGCCAATCAAAGCGCTACCCGCGCCTTCGAACTGGCGATGGACCGGGTGAGCGGCAAAGCCACCCACCGCGTTACCGCCGGAGCGCCGGGGGTGCCGGAAAGCCTTTACACCCGCATCCGCCTGGAAATCGCCGGAAACGGGGCCGCCCCGGTGGTCAGCGGATATGCCAGAACTCCCGGAGACCAACCCCGCACCCTGCGGGTTCTGGGTATTGATCCCCTGGCCGAGGGACCTTTCCGAAACTTCACCAGCCAGTATTCCGAGGGTGCGCCCAACGCCCTGCTTTCCTACCCCGGCAGCGCTCTTCTGTGGGCCAAAACCGCTCGGGAGTTGGGGGTTTCCCCGGGAGACACCCTGGCCCTTGAGGCAGCGGGTTTTCGGTGCACCCTCACCCTGGCCGGCACCCTAACCGAAGAGGCCGGCTCCCAATCCGCCGCCCTGGCCGATTTGCTGATCGTGGATATCGCTACCGCCCAGGAAATGCTTCACCACAACGGCTTCCTCACCCAGATCGACCTGATCCTTCCCGAAGGCCGGAGCGGGGAATTGGCCCTGGAGCAACTGGGGCTATTGCTGCCGCCGTCGGTGAGGGTGGAAGCGGTGGGACGGCGCACCGGCACCACCGCTCAGATGGCGGAAGCCTTCCGGATCAACCTGACCGCCCTGAGTTTCCTGGCGCTGATCGTCGGGATGTTTCTGATCTACAACACCATCACTTTTTCCGTGGTCCAGCGCCATCCCCTGATTGGCCTGCAACGTCTGATCGGGGTAACCCGGGAGGAAGTTTTCCGCCAGGTTCTCAAGGAAGCCCTGTTCCTGGGGTATATCGGCACCCTGGCCGGACTCCTGCTGGGGGTGGTGATCGGGGAAGGGCTGGTGAAAATGGTAAGCCGGACCATCAACGATCTGTATTTTGTGGTCCACGTAACCGATCTGAATATTTCCCCGTGGCATTTGCTGAAGGGTTTTGCCCTGGGCATTGCGGCAACGCTGATTTCAGCCTTCTTCCCCGCCCGTCAGGCATCGGGGGTATTGCCGCGGGCCCTGCTGGGACGCTCCGCCCGGGAGGACCAACTCCGCGCCCGGGTGCCGCGCCTGACGCTGGCGGGGTTTTTGTGCCTCCTGGCCGGGCTGGCGATTCTCGCTTTGCCATCCCGGGCGGTATTGATCAGCTATCTGGGGATTTTACCTATAATTATCGGTTTTGCCCTGCTTACCCCGGGAGCGGTTCGTCTGGCCAGCCGCGCCGGGGTCCCGTTTCTGGGCAGAATTTTCGGACTGATGGGGCGTATGGCCGCCAGAGACCTGGATGCTCACATCAGCCGGACCGCGGTAGCCGTGGCCGCCCTGGCGATCGCCGTTTCCGCCTCGGTGGGAGTGGGAACCATGGTCAACAGCTTCCGCACGACCGTGGTACACTGGCTGGAAAGCCGTCTTTCCGCGGACCTCTACATTTACGCGCCGGGGGTGGTAGCCCGCCAGGCCGGGAATCCCATGCCGGAGGGTTTTACCGATGCGGTGCGGCAATTGCCCCATTTCCGGGAAGTCAGCTTCTTTCGCGAGCATTTCATCGACCTGCCCGGAGGTCCCGCCCAATTGATCGCTTCGCAAATGAGCAGCCTGGGCCGCGAAACCCTCCAGTGGAAGGACAATATCGGTCCGCAGGTCTGGAACGCTTACGACCAGGGGGCGGTCATCATCTCCGAGCCCATGGCCTGGAAACACCGCAAATCTGTGGGAGATACCCTGCAGCTGCCCACCGATCTGGGCAAAAAAACCTTTGAAATTGTCGGCATTTACTACAATTATGCCTCGGATATCGGGCTGATCAACATCAGCTTCGATATTTACCGCCGTTTCTGGCGGGACCACCGCCTGGCCGGGGTTTCCGGGTACCTGGCCCCGGGGGTATCGCTGGATTCGGCCAAAGCGGCCGTCCAGCAGCTTGCCCCACCTTCTCTGGACCTTTCCCTACGCGCCAACCGCGATCTTCTGGAAACCTCCATTGCCGTATTCGACCGCACCTTCGCCATCACCAACGTCCTGCATCTGCTGACCATCGGGGTGGCTTTTATCGGGATCTTCAGCGCCTTGATGGCCCTGCAGCTGGAGCGGCGCCGGGAGCTGGGAATTTTGCGGGCCAACGGCCTTACCCCCGGGCAACTCTGGGGCCTGCTCAGCATCGAGACGGGTTTGATGGGCCTGGTTTCCGGGCTGCTGGCCCTACCGGCCGGGCTGGCCCTCTCCCTGGCCCTGATTTACGTGATCAACCTTCGTTCCTTTGGCTGGACCCTGCAATTCCGACTTCTGCCGGATGTTTTAATCGAGGCGCTGCTGGTAGCGGTACTGGCCGCCATCCTGGCCGGGCTTTACCCCGCCTGGAAAATGACCCGCAGTTCCCCGGCTTTAGCCCTGCGCTCGGAATAAAGGCTGATTCATGTGACCTGGCAGTCTTGTGGTCCTGTGGTTTTGTGGTCCTGTGGTTTTGTGGTCCTGTGGTTTTGCGGTTTTGTGGTTTTGTGGTCCTGTGGTTTTGTGGTCCTGTGGTTTTGTGGTTTTGTGGTTTT
>JAGRBF010000052.1:15814-19339 GCA_020434205.1 Calditrichota bacterium | reverse complement strand
GTCCGCTGTCTACCACCTCGATACCCCGACACCCCGACACCCCCACACCTCCCCACGCGCCGGAGGCGCTACGCCAGCTTGCGCAGCAACGGACTGCAGCGGTAGCGCCCCTCGTGGTATTCGTCAAAGAGGGCATCCAGGCGGCGTACGCATTCGCCATAGCCGATCTCCTCACCCCAGGCCAGCAGACCCTTGGGATAGTTGACCCCCAGGGTCATAGCGGTTTCGATATCTTCCCGGGAGGCGATCCTGAAGTGCAGGGCGTCATAGGCTTCGTTGATCAGCATGATCACGATGCGATCGAGGATCTGCTGCCCCAGCACCGGGTCTTGCACCGGCTCTGCATTAGGGGCATTTTCGCCGTAATGGTAATAACCCCGCCCGCTTTTGCGGCCCAGAAATCCCGCTTCGGTCATACGTTTCTGGGTGAAGGAGGGGCGGTAGCGTTCGTCTCCGAAGAAGGCGTGGAAAACCGTTTCGGTAACGGTGTAGTTGACGTCGTTGCCGATAAAGTCCATCAACTCGAAAGGCCCCATGCGAAAACCGCCCAGGGTTTTCATGGCCCAATCGATGGTGGGAATATCGGCGATTCCCTCATCGTAAATGCGCAGCGCCTCACCGTAAAAAGGCCGCGCCACCCGGTTGACGATAAAGCCGGGAGTGTCTTTGGCCTCGACGGGATGTTTCTCCCATTCCTGCATCAGCCAAAGCGCCTTTTTGGTGATTTCCGGGTTCGTCTGAATGGCGGGGATAACCTCCACCAGCTTCATCAGGGGAGCGGGATTAAAGAAGTGGATCCCGATAAAACGCTCCGGATTGCGACAGGCGGCGGCCAGCGCGGCGATGGGCAGGGAGGAGGTGTTACTGGCGATAATGGCGTCGTGGCCCAGATGCGGTTCCAGTTCGCTGAAAACCGCCTTCTTGACCTCCGGGTTTTCGACAATTGCCTCGATCACCAGCTCGGTGTGGCTCAATTCCTTGAGGCTTCCCGCATAGGTGATGTTGTCGCGGATACGCTGTTTTTCGCCGGGGGAAATCCTGCCTTTGTCCACCAGGCGCGTCAACAGGGCCCCCAATTTCTCCTGGCCGTGCTGTCGCGCTTCCGCACTGTTGTCATACAAAACTACGGAACAACCGGCGGTGGCCGCTACCTGGGCGATTCCGCTGCCCATTGTTCCTGCCCCGATGATGCCCACGTTCATATCAATCCTAAATGCATTTGAAATAATCGAAAGGCTCCAGACAGCTTTCGCACTGGAAAAGCGCCTTACAGGCAGTGGAGCCGAATTGGCTGATCATTTTGGTTTGGGTTGAGGCGCACCGCGGGCATTTGACCACCCGCTCACCCATCAGCAAAGCCTTCTTGTCCCCGCTGGGGGTTAGTGGCGGTGCGATACCGTAATTGTTGAGTTTGTTTCGCCCTGCTTCGCTCAGCCAGGCGGTGGTCCAGGCCGGCGAGAGCACCGTTTTGATGGTGATGCTGAGGCCCGTTTTCCCCAATGCCCCCCGGATGTCCGCGGCGATGGTGTCCATGGCCGGGCAACCCGAATAGGTGGGGGTGATGGTGATGGTGACTTCCCCAGCACCCAATTCTACCCGGCGCACAATGCCCATCTCCACCACCGACAATACCGGGATCTCGGGATCGTAAACCCCTTCCAGCAACTGCCAGACATCCCGTTCCTCAATCCCCATCCTACCACTCCATGCCGGGATAGGTGCGCTGCATGTACTGCAGATCGGCCAGGATAAAACCGAGGTATTCGCTGTGGATTCCCGCTTTGCCGCCGGACTGATGCCGGGAGAGGCCCTCGGTCTGCAGAGCGGTTTCCGACATCAGGCCGGTAACGGTTTCTTCAAAAGCGCCGGCCACCTGCTCTAAATCGGGCCCGATGCCCAGCTGCTGCATCTCCGTCTCCAGCGGGACCGGCCTCAGCAATTCTCCGGTGTAGGGATAAAGCTCCTCAACCGCACGCTGGGTCCGGCGGTGACTCTCCTCGGTGCCGCCGCCCAATCGCCTCACCCATTCCGAGGAAAAAGACAGGTGGTATTGCACTTCCTTGAGGGATTTGGCGGCAATGGCGGCCAGGTGTTTATCCGCGCTGTCGCTGAGCTGCTCCAAAAAGGGTTTGTGGAAGGCGTCGAAGAAAAACTGGCGCACGATGGTGAAGGCGAAATCGGTATTGGGCTGCTCCACCAGCAAAACGTTTTTGTATTGATGCGGATAGCGAAGGAAAGCCACGCTGTCCTCGGAAGCGCCATCCCCGGCCAGCTCGGCGGCGTACTGGAAGTAATAGCGGGTCTGCCCGAAAAGATCCAGGGAAATATTGGTTAGCGCGATGTCGGTTTCCAGGTTGGGACCGTGACCGCATAACTCGGAGAGGCGATGCCCGAGAATCATGGCATTGTCCCCGATCATCAGAAGGTAGTTGTAAAGCGAATCGTTCATCAGGAGCCTACATGTGCTTCAGTTCGTCGGGGAGGTTGTAGAAAGTGGGATGGCGATAAGCCTTGTCCCGGGCCGGCTCGAACATTTCTCCGGCCTGTTCCGGATTGCTGGCGGTGATGTGTTTGGATTCCACCACCCAGATGCTCACCCCTTCGCTGCGGCGGGTGTAAACGTCGCGGGCGTTCTGAAGGGCCATGGTGGCGTCGCTGGCGTGCAAACTCCCGACGTGGCGGTGCTCCAGCCCGTTTTTACTGCGGATGAAAACTTCCCATAACGGCCAGTCTTTGCTCATGATTTGCTCCGGGTTTACATAGTTACAGGGTTATTCGGCTACGCCGAATGGGTATGGGGGTGTCGGAGTATGGGGGTGTCGGAGTAGCAATAATTTTTACCTCGACACTTCGACACTTCGACACTTCGACGCGCACCACAGGTGCCAACTGCCAACGGCTAACTGCCAAAGGTTATACCATTCGTTTTGCGCCCTGCTTTTCGGCATAGGCGCTGGCGGCTTCGCGAACCCAGGCTCCTTCCTCATAGGCCTTGCGGCGCGCCTGAAGGCGCTCGTGGTTGCAGGGACCGTTGCCCTTCACCACCTGCCAGAATTCCTCCCAGTCGATTTCCCCGAAATCGTAGTGCCCGCGTTCCTCGTTCCATTTGAGGTCCGGGTCGGGGATGTCGATGCCCAGAATCTGCGCCTGGGGAACCGTCATGTCCACAAATTGCTGGCGAAGCTCGTCGTTGCTTTTGCGTTTGATCTTCCACTTCATGGAAAGTTCGGTATGGGTGGACTCCTGATCCCGGGGGCCGAACATCATCAGGGAGGGCCACCACCAGCGGTTGAGGGCGTCCTGAGCCATTTCCTTCTGCACCCGGGTGCCCCGGCACAGGGTTAGCATGATCTCATACCCCTGCCGCTGATGAAAGCTCTCTTCCTTACAAATGCGCACCATGGCGCGGGCATAGGGACCGTAGGAAGTGCGGGTCAGCATGACCTGATTGATAATGGCGGCGCCGTCCACCAGCCAGCCGATAGCGCCGATATCCGCCCAGGAGAGGGTGGGATAATTGAAAAT
>JAGRBF010000052.1:12095-15726 GCA_020434205.1 Calditrichota bacterium | reverse complement strand
CCATGACCCGCCTCGTCCTGAACCTTGGCCAGCAGGGCCACCTTGCGGCGCAGGCTGGGGGCGCGGGTAATCCAGTTGCCCTCCGGCAGCATGCCCACCACTTCGGAATGGGCGTGCTGGGAAATCTGGCGAATGTGGGTGCGGCGATATTTTTCCGGCATCCAGTCCTTGGGCTCAACGATGATGTCGTCATCAATGCGCTGCTGAAATCGCTCTTCGAACATCTTTTCGGAAACGGCCATTTATTACCCTATGCGTTTTGTTTATCACCGGACCAACAACAATCAACGAGGAACACAAAAGGCTTTATTTGTGTCCTGATGGTGATTTTTTACCCGTCAAAACTGACGGTTATTGTTTCGGAAAGCGGCACCGACTGGCAGGTCAGGATAAATCCGGCTTCCAGCTCATCGGCCTCCAGCGCGTAGTTGGTTCGCATTTCCACTTTTCCTTCCAGGAGGCGCGCCCGGCAGGTGGAGCACACCCCGCCCTTGCAGGAGAAAGGGAGGTCCAATTGTAGATCCAGGGAGGCTTCCAAGAGGGTTGCGCTACCCCGGGGAACCTGAAATTTCGTTTCCTTGCCACCGTCGATCAGGGTTACCCGGCAATGCCCGTTTGCGGGCGTGGCGATTGATGCCGGCGCTTTTTGGGGATCCGGTTGGCGATTGGTACCGAAAAGCTCCATGTGGATCTGCCCGGCCTCTACCTGATTGTCGGTCAGAAAATCGCGGATCAACACTGTGAAGTCCTCGGGGCCGCAGATAAAAAAGTCGTGAATATTTTCAATCTCGCTCAGCCGGGCGAAAATGGTCTCCAGCTTTTCCCGATCGATGCGCCCGTTGAAAAAGGGGGCTTCCCGCGCTTCCCGGGTAAAAAAATGATAAACCTCCAGGCGGGTCATGAAGCGGTTTTTGAGGGCCTCTATTTCCTCTTTGAGCATAATGGAGGCCGGTCCGCGATTGACGAAAAAGAGCTTGAAGGTGCAATCCGGCTCGCTGAAAAGCTGGGTTTTGATAATGGCAAAAATGGGGGTGATGCCGCTGCCGGCGGCGAAGGCCAGGTAATTTTTGGGGGTTTGGGGGTCCGGGTTTACCCCGAACCGGCCCTTGGGGGGCATCACCGAAAGGGTATCTCCCGCCTTCAAACGCTCGTTGGCGAAGGTGGAAAACAGACCTCCCTCCAGGCGCTTGATGCCCACCCGCCACAGGCGATCCTGCGGGGCGGCGCACAGGGAATAGGTCCGGCGCACCACCTCCCCGCCGATCTCGGTTTCCAGGGTGAGGTACTGTCCGGCGCGAAAGGCAAAGGCCTCGTGCAGGTCCTGCGGAACCTTCAGGGTCACCAAAACGCTGTCCGCGGTGGATTTCCGGACCTGCTGCACGGCCAGTTGGTAGAGCTTCTTCTTGGACATTGTTATACGATATTCTCACTGGTCGGGGCGGGAATAAAACCCGCTCTTTCGTTGATGAGCTACGGCATCAGTCATAAAGCTCGGGACGGACGGAAGTATGGAGCCCCCGGATGATCCGGCTGAGGGGGTATGAAGATGTTGAAGAGCAGCCCACGTTTTGCAATCTTTAAACTAATGTTCGTTAGCCGGCTTGTCAATTTATTTTTGACGAAGTCCCTCTACCAGGCAGTGGACCATCTGGCTCTCGAGAACCGCAGGATCCCCGGGATGTTTGCGCCACCAGCTGTGCAGAGCGTGCAGGGTCGACAGCATGGAAAAAAGGGCCACCCGGCTATCGATGGGGGAAAAAGCTCCGCCGGCGATGCAGGCTTCGATAATTTCCAGAAAATGCTTTTCGTAGGTATTGCGCTGCCCCAAAAAGGTGCTGCGATCCGGCTCCTCCAGATGCACCCAGTCCCCGGTAATCAGGGCAATCGGCCCGGGGTGGGCAACGGTCAATCGCACATGGAGGGCTACCAGCCGCTCGATCCGGCTGATGGGGGAGAGATCGGCGGCGCAGATTTCCGCCATACCGGCGGTAAATTTTTCGGCGATGGGCATCAGCAGGGCGCTGAGCAACTGCTGCTTGGAAGTGATGTGGTTGTACAGGCTGGCGGCGCGGATGCCCACCGCTTCGGCAATGTCGTTCATGGAAGTGGCGCCGTAACCTTTGTCCCGGAAGAGCGCGGCGGATTCCTTCAGAATGATCTCCAGCCGCCCGGGTGGACGCAGGATTTTGGCCATGCGAAATTCCTTGTCATAATGAGGCTGATTAATGGGTTGGCCTTATTTTTCCCGAAAGTCCCGGGAGCCTCAAAAATAAACGGCACAACCTCCCTCTTAAACAAGGAATTACTGCTTTTTCCGCGATGATGCCGGCAGATTCACCGGTTTTGAGCGCTTTAAATGCAAAACAGGTCGGGCAGTAATTGACAGGGGGAAATACCGGATGTAATTTTCGGGCCTCATCCATTCCCAATCTAAAAGGAGATAATAATGAAACGGATGTTATTGAAAATGTTGATGCTGATGGCGCTTGCCGTCCTCGCGCTGCAGTGCAGTAAGGATTCCAACGGACCGGATGGCGGCACCCCTCAGGCGGAATCCGGACAGGTGGCCCTGTCGGTTAATGGCCGTGCCTGGACCTCCCTTTCCGCTCTGGCAACCTTCGCCACCACCGGAAACAACATTACCACCGTGGGTGCCGGTGCGGCCAGCGGCAGTCTGGAAGCTTTCGGGTTTGCGGTGGCCGTCGTTTCCGGAAATATCGGTGTGGGGACCTATACCCATAGCGCCACCGGGGGGACCATTATCGCCGCCAACTTCAACAGCCCGGCCGATACCACCCTCAACTCGGTTTCCTCGGGGCTGGATCCGGGAACGGTAACCTTCTCCAAATTGGATACCCTGGCAGGCACCTGCTCCGGAACCTTCGAGATGGACATCACCACCAGGGCGGGGGCAAAGGTGGAAATCCGCAACGGTACCTTCAAGGACCTGCCCTTTACCAATCTTGGAACGACCGACAAGAAGTGGTTGCAGATCATTCCCGGGGCGAGTCGTATCAGATAAGGCCCAGGGATTTATACCACACGTTCATGCTTTCGATGTGGCCGGCGATGTGGGTGTTGTTAACCAGAGTTCCCGAAAAATGATAACCGGATTTGGCGAAGGTGACGTTCATGCCGGTGGATTCGGTTCTGGCGATGGTGTACAGGGTGGAAATGCCACGTTGGGCCATCTCCGCCTCCATTGCCGCCAGTAATACCCGGGCCAATCCGTTGCCCCGATATTCGGGCAGCGTGGCAAAATCAGTCATCTCGGCGTTCCCCGCTTCGGGGTCCGTTTCCGCGGAGGACGCTGCGATCAATGTACCGTTGTTGAAAATACCGAAGTAAACAATGTGTCCGCGCAGGGTTTTCAGCAGGTAGGATTCCTCAAAAATGGGGAAGGGGTAGGAGTCGAATACCGCCTGGTAGAGCGCGGCAAGCTGGGGGATGTGGTCGGCGTGCAGCACAATAGGGCTCTGGTCGGAAGGCCAGAGGCTGGCCGGCCCGGCGGGGTCCTGTCCTTTGTCCCGGGCAATATCCAGCTTCTGCAAAATTTCCTGCTGGCGCAGATGGGAAATGACGCCGCGTTCCGGGTTGAGAAATCCGGCCATGAAATGCACCGTGCCTTTTC
>JAGRBF010000052.1:0-12033 GCA_020434205.1 Calditrichota bacterium | reverse complement strand
GCCCATTCCGGGGCTTTGATGATGATTTTTTGATAGTGATGTTTTTGCGCCAGTTGTTGGAGCCGGGGAACGATTCGCGGGAAATCCCCCCGGGAAAGTTTGATAACGTAGATCCGGTCGTTGAATTTACCGTGTTGAATAATGGTGTTATCCAGCTTTTCGATGGTGTCGTATTCAATCTCTTTAATCATTGGGATTCCTCCTGTTGCCAATAATTTGAACGATGGAAAATACCGCCAGGGAAACGGCGATCCCCACAATGCTGGGGTCCAGGCCCCCCAAACCCTCCCACCGGTTGGCGATGAGCCAGAGGGTGATTCCCCCACCGCCCAGCATACCGGCCATGGCCGCTTCGGGGCGAGAACCTTTAACGAAATAGGCGGCCAGGGTGGGGACAAAAAGCCCGGATACCATAAAGGCGTAAGCATTCAGAATAATGTCCAATACTTCGGAAAAAAAAGATGCCAAAGCCAGAGCGACGACCCCGATAACGAGGGTGAAGAGTTGGGAAATACGGATCAGGGTTTTGTCGGCAGGCGATTGCCCGAGAAGTGGTTCGACGATGTCGTTGACGAAATTGCCCGAAGAGGCGATCAGGCAGCTATCCGCTGTGGACATCACCGCCGAAAAGTAAGCAGCCAGCACGAAGCCGGAAACGCCGATGGGCAATACCTCTTTCAGCAATAGCGGCAGAGCCATTTCCGGGTCCGCCTCCGGATAAAAAAGGCGCCCCAGCATCCCCAGACTCACGCCAACGAAGGCCATAAGGGGGTATTCGAAAACCCCGGCAATGTAAAAAGCCCGGCGCGCTTCTTTAACATTTCTGCAGGCGTAAGCCCGCTGGTAGAGGGTCATGGCGATAAACCAGATCGGTACAATGGTGCAGAACCAGTTAACAAAGGTAACCGGGGCAATATTGAGCAGGGAAAAGTGCCCGGAAGGGAGCTGTTCTGAAATAACCGCCCACCCCCCCGCCGAATGCCAGGCAAAGGGCAAGCCCAGGAAAATCAGCCCGCCCAGCAGAATAATCCACTGGATGGTGTCGGTGTATATCACCGCCTTGATGCCTCCCAGAACTGTGTATAACACAATAACGCCGGCCATCACAAACAGGGAAAGCTGGAGAGGGTCGACGGCGGTGAATTCGGAGAAAACACTTCCGGCCGCCAGCTTGGCGCCAGCCAGAATCTGAGCGGCGGTGAAGCCCAGATAACCGATTCCCGAAATCAGGGCCGCCACCATGGCCACCCGTCTGCCGTAAACCCCGCGCAAAAAATCGGGATAAGTAAGCAGACCGTGTTTGGCGTCCAGGGCCTTGAGCCGCGGGATAATCAATACCGCCGCCAGCCAGGCGCCCACCAGGCCGCTGAAAAGCAGCCAGCTTCCCGCCAGGCCCATGGTAAATCCCAGTCCGCCCAACCCGATGGAAAATCCCCCGCCGACATCGGTGGCGACGATGGAAAGCCCGACATGGCCGGCGGAAATGTTGCGTCCCCCCACGTAGTAGTCGTCGCGACTCTCGTTCTTAAGGTAAAAATAGATGCCTACCCCGAGTACCGCGAAAAAGTAGATGGCGAAAATGATCAGGTCGATAAAGTGCATGGATCAGGTCGCCGGTTCCAGCTTTTGATTTCCGGACCTGGCGATGGCATCGTCGATCATCTCCTGATGTCGCTTCGGATCTGCCCATAGTGCCTGACCCTCTTCCGGCAGCAGTTGAATGGGGTCGAAATAGAGGTAAACTTTTTCCTCATCCACACTGGGGCTGCGATAAACGCTGATCCCGGAAACGGGATCGTAATAATCGTAGCTGTGAACGTCCCGTTTGCCGCCGCCACCGGGAGCGTCCATCACAAACAGGGGGGTGTTGAATCCGGCCGTGGCGCCCCGGACGTTGCGCTCCAGTTCCACCGCGCTTTGAATGGTGGTGCGCATTTCCTCCAGGCCCCGGACCATGTCGTGTTGGTAGACGTAATAGGGTTGAACGTTCATGTAGGACAGTTTGCGCACCAGGTGGATCATGTCCTGGATATTATCGTTGACCCCGCGCAGCAGAACGCTCTGGTTGCGGACCGTCACCCCTTCCTTGAAGAGGAATTGCATGGCTTTGCGGGTAATCTCGGTAATTTCGTTGGGGCTGTTGAAGTGGGTGTGCAGCACCACGTCCTTGCCCATTTCCCGGCCCTTGTTTACCACCTCAATCAAGGCCTGGCTCCAGGGTTGGTCGGAGAGAATCTTCATTGGCAAAACCGCGGGACCCTTGCTGGCAAAGCGAATGCGGCGCACGTGAGGGATGGCCAGCAACATTTCACCGATCTGGCGAATGCGGTCCGGAATCAGCATGTAAGAATCCCCGCCGGAAACCACCACATCCTCAATTTCCGGACGAGAGGCGATGTAGGCAAAAGCGCGGTCCCATTTTTTGGGAACCGGTTTGAAGCTGTATTTGGTAACCAGGTCCGTATCCGATCCGATGGCGTAGCTGCGGGTGCAGAACCGGCAGTAAACAGGGCAAACATCCAGGGGTAGAAAAAGGGCCTTGTCGAAGTAGCGGTGCACCAGCCCGTCTACCGGCGAATCCTCCTGCTCGTGCAGGGAATCCAGGGTTAGCTTGGGATGGTCCCGGCGCAGGTTGGAGGCCACCGGAATAAATTGTTTGCGCAGCGGATCGTTGTAGGGATCTTCCCAATTGATGAGGCTGAGGATATATGGGGAAATGCGCAGGTTCATCGGGGCTTTGGCCATCCCGGCATGGACATCTGCCAGAAAAGCCGGGTCCACCAGGTTGTCTAAAAGGTCGTCCAGATGGGCGACTTTGGTAACCGAATTCTGGTTCTGGAAGGAAACTTCCATAAATTCTTCCGGGGATGTGTCCTTGAAGTAAGGGATTTTCTGCCAGAAGGGTCCGCTTCGGAATTCGCGGTGCTCCAGATCGCCTTTGGAGATCATCTCCTTAAGGTGGTTGGGAATGGTTATACTTTCCAGATGTTTGAAACGAGGATCCTTCAGGATCTTTTCGGGCAGGTCGGCGACCACCTCGGCATGTTCAATGTCGGAAATATCTTTTTGGGAATAATGCATAGCAAAAACGCTCCTGTGACGGTGTTTATCCGGAAAAGGGTGAAGAGAATTGGCGGTTGGGAAGGGAATTGCTATCGGATGATGCGGGTGTAGAGCAGGAAAGAAGGGACGGTCTGCCAGGCGGAAAATGGCGGGGTATACAGCAAGTCCTTGGGTAAATTCTTCATAAAGGAAATATAGGGTGAGGGCAAAGCCCGGGCCAGGGAAAGATAAATTTCTCCGGGAGTGGTCCCGGCTTTGCTATTTCCCCGGAATAGTGGTAAATAATAATGAACCCTGCCGCCACCGGACTCAGGAGTAAAAAATGCCGCCTAAAAGCGAATTTGTCGCCCACCTTCTGGAACTGATGGAAAGCGCCGGTCCGGTCCGCTCACGCCCCATGTTCGGCGGATACGGCATCTACCTCAACGACCGTATGTTCGGCCTGGTGGCGGAAAAGGTGCTTTACCTGAAAACCGATGAGCAGAACCGCGAGTTGTTCCGGGAAAAAAATCTGGGGCCTTTTGTGTATCTCAAGGCGGGAAAACCCACCGAAACCTCCTATTGCCAGGCCCCGGAAGAAGCCCTGGAAGATCCGGATGAAATGCGGCGCTGGGTAACGGTCGGTTATGAGGCCGCCCTGCGATTTGCCGCGAAAAAAACCAACCGCAAAAAATAACGGGACATCATGAGCAAATATATCGGCGCGGTCACTTTCGTGGTGCGCGACTATGATGAGGCCATTGCCTATTTCCGGGACAAGTTGTTTTTCGAACTGCGCGAGGATACTCCCCTGGAGCCCGGAAAACGCTGGGTGCTGGTGGCCCCTCAGGGCGGTGGACAAAATGCCCTGCTGCTGGCCAAAGCCGCTACGGAAAGCCAGGTGGCCGCGGTGGGCAAACAAACCGGAGGGCGGGTGGCCTTTTTTTTACACACCGACAGCTTTTATCGCGATTACGAGCGCATGTCCTCCGCCGGGGTCAATTTTCTGGAAAAACCGCGTCACGAGTCGTACGGTATCGTGGCGGTTTTTGAGGATCTGTACGGCAACAAATGGGATTTGGTGGAAAAAAAAGATGAGGACGTAAGATGAGGTTTTTGGGGCCGTTAGTGCTTCTGGGGGCGTTGGTTTTAGCGGGGTGCGGCAAACAGGAGAAATCGACTCCGCCCAACATTATTTTTATTATGAGCGACGACCACGCCTACCAGGCCATCAGCGCCTACGGCTCAACCTTTATCGAGACCCCGCATATCGATCGTATCGCCGGGGAAGGGGTGCGCTTCGACCGCGCCTTTGTGACCAACTCCATCTGCGGACCCAGCCGCGCGGTGATCCTGACCGGCAAATTCAGCCACGTCAACGGCTTTCTCAACAACCACAGCCGTTTCGATGCTTCCCAGATGACCTTCCCCAAACTGCTCAGGAAAAATGGTTACAAAACCGCGGTGGTCGGGAAATGGCATCTCGGCTCCGATCCCACCGGCTTCGATTTCTGGCGCATCCTTTACGGTCAGGGCGTTTATTACAACCCGGATTTTAAATCTCCCCAGGGAACCGTCAAAACCACCGGATATGTCTCGGATGTTATTACCGACATGGCCATCGACTGGATCGATTCCCTGAAGCAGGGCCAGCCCTTTATGCTGATGTATCATCACAAGGCTTCCCACCGGGAGTGGTCGCCGCCGCCCCGCTACCTCGGCTATTACATCGACAAAGCGATTCCCGAACCGGCCACCCTTTTCGACGATTACGCCAACCGGGGCCGCGCCGCCAAGGAGGCGGAAATGCGCATCCGGGAACACATGGGCCTGCCCATCGACAACAAAATCCGCCCGGCTATCGCCGAAAGTCTGGGCTTTTCCTATCACGAACCCTGGTTCGGAAAGTCCTACCTGGAAAACATGTCTCACCTGAACGCGGAGGAAAAGGCCGCCTGGGAAAAGGTCTACGGACCCATCAACGAAGAATTCCGCCAAAACACCCCCGCCGGGGACGATCTGGTGCGCTGGAAATACCGCCGTTATATGGAAGATTACCTGGCCACCACCAAAAGCATCGACGACAACATCGGGCGACTGCTGGCCTATCTCGACGAAAAAGGGCTTTCGGAAAATACCCTGGTTATTTACACCTCGGATCAGGGATTTTTTCTCGGCGAGCACGGTTGGTTCGACAAACGTTTTATGTATGAGGAATCCTTCCGCACCCCGCTGGTTATGCGCTGGCCGGCCCGCATCGGCGCCGGACAAACCTCGGCCGATCTGGTTCAGAATCTGGATATCGCCCAGACCATTCTCGATGCCGCCGGGGTGGCCGCTCCCCCGGAAATGCAGGGCCGCAGCCTGTTGCCCCTTACCCGCGGCGAGCGGGAGCAGTGGCGCGATGCGGTGTATTACCACTATTACCAGTTCCCCTCCATCCACATGGTTAAACGCCATTACGGGGTGCGCACCGAACGCTACAAACTGATTCACTTTTATTACGATATCGACGAATGGGAGCTCTACGACCTGGAAAAAGATCCTCAGGAGATGAACAACGTCTATGAAGATCCCGCCTATGGGGAGATTCGGGAGCAATTGATGGAAAAGCTGCATGAGCTTCAGGCGCAGTATCAGGACGGCGACTCGCTGGCCACCGCTATCCTGGAGCGGGATCTGGGGAAGGAGGACTGACGACCGGGAGACGAAAGGCGATCCTATGATCCTATGATCCATGGAATAAAGCGTCTTAGGATCAAAGGTTCATAGGATCAATTCTTCCTCTGATCGCTTAAACCAAGGAAAGTTTATGCGGACGTCTGCTATCTTAGAAGAAAAAAAACACCCCGGCACTTTGCGGCCCTTTATTGTTTTGGCCTTGCTGATCGCCCTGGCAGCCGGATGCGACAAAAGCAGCACCGGTGTCGGGGAGCCGGGAAATCCCTTTGCCGGTCCCTGGGAGGTGGTGGCCCCGGAAGCGGTCGGTCTGGACCGGTCCCTTCTGGAAGAGGCGGAAACCGCCGCCGCCAATCAGCGCAGCGTCATCAGCCTGCTGGTGGTCAAAAATGGTCGCCTGGCCTGGGAAAATTACTTTCAGGGCAATACCGCCAACAACCTTAACGACGTGCGTTCGGTAACCAAAAGCGTGGTTTCCCTGCTCACCGGAATCGCCCTGGAAGAAGGTTTTATCCAAAGCGTCGACGATTCCATCGCCTCTTATATCTCGCCGCAGGTGGTGGACCTCCCCCCGGATCAGCAGGGCATTACCATCCGCCATCTGCTCACCATGAGCGGCGGGTGGAGCTGGAATGAAACGGGCGGCCCGGATTACGGCAACTGGATGAGCAGCGGGGATTATATCCAATATCTGGTCGACCGGCCCCTGTCCGACCCGCCCGGCAGCGATTTTACCTACAACAGCGCCGCCGTCCACCTGCTGGGGGTTGTACTGGCCGAAGCCACCGGGATGTCCCTGCCCTTATTTGCGGACCGCTACCTTTTCGACAAGCTGGGCATTGAAACGGCTGCCTGGGAGGTTCTTCCCGGCGAATACGTCAACGGCGGTGCGGGAATTGATTTGAGGCCGCGGGATCTGGCGCGTCTGGGATTGTTGATGCTGCGTTCCGGGTTAGCCGGTTCGGAGCAGGTGGTGCCGGCATCCTGGGTGAGTACCGCCATGCAGCCCCAATACGATTGGCGCAGCAGTTACGGTCCCCTTCAGAATTACAGCTATGGCTACCTGTGGTGGCTGGAAGAACAGGACGACGGAATGGTTGCCCTGGCCTGGGGATTCGGCGGGCAGTTTATCTGCGTCAAACCGGCTGCCGACCTGGTGGTGGTGGTAACCTCCAACTGGGGTGGCGCCTCTCCGGACGAGCTGGAACTGGCGGCCTTGGACATCATCTTTAACAAGGTGATCCCGGCGGTTCGCTGAGATCGGGCAACCGGCATTTTTGAGACTGATGTTACCTGGCAGGTCGTTCCTGGAAGCGCGAAATCACGGATAAAAGATCCATCATTTAAACCACCCCTCCAACGCCCTTAAACTTCTCAACGAAAGCGGTGATTTTTTGAAAAACGCTCTTTTTCTTGGTCAGATATTGAGGGTTTAGTGGACTCATTCTGGGTAGAATGGCATTCAGTTCTGTGCCGTTTTCACTTGCATATTCCCGCTTAAGTGAGGTGCTTATATAACGCCTTGCGGCCTCTTCATTCAGATTTTCGCTGCTAATCATTTCTTGTGCCTCTCGCTGTTGTTCCGCCTGGGCAAAAGCAAAGAAGGCTTCGATCAAACTGGCCTTATCGCCAATGTGGTCAAGGTCTGTTTGGTTAATAAAATCCACCAGCAGGCTTTCTTTGGCGCGGTTACCAAGGCTGGCGCGAATAACCCGGCGCACCTCGTCCACCAAATCGGCTTTACTCCTGATTTTTTTGTTGTGCTCGAAAATCAGTTCCAGAATGTAGTCCAGGTTGATTTCCTGGGATTTCAGCAAATCCACTTCAAATATCACATCATCCCAATCGACAGAAGATTGGTCTGTATCCTCAGCCGCTTTTTCCCGGCGTAGCCAGTCGCGGATGTCGTTATAGGTGGATCGGTAATCTTGAAGTTTACGCTCGGAAGGTATCTTAATCCCCTGAAGTGTGGCCAGATCTTCATCACTTAAATAGTGCTGTTCTTTAAACGCTTTTACGGCCTCCACGTCATTTATATCCAGGTTTTGCATAGCTTTCAGGCTGGCAAATTCATCGTAGTTTTGCAGCACATTCTCAACGCGCAAATATTCGCCGAATAGTTTTACGAAGGCTTTTTTATCCGCTTCTTTTTCAATCTGATCCGGGTTGGCAAAGCGCTGCTCCAGCTCTGCTACCACGTCCATGAAACCCCGCCGCGCTTCACCGGTGACCACATCGGTAAATCCCTCCATGTATTCCTTGTAGCTCTTTTCCAGGACCACATTTTTGGTGTTTTTGTCGCCGAACAAGGTAATGGCCTCAATCGTAGCCTTTTCCAGATCGCGAAAGGTGACAATATTGCCGAAGGTTTTGGTGGCGTCGTAAATACGGTTGGTACGCGAATAGGCCTGGATCAAGCCGTGGTAACGCAGGTTTTTATCGACAAAAAGGGTGTTAAGGGTGGGCGCGTCAAAGCCGGTGAGGAACATCCCTACCACGATCAACAAATCAACTTTTTCATCCTGCTTCAGTTTAACGCCGTTACTATCCTCCCCCCTTACCCGCTTGGCCAGGTCGCGGTAATAGTCCTGGAAGCCTTTGCTATCCACACTAAAATTAGATTTGAAGAAGCCGTTGTAATCGGCAACGACCGCGCTTAAAAACTCCTTGGCGCTGGAGTTCATAGCCGAAACATCAAAACTTTCATCCGGAATATCGCCCAACCCGTCCTGCGCTTCATTGGCGGCAAAGGAGAAAATGGTGGCGATCCTCAGCGGCCGTTCACTACCTGTTTGTAACTTGTTGAGCGATTCATAGTAGAGCTTCGCGGTATCCACGCTGTTAACGGCAAACATAGCGTTAAAGCCTTTGGCGCCCGCTTGCAGGCGATGGGTTTTCTGACGGTAGTGGTTCAGGATGTAACGCGATATTTCCCGGATTCGGTCGGGGTGTTGCAGTGCCTGTTTATTCTCTGCAGCTGTTAGTTTATTTTCGTCCTGCTCGGTTTCTACGGATTTAAACTGGGGACGAACATCGTTGTAATCCACTTTGAACTTGAGCACCTTTTCATCGCGGATCGCATCGGTTATAACATAAGAATGCAATTCCCGACCAAACACGCTGGCCGTCGTTTCGGCACCATGGGCGTTTTGTGGAAATATCGGGGTGCCGGTAAAGCCGAACTGGTAGAACTTTTTAAATTTCTTGTTGAGGTTTTTCTGCGCTTCACCAAACTGGCTGCGGTGGCATTCATCAAAAATAAACACCACCTGCTTGTTGTAAATAGCCAGATCACCTTCGCTCTTCATCAGGTTGTTGAGCTTTTGAATGGTGGTCACGATGATTTTGTTGTCGTCTTTTTCCAGATTGCGTTTGAGGCCCGCGGTGCTATCTGAACCATTGACGCTATCCGGCGAGAAGCGCTGATATTCCTTCATGGTCTGGTAGTCGAGGTCTTTACGGTCGACCACAAAAAACACCTTATCGACAAACTCCAACTCCGTCGCCAGACGCGCCGCTTTAAAGCTGGTTAAGGTCTTGCCCGACCCCGTGGTGTGCCAGATAAAACCGCCGCTTTCGGGGTTGCTCCAGTTCTTGGCTTCAAACGAGCTTTTAATCTTCCACATAATACGCTCGGTGGCGGCAATCTGGTACGGACGCATCACCAGCAAGGTGCCGGTGACATCAAACACCGAATAATGCAGCAATACATTGAGCAGGGTCTTTTTTTGGAAGAAGGTGGCGGTAAAATCTTTTAAATCTTTGATCAGGCTGTTATCCGCCTTGGCCCAGTTCATGGTGAAGTCGAAGCTGTTTTTATTACGCTGGGTGGTATTGGCAAAATATCGGCTGTCGGTCCCATTGGAGATGACAAACAACTGCAAGTATTTATACAGTGAATGATCGCTGTTAAAGCTCTCTTTGCTGTAGCGGTGCACCTGGTTAAAAGCTTCGCGAATGGCCACACCGCGCTTTTTTAGCTCGATTTGCACCAGCGGCAAACCGTTAACCAGAATAGTCACATCGTAGCGGTTGGCGTGAGTTCCGGTTTGTTCGAATTGTTTGATGACCTGTACGTTGTTTTGGGCAATCTTCTTTTTATCGAGGAGATAGATGTTCTGAATGTGCCCGTCGTCGAAAACGAAATCGTAGACATAGTCATCGTGAATTTTGCGGGTTTTATCGACGATGGTGTCGCTGGGCTTATCCAGGTAGGTTTCTACAAATCGTCGCCACTCGCCGTCGCTAAACTGCATATTGTTTAATTTCTGGAGCTGAACACGAACATTGGTTAGCATGGCTTCGGGATTTTTCAAGTCGGGCAGATATTGGTACCCCTGGTCGACCAAATCCTGGATTAACTCCCGCTCCAGATCCCCCTCGCTCTGGTAGCTTTCCGCCACCTTCCATTCCTGGGTGTATTGATCGAGTACGATAAAATTTTTAGATTCGGCGATGGGTTTGTATTCGTACATGGTGAATCCTTGAATTCTATTGCTCAGCTTTTATGCTGCTGAAAGCGATACATGCTGTTAAGTTGATCTACCAGGTAGCGCAAAACTCGCTTATCATCTTCCGTTAGACTGGCAACCTCTTCCCCGGCATGCTTTGAATGACTGGAAATATTGATAATTCTGGCCTCAAATGGATTGGGTTTTCCATCTTCCATCTTCGGCAACAATTCGCCCCATTTCTTATAGCCAAGGAAAGTCGAGGTTTTTTCAAGAATGTTTCTTAGAAAATTAAAGTGATATTTACTCACTTGACCGTTTTCGATGGCTTTTTCCAGTTCTGACTTAAGGAAAAGATGATAAGAAAATGGTGAGTCATTTGGCTGTTCGTCCAACTTGTGCTGACCGTTTTCCAAAGCTTCCAGTCTATATTTTTTGGCGCCCCCAATATTGAGCTCATTATGCAATACGTTATAAAAAAGAGGGTTATGGGTGGTAATGATGAACTTCACTTCTGTCTTGTTTGACTTTATTAGCCTGGCCAAATCTACAGCCAACTGAATCAGGTGATTTTCATCCAGGGAGCTTACCGGGTCATCAATAAAAATATATTCAAGGCCATCAAAAGGAGTTGGTTCCGGATAGTCAGGCTCCACATCACTCAGCGTTTCCATAATTTGTTCAATGAGTGTATAAAAAATACTCCAGATAAAATTACTCTCTTCTCCTTTGGAGATTTTCAGATTGCCTGAATGTTCGTTATCCCCCCTTTCAAGCGAGAAGGTTATCTCAGAAAAAGCAGGTACTTTAACTTTGACTTTCTCTTTGGTTAAAGGGTCTTCCTTATCTATAGAATATTCGGCGTTGAAATGTGGGGTTAGTTTATTGCTCACATAGCGATGAAAGCTGGTAATGATGTTTTGATCTTGTCCCTGATCTATAAAAACCCAGTTGGTGAAGGTGTTGGGCTGAATCTTCAACTTCGGATCTGCATCCAGTTCTAAGTCATTATCCCAATAAAACAGATCTTCGGTAAAGGCATTGTAATACAGAATTTTCTCACGCGGCAATGATGCCTCTTCGCCATCACCATTGTTTTTGGGAGCGATCAGCTCCTTAAATTCCCGTGAGAGCCGTGTTTTTCCCGTGCCATTAAAGGCATAGATCAACTGAACTTTTTTATTGGCCGCTTGCAGATCCTCTGCTATTTCCCTTAGCGTCTTGCTCATTCCAGATCCCTGCCCTTATTGTTGTTTTCATTCCCCTCCTCCGGAGGGGTGCCCGCCAGGGCGGGGTGGTTCTTTAAAAACGCCACTACCCCATCCATATTTTGCAATACATCCCGGGCCCGCAGGCGAATCACCGTCAGCCCCAAACTTTGCAGATACCGATCCCGCCGGGCATCTTCAACCTGCTTGCTGTCGTGGGAGCGGCCATCCACTTCAATGACAACCGATTTTTCCGCGCAGTAAAAATCGACAATATAATTGGCGATGATCTTTTGGCGGTCGAAATCCAGGCCGTTGAGCTTATTCCCTTTTAACGCCAGCCATAGTAATGTTTCGTGCAAAAACCCCGCCTTGCGCAGAGCTTTGGCTCTTTCGCGCAGGGCCGGGTTGAAAGGAAGCGATTTGTATTCTTTGGTTTTTCGCATAATGACCACCCCGTCAGGCTCCGCCTGCCACCCCTCCGAAGGAGGGGAATAAAAACCTTGCTCCAATTACGTGCCAATTCCCTTCCCCCGGGGGGTTGCCCATACTCTTGGTATTCTTCCCCACCTCCGGGGGGTTGCCCATACTCTTGGTATTCTTCCCCACCTCCGGAGGGGTGCCCGCCAGGGCGGAATTGTTTTTGTTCTTCT
>JAGRBF010000478.1 GCA_020434205.1 Calditrichota bacterium | reverse complement strand
CGCGAACCGCGAACCGCGAACAGCGTGATTAGATTTCGCTTCTCGCTTCTCGCTTCTCGCTTCTCGCCCCTCGCTAATTCCCCAACCCCCGCCGGTCGATTTTGCCGGTATCTCCCTTGGGCAGGGCATCCAGAAAGGCCACCTCTTTGGGGACCTTGAATTTGGCCAGGTTCTCCCGGCAAAAGTTGATGACCTCGGTTTCGCTTAATTGTTTACCCGGTTTTAGCGCGACAAAGGCTTTGCCGCTTTCCCCCCATTTGGGATCGGGAATCCCGATGACCGCGGCCTCCAGGATATCGGGATGGCCCTGCAGCACCCGTTCGATCTCGGCGGGATAAACATTCTCCCCGCCCGATATAAACAGGTTTTTTTTGCGGTCCACCACGTAAATGAAACCCTCCTCATCGGCGCGCACCACATCCCCGGTGCAAAACCACCCGGACTTCAGGGCTTTGGCGCTTTCCTGAGGATTGTTCCAGTAGCCGGGGGTGGTCATGGGACCGCTCAGCCACAGCTCCCCGTTTTCCCCGGGCGCCACGTCCCGGCCATCATCCCCCACAATGCGGGTTTGCACGTAAAAATTGGGCACCCCGATGGAGCCGATCTTGCGGGTGGCGTCGTCCTGATGCAGGCTGGTGATGTTGGGACCCACCTCGGTGAGGCCATATCCCTGCCGGATGGGCACTCCTTTTTCATGCCAGGTGAGGATCAGGGGGACCGGCATGGCCTCGCCCCCGACGATGAAGTAGCGCAGGCTGGATAAATCCACCGCCTCAAATTGCGGCGATTGGGCCATCATCTTCAATATGGTTGGCACCCCCATAAAAATGGTGCTGCGGGTTTTCTCCAGCAGGGTCAGGATGTTCTCCGCTTCGAATTTGCGGGTCATGTGAAAATAGGCCCCGCGGTGCAGAAAGGGAACGGAGAGGACGTTCCAGCCGCCGGTGTGGAAGAGGGGCAGGCAGCAGATGGTGCGGTCGCTGCTGGTTAAATCCAGGCGTAACCCGGTGTTGACGCTGTTCCAGAAAGCCATCTTGTGGGTGTAAATGGCCCCCTTGGGAAATCCGGTGGTGCCGGAGGTGTAGAGGATAAAGAGGGGATCGTCTTCGTCCAGAAGCAGGGCCTCTTTGGCCGGGGCCTGCTCGCGATGACCCTCGTTTAAGGCGATCAGCGCCTCAAAATCCATCAGCGGCGGAAGTTCCCCATCGGGAACCGCTGCCAGCAGGGGACGGAATTTTTCTTCCACAAGGAGCAGGGCCGGCTTGCTGTCGTGGATCAGAAAAGCGATTTCCGGAGGGGCCAGGCGGAAATTGAAGGGCACCAGGATAATCCCGCTCTTCTGGGCCAGGGCAAAAAGGATGAAGTGGTCGGGATGGTTTTCGGCCAGAATGGCCACCCGATCTCCCCGCCGGAGGTTGTGGCGGGTTTCCAGATGCTCCCACAAAGCGTTGGCGGCATTATTCAACTCGCCATAGGTAAAGCGTCTCCCGCTTTCCTCTTCGGAAATGGCTTCCTTTGGTCCGTGGTAAGCGGCCCACTGACCGACCCAGTCAAAACGATTCATATCATCACCTGCGGACATTCAAGATCACCACAAATTCCAAACACCAAACCCCGCCCCCGGTATCCAACCATCAAGGATAAACAATCTGTAATTAAAACCGAAACAAAGCGCTGGCGAAGGCCAGTCCGCCCCCGGAGCCCACCAGGGCCATCAGGTCGCCCGGCTGCAGCTTGCCGGCCCGATCGGCCTCGGCCAGGGCCATGGGAATGCAGGCCGAGCCGGTGTAACCGTAACGATCCATTACCGTGTAGGCCCGCTGGCGGTCGATCCCCAGGGCGTCCATGGTTTCAAAAATACTGTTGATATTGATCTGGGTGAAGAAAAAATGCCGGATATCCGAGGGCTGAACCCCCTCGCGGCGGCACATCTCCCGGATCATTTTTTCCCAGGTGAGGGGATTGAGCTCCCTGGGAAATTTGCGAACGAACTTGAGCTGATGGTCGTGATTGGCCAGGGCCCCGTTGCTGGCCGGCTGGGCGGTGCCGCCGGCGTAAATGCCCATCCAGCTGTTGTATTGCCCTTCGGTATGCAGGGAGGAGAGCAGAAAACCGCGCCCGCTGTCCTGCTGCGCTTGCAGTAAAACCCCGGCGGCCCCGTCGGCGAACAGGGTTACCGTTTTTTTGTCGCTTTTATTGAGATATTTGCTCATGGCATAGGCGCCTATCACCAGCACATTCTGATACTGCGCGTCGGCGATGATGTATTTGCTGGCCACGTCCAGGGCGGTTACGAATCCGGCGCAGGCGGTGTTGATGTCGAAGGTGCCTGCCTTTTTGGCTCCCAGGCGATCCTGAAGCACCGCGGAAGTGGAGGGGGAAATGAACTCCGGGGTGTCGGTGGCCACGATGATCAGGTCCAGGTCTTCCGGAGAAACCCCGCTTTTGTCCAGAATATTACGGGCGGCAGCTTCGCAGAGGTCGGCGGTGGATTCGTCCTCCCGGCACCAGCGCCTTTCCCGGATGGTCAGGTTTTCCACCAGCCAGGTGCCGACGTCTTCCCCGAGCAGCCTGTCGAAATAGTCGTTTCCTATGACCTGCTCCGGCACAAACATCCCGGTCCCGGCAATTACGGCTCTGCGATCCATCGGATTCCTTTGATTGTTACATGGTTACATGGTTACATGGCTATTCGGCTTCGCCGAATGGTTGCAAGGCTAAATGGTTACCAGGCCATCTGATTCCCCAATCACCTTATTACTCCGATACCCCGACACTCCGACACTCCGACACCCAACCACGGCACCGCAGGCGCACAACCCCCAAGGTTCCGTGGTCCTAAATGGTCAGGCCGCCATCCACACTGATAACCGTTCCGGTGATGAAGGAGGCTTCCTCGCTGCATAAAAAGAGATAGGTGTTGGCGATTTCCTCCGGCTGCCCCAAGCGCCCCAGAGGGGTGCGGGCATTGAGTCCTTCGATCACTTTTTCGGGAACGGTAAGCACCATTTCGGTGGCGATAAACCCCGGGGCCACCGCATTAACGGTGATGCGGTGTTTGCCGAGTTCGCGGGCCCACACCTTGCTCATCCCGATTACCCCGGCTTTGGTGGCCACGTAATTGGTCTGCCCGAAATTGCCGTATAACCCGACCACCGACGAGGTGTTGACGATCCGCCCGAAATTGTTAACGATCATGGCCGGGACCACTGCTTTGGTGCAGTTGAAAACCCCCTTCAGGTTGACGTCGATTACCTGGTCGAATTGTTCGGAGGTCATTTTGACGAGACGGGCATCCCGGGTTATCCCGGCATTGTTGATCAGAATATCGATGCGGCCATGAGCGGCCATCACCGCTTCGGCCGCCTTTTCGGTGGCGGTGCCGTCGGTTACGTTCACTGGCATGAAGTGTCCGGTCAGGCCTTTTTCCGACAAGGTGTCCAGGGCTTTTTGGCCTTCGTCCGGGTTTACATCCCAGATCACCACGGTTGCCCCTTCTTCGGCAAAGCGGGTGGCGGTGGCCAGTCCGATACCTCGGGCCCCTCCTGTGATAATGGCGATGCGATCTTGCAGTCGTTTCATGGCAATTCTCCTGTGAATGCCCGGGAAATTCCGGGAAAGGGGATAAAATCGAGGGCGCCCACCTGTTTCTATTATTTGAAATTTTTCAAAAGATAAAAATCTTGATGGGCAAAATCAATACTTTCCCGTCCTTTTTTGTGGATTCCCTCCGCTTCTCCTCCCAACGAGTTTATTAACAACTTTGAATTTTTGCCGCCAACCTCGATCTTGACAGGGACCATCCTGTGCCGCCGTAAACCGCAGGCCCGCTTACCAGGATACCACCCGCCCTGCTCCGGAACCCCGCAAGGGAAAGCGCGTTCGCGGGGGAAGTGAAAAGGCCCGATTACTGACTGCGGCGACAAAACGCGTGGATTGATTATGATTGCCAAACGGCGGCGTTCCGCATTTTTCCTGCTTCTGATTCCCCTCATCGGCGCCGCATTTTCAACTTCCGCCCAGAGCTGGGATCCCGTTTTACAGGTTTCCGCATGGGGAACTGCCCAGGAAGAGGGCAATTGGCAACTGGTCTCCCGGATTCAGCCGGGGGTAGGCCTGGAATTCCCGGCGGCGATTCCCGGGAATTGGGATGCCCGGGTGGATTACGTTCTCAACGGCTACAAGGACCGCTACGATCAGGATTTTTCCCGGGAATTCTACCGCTGGTGGATTCGCCTGAGCGGCGCCCAATACGAACTGCGCGCCGGGCTTCAGAAAATCAACTTCGGTCCGGGATTCCTGCTGCGCCCCCTGATGTGGTTCGACGGCCTGGATCCCCGCGATCCCCTGCAAATTACCCGTGGGGTAAAGGGGCTGCTGGGGCGCTATTATTTCCTCAACAACGCCAATCTGTGGGCCTGGATGCTCTACGACAATACAGAGCCGCACGGCTGGGATATTCTGGACGGCCATCCCCGCAAGCCGGAATGGGGTGGGCGCCTGCAGTTTCCCGCTATCGGGGGGGAGCTGGGCTTCAGCGCCAATCGCCGCTACGTTCGCTTTAATCCTTTAGGGGAGCTCTTTATCGAATATCCCGAATACAAATTTGGGATCGATGGCCGCTGGGACGTGGTGGTGGGCTTGTGGTTCGAGGCGGTTACCGCCCGGCAGGACCTGCAAACGCTGCTGCCTCTGGCCGATCCCTACCAGCAATTTTTGATGGGGGGAACCGATTACACCTTTCCCCTCGGCAACGGCCTGCACCTCCTGGGGGAGCATATGGCGGTGAGCCTGTCCCGGGATTTTTCCCTGTGGGATAACCCCTTTCAGGTATCGGCAGTGTCCGTAGACTACCCGGTGGGACTGCTGGATCGGGTCTCCCTTTTTGTGCTGCGCAATTGGGACGCGGACAACTGGACCTTGTACGGCAACTGGACCACCACCACCGACCGCTGGCAACTGGTAACCAGCCTGTTTCGCTATCCCCGGAGCAGCACCGTCGCCTTTGTGCCGGGGGGGAGCACAACCCGGAACAACTACGGGTTCGGGGGGCGGTTGATGCTCATTCTGAACCTGTAGACTGAAAGACTTATGGACTGAAAGACTTATAGACTGAAAGACAAAAAGCGATCCTAGGATCCTAGGGCGTGTTGATAATTAGAAAATTGGGTGAATTTTAGGGAATTTTGGGGTCTCTAAAGGCGCTTTTTGAGAGGCGATGCAGCGTATCGGTCGA
>JAGRBF010000477.1 GCA_020434205.1 Calditrichota bacterium | reverse complement strand
CTGCAACGCGATCCGGATAGACCGGTCCGCCGAATTGGTCGTATAGAATGGCTTTCATATTCTTGTTTTCGCGGTTAAATAGCGGGATTTATTTCGCTGCGCAACATCAGGAGACTACTAATCTTACGCAGTTCTAAATGATAACCACCAAGGCACCAAGATATACCAATTCAACACATGAAATAAACAACAATTCCCTTCAGGTTAACTCACGTAAACTTGGTACTCTTTGTGGCTTTGTGGCTTTGTGGTTTGCCCGCAACATCAGTCAATAAAAACTTTTACGGCGGCAAAGCTCAACATCGACAGGATGGCGAAAATGATGATTCCCTGCAAAAAGGCGGGGCCGCCTTTTCCGGCGATACTTTTAAAATTTACCGAGAGGCCCATGGCGGTCATGGCCATCAGGATAAAAAAGGAGCCCAGCCATTTGAGCGGCTGCAGCAGCCAGGGCGGCAGCGGGAAAAAGGTGTTGAGCAACCCCAGCCCGACAAATCCCAGAACGTAAACCGGGAAAGCCGTGCGGGTGGGTCCCCGGCTTCCATCCCGGAACAGGTAGGCCAGAACCAGTGAGACGGGCACGAGCATCACCACCCGGGACATTTTGACAAAAGTGCCGATTTCCCCGGCTTTTTCCCCCATGGCGAAGGCCGCGGCCAGGGCGTGGGCCACCCCGTGCAGGGATAGCCCGGACCAAATCCCGAAGCTGGTTGCGCTTATCTCCAGTCCGCTGGTGGCCAGGGCGGAATAGATCAGCACCCCCACCGCGCCCAAAAAGCTGACCACCGAAACGGCAATAATGGCATCGTCTTCCTCCGCGTGGATGCAGGGGGCCATTGCCACCACCGCCGAGGCGCCGCAAATACCGGTTCCCACCCCGATCAGCACGGCCAGTTTGCTGTTCATCTTCAGTAATCGTCCGAACAGGTAGGCCAGTACCAGGGTGAGGGCGACGTAAAAAATCACCAGCAGAAGAACCCGGGGTCCCAGGGCCAGCACCGCTTCCAGGTTCAGGCGCAGCCCGAACAGAACAATGCCGGCTTTGAGAACGGTCTTCAGCGAGTAGCGAATTCCCGGCAGGGTGCGGGCAGGCAGCCTGGCGACATTGCTGAGCAGCATACCCAGCAAAATGGCCACGGTAAGGGCCTCAATATGCCACTCCGCCTTCAGCAAAGCCGCGGCTTCCCGGGCAAGCAGGGCAATGGCCACAACCAGCAGCAATCCGGGCAGGTGATGTTTCAGCCAGGGAATCAACCGCTTAGCCCTTCCAGATATTCCCAGCGTTCATAGGCGGTGGTGAGGCGCTTTTCCAATTCCTCGATGCGCTCGCGGGCCAGGGTTACCGCGTCCTTGTCTTCGTAAAAAGTATGGTCGGCCAGCTTCATCTGCAGGGCATGAACCTCCCCTTCCATGGCTTCGATCTCCCCCGGGAGGGTCTCCATCTCCCGGCTTTCCTTATAGGACAGTTTGGTTTTGGCTTTGGGGCGGGGGGCCTCTTTTTGGGCGGGTGGGGCAGCCTTTTCCTTCTCGCGCTGCAGGGCCGCTTCCCGTTTGTTCAGCCAGTCATCATATCCGCCCACATAGTCGCGGATTTCCCCATCCCCGGCAAAAGCCAGAGTATTGGTTACCACGTTATTGATAAAGGTGCGGTCGTGGGAGATCAGCAGCAGGGTTCCGGCGTAGTCGACCAGCAGCGCTTCCAGTAGTTCCAGGGTTTCCAGGTCCAGGTCGTTGGTGGGTTCGTCCATCACCAGAAGATTGGTGGGCTGGGCGAAAAGGCGGGCCAGCAGCAGGCGATTGCGTTCCCCCCCGGAAAGGTGGGTGATGGGAGCGCGGGTGCGTTCCGCGGAAAAAAGGAAATCCTGCAGATAGGATACGATATGGCGCGGCTTGCCGTCCACCATCACCGTGTCCCCATTGGGCTGGACATTTTCCCAGATGCTTTTGGTGGAATCCAGCTGGGCGCGCATCTGGTCGTAATAGGCAATCCGGAGGTTGCTGCCCCGCAGCACTTCCCCGGCCAGCGGCTTGAGCTGCCCCAGCAACAGCTTAAT
>JAGRBF010000476.1 GCA_020434205.1 Calditrichota bacterium | reverse complement strand
CCAGCACCCCACCCATCAACAAGAGTCCAAAAAGGACGTTCATTCTTTTGCTCACGATTCCCCCTCCTTACAAAATCACTTTCCGACAGGCCCTTTACCACCCTTACCGGCCGGCAAGCGGATCAATCAAACGGCAGCAGTTCCGGTTCCAGATACGTCCTGCGGGCCTTTTCCGAGGTAAAAATATCCGTAGAATAGTGCTGGGAGAGCAACTCCCGGAAGTGGGTTTTCAGACGGGAATTGGCCGCCATAAAATCCGCGAATTCCGACCAGGTCCCCTTCAGCATAAAATGATAAACCGCCCGGATGGCTGCAATCGTCACCGTCTCGTTGTATTTGTCGTGGGCGCCCAGGCCTTCCGCAAAGCCGCGAATCTGAACGGTCAGATTGCGAATGGCCTGCTCAACCCCGTAGCGGCGAATGTGGATCCAGGCCAGGCGAAGATGCGCCTCATGGCTAAACAGGGTCGGATCCAGACGGCCGGATTCAAACTGCTGCTCAAACTGGCTGTCGCTAAACGCAGCGTGTTTTTCCATCATTCCCATCCTTTTCATGAATCCTGGACCAAACTGGTCACTTCGTCAAAATATTCATCTTTACATAAGACCAGGGGGGCCTTAATCCGCCAGTTGTTCCGGAGCTCCCCAAAGCTAAAATCCCCCATGGAAAATCCGGCCTTCTCTTTTCCGGAGCTGATCAACCGCGGCACAAGGCCCGCGTTTCGGGCGATGGCCAGACCCGCGGCAAAATCCCAGATGTGGGAGCGGGTGAAAGTAGCACTGGCCTTTCCGATTCCGACGTAGGTGAGATTGGCCACGGTGCACCCGAAACGCCGGAAGTTTTTGGCAAAGGGATTGTCGCTGCCCATCAGGTTGCGGGCGGCCAGGAAACTGGACATCAACAAAATCGGGGTGGGGCTTTCTTCCACCGGATCGACAGGGACATCGTCCCCCTGCCCGATAATTCGCCGGAAAATTTGCCCGCCGCCGGTATAATAAATCTCCCCCAGGGCCGGGAAACTGACAATACCTTCGGCCGGCACAAATCCGTCCGCGGAACGCGCCAGCAATCCCACCGAAACCGCAAACATGGGGAGTCCCGCGGCAAAATTGATGGTACCGTCGATGGGATCTATCGCCCACATGGACTCCCGCTCAAACAATTCCGCGACTGCAATGGGGTCTACCGGCGCGGACTCTTCCCCCACGATAGAGGCCTGCGGGGCCAGACGGGCCAGCTCGGGAATCAGCAATGCTTCCACTTGCCGATCGGTAGCGGTAACAATGCTCCGGTCTTTTTTGAAATCGATTTCCTTGGCGGAGCGCCAGTTCCTCACAATTTCGGGGTTGATTTCCTGAAGTTTATCCGCGACCGCTTTGCCTATCATATTCTTCAATTCCTTCTCAGGTAGTTACTCAATTGCCTTGTTGGCTCCCGGCAGAACCTCCCACCGAAAACAGCAGACCGACCCTCATCATAAAGGCGATATTCCCTATGCGCACTTGTTCATCCTCAGGGTCGTTTTCCGCAATGTTGGCCAGACCAATGCTCACCGCCCCTTCCACGAAAAGGAAGTCCGGTGCATTGCCGCCCAGGCCGAATTCAAATCCCCCTCCCAGATTTAACCCGAAATCGTATTTCTTGAAGAAGTCTTTCAGGTCGCTCTCTTCTTGTTCAATATCCTGGGGAACACCGTTAATGGTCACGCTTTCCGGCCTTGCTTTGGCGCTGATCAATACCGCGCCGTACCCCCCGCCAAAAACGTAGAAAGCCGGACCGGACAGCCCCTGAAAACGGAGCCGCAATCCAACCGGAACCTCAACATAGCTGAATTTCCAGTCCTGCTCTGTTTCAATGGTCTCACCCAGATAGCTCAAGCGACCTTTAACTGTGGAACCCCGCTGAACAAACGATGGGGAAATCTGCAGGAACACAATCTCGGACAAACCGCGGATGCCCACCCCACCCACCGCAAATCCGGCTCTTTTGTTCAGGCTAATTCCTGCTTCCCGGGGATCTTCGGCCAGATTGCTGATGCTCAAACCACCCCAGACTCCGCCGTACTGGGGCTGAGATACCAGGGGCATAACCATCAGAATCGCCAGGGAAATAAACAGGCTTGTTTTGAAACTCATAAGTCCTCCCTCATATTAACGAATGTTACACAACGGAATACTGTGCTGCTCTATAACCGCGAAATCACGAAAGCGCGAAGAATTTATGTGTTTTCCCTCTTCCAGGTAAAGTAATCCCGGGTGCCCGCGACAACCTACCCTTTGCAGCTGTGGTCCGGGAAAGGTCTGCCATCGGCAAGGGCTAAATTGAAGATACTTTCGTGCTTTCGCGCTTTCGAGGTTTATGATCGAAAAATGGTCCTGGCGCGTAACATCAATTGTTAAAATAGTAGGACAGGTGGAAATGGTCAAGGAGGGAAAATAACAGGGGTATGGCAGCGACACCATACCCCTGCGAGATTAGCGGTTTTTCGTAGCAACGGCTTGCACGATCAATACCGCCGGAAGTTTTATTGGGGCCGGCAGGCGCCCCCTTAACGCGAGACAGAGGTGAGGGTACCGCTGATGCGGTAGGTCCCCCCGGCGGTGATGGTGGCAATACTCCCGCTGACGCTGACCGCCGTTCCGCTGGTGGAAATGGAATTGCCGTTCAGGAGGATTGAGGTTGCCGCGGTTCTGCTCCAGGTATAATCGTCTGCGGCAGGGTCCACCCTTCGCTGCAGCCCCACACAAGCAAGGCAGCCAGCAAGAAGAACCCCGGTCGGATGATGCTGAAATAAGTCCTTATCTGTATTTCTCCCGTAATAGAAATTGTTACCGTCTTTATTTCTTGGACAGTAGCGGGAGAAAAAACTTTCGGGCCGGTCGGGAAAATTAATGGTTCCTCAATTGCCCCTCTCGAACCTCACCACACGGAAAGCATGTTTGGCGCCCTCAACCCGCTCAAACCAGGCCAAAAGCCGCTTCGAGCTCGGAAATCTCCGATTCCCCGATGGGCACCAGCGGGCCCAAAACGGTGGTGTCGATCAGCGATTTGGCGCTGAATTCGGCCACCTCAAGGCGATCGAAGGTATTGAGAATATCCGAACCCACCGTCAGCACACA
>JAGRBF010000475.1:7421-7705 GCA_020434205.1 Calditrichota bacterium | reverse complement strand
TTTTCGGTGGTGGGGGTGGGATCTTGCTGCTTCCAGAAACGCTTTAACCAGGCCGCTTTGCCCGCCTCATCCAGGCCGGAATATTCCCCGTAACGGCGATCGTCCAGAACGGACAACAAACCGTAATCCCGGAGTTGCCCGGCATTCCAGTTCTGGTCCGAACGCAGCAGGTTTTTGTAGTGCCGGTAGCGGTCGCTGCCGCGAAACAGAGCCCCATCCTCCCCTTCTCCCCGGGGTTCTTCCGCTGCGGGAGAGGTCAGGTTGCGATACAGCTCGTCCGCAAG
>JAGRBF010000475.1:0-7411 GCA_020434205.1 Calditrichota bacterium | reverse complement strand
GCGCGTTCGTCCCCGGAATCCTGCCGCAGGGTTTCCAGAACGGGCAGAGCGGCCTTGTCCCCGGCTCTGGCCAGAACCAGGGCGGCGCGGACACGCAATTCCGGCTGAGCGTTGTCCAGCTTTTGATGCAGAAAGGCCCGGTATTGTTCATCTCCATTCTGGAGGAACTGACCGGCCAGATTAACCTGGGACATCATTGCGTCGTCTCCCCATTCGCTCTCGGGGAATTTTGCCGCCAGGGTCCCGAATACTTGAAACGCCTCTTTTTGGCGATCGGGAATTTTTTCCAGGCAGAATCCCTGCCAGAAAAGTGCGGCTTCTTCCTGATCGCTGCCAGGATACTCGTCGGTAACCGCCCGATATTCCCGGAGGGCATCTTCCCACTCCATTTTCATACTGTGCAACTGGCCTTTCTTATAATGAAGGCTGGCGGATTGCCCGAAAAGGGCGCCACTGCCCAGGCACAATCCCAGAAGGATTAGACCGGCGGCGCGAAGCAATGGAAGGCGTGGATCAAAAAACAACATCGTCAAAACCTGTTTGGGTTATGCGGGCATCTGATCGGGTGATGGTTTGAAAACCCGCTGAAGATTCCGCAGATCGAACAACATGTTGAGATCGCCGATCATATCCCGGATGAGGGCCAGACTGGCATTCCTTTCCCCCTCCGCGCTGTTGGCAATCTGATAAAAAAGCACTTCCAGGCGGGTTAAAAGCTGCAACAACTGATAGTCGCCTGCTTCCACTGCCACCCGGCGCAGTTCGGGGCTTTTACCCAGCAGGGAAACAGCCATTTGCCGAAAGGTCTGCCACTCTTCTCCGCTGAGGATGGGATCCCCTGGCACGTGCATCAGGGAGAGGAGCAGTAGCTCGGATTCGGAGAGAAAGGCCCCGATTTGCCGGGTGTCGTTTTTGAGAATGGGAAAGGCCAGGATCTGGGCCTGGAAGGCCGCTTCCCCGCCACCGCTGCCGACCCCGACCCGATAGCCGGAATACCACCCCGCCATCAACAGCATCAGAACCGCCGCCAAAAAACCGGCGGGAACCCACCGGGGACGACCCAGGCGAAATTTCCGGGTTCGGGGATGCCGGGCCACCTCTCTGGCCAGGTTTTCGGCCAGAGCGCGGTGATAGTTCTCCAGAAAACCGGCCGGCGGTTGCGGCCTCTCTCCGCCAAGCTGCTCCCGGATTTCCCGGAAGGCGGCCAACCGCTGCCGGGCCCCGGCATTTTGCGCCAGCCAGGCCTGCATTTCCGCCTGTTGGGTCGGGTCCAGCTCCCCGGACAAATATTCCGGGAGCCATAATTCAAAACGCTGCTGGTCCATCACTTTCCCTTTTCCCGGGTATACCCGGCCAATTTGCGCAGCCTTTCCAGGCCCCGAAAAATGTGAATACGCACCGTATTTTCCGATATGCCCATCATCTCGGCGATTTCCCGGACGGTGAAGTCGTTAAGATATCGCAGGGTAAGAGCAGTTCTCTGGCCCAAGGAGAGATGCCGCATAGCCAGACCGAGTTCGACTTTGAGATCCTCGTTTTCCAGGGAATCCGATTTAAAGGTCTCGCCGCTTTCCCAATCGGCATCAATGTCTCCCAGGTCTTCGATCGGGATTCCCTCACGCCGGTTTTTGGCGCGGAGCAAATCGGTGCATTTGTTTACCACTATGCGGTACAGCCAGGTTGAGAACTGCGAATCGCCCCGGAAATTATCGATCCGCTGATAGGCCCGGATAAAGCTCTCCTGGGCGGCATCCCGGGCCATATCCCAATCCCGGGTAATGTCGAAAGCCAGGTACAGCGCCTTGTCCTGGTAAATCTCCACCAGTTTTCCGAAGGCGCGGGAATCCCCGCCCTGAGCTTTTCGCAGCAACTTCCCGATTTCCCGGGAAGAATGGCCGCCCGTTTTGCGCTTTTCCGACATTATGACGTTTCCAACCCTCGGGTTATTTACACCAAATCCAAAAAAGTTGACCCGGATTTCCGGATATTGGACTGTTTATGGACCCGGGGAAATCGTATATTCCGTTCTGCAACACGCCCTTGTAACTGCTAACTAAGATCGACCCTTTGGCATTCGGGTTCTGCGGTGATGCGGATCCGGTTCCTCTGGGCATCAGGACTATTAAGGATGACTCAACATATAACCGGCATTCCCTTTCGGGATAAACACCATCGCAAACAGACGATCGGGCTGATCTATCAGGACGAGCAAATCCTGATCGTGGACAAACCCGCGGGACTGACGGTTATCCCGGACCGTTGGAATCCGGAGGCCGATACCCTGCAAACCCTTTGCGAAGGGTATCTGAACAACCGTCTGCTGGTGGTGCATCGCCTGGACCGGGATACCAGCGGGATTGTCCTGTTTGCCAGGGACGCGGAGGCCCATCGTTTTCTGAACGAGTGTTTCCAAAGCCGGGATGTTCAAAAAACCTATCTGGCTATTGTGGACGGGGTTCCCCGGGAATCCGAAGGGGAGATCGATGCCCCTATCGAGCGGCATCCCGGCGGCAAAAAAATGTGGGTTGCCCGCAAGGGTAAAGCCGCTTTAACCCGTTACCAACTGGTGGAGAAGTATGGGACCTTATCCCTTCTCAAGGTATTTCCGGAGAGCGGGCGAACCCATCAGATCCGGGTTCACCTGGCCAGCATCGGGCTGCCGTTGCTGGTGGATCCGCTTTACGGCACCCGGGATCGCTTTGACCTTTCCGAGGTAAAATCCCGCTACCGGAAAAAAGATCCCTTTGCCGAGAATCCCGCCATCATCGAGAGGCTGACCCTGCATGCCGCCGCCCTGCAGTTCCCGCATCCCAACAGCCGGGAAACCAGGGAATTTTCCGCCCCGCTGCCCCGGGACTTTCGGGCCACCCTCAAACAATTGGAAAAATGGGGCCGGGATTTTTGAATTTTTGGAAAAAATTTTCCGGAATTGGGGATTTTTCTGTCCGGTATTCAAAATCCCGCACTCCCCTAAACGCTTATTATTACTAAACCTCGGGGATTTTTTGCTCAATTGGTATCATTTTTGTTATGAACTGATGTTGAGCAACGAAATCGATTTCTGCTATTTAACCGCGAAATCACGAAAGCGCGAATTACTTATGTCCTTCCTTTGCCAGACGCAATCCTCCCGGGCGTACGGCGATAACCTACCCTTTTCAGCCTTGGTCCCGGAACGGTCTGTTGCCGGCAAGGACCAAACTGAAATAACTTTCGTGCTTTCGCGATTTCGTGGTTTATGATCAAAAATGGAATTGGCACGTAAGGTCTGTTATGGATATTTGATTCCGGTTTTTATCCGGATTTTATTTTGTGTTTTTGAGAGTTTTGTTGCAGGAATTACTGATTTTTGACCTATTTTTGTCGAGAACTAATCTGTACCAGCACAGATTTGCTGCGGCCACAACCGGCTATCTTACCGAAAAAACTGCGGAGAATGACCTTTTTAGGGGATTTTTCCGCCCTGTAAAAACCCTATCTTTTAAAATGCTTTATATCCGGTTTCTGCGCGACCGCGAACAGGCGCTCCGGCCAAAATGCATCGCTAAACGGAAGGTCACCTATGCGTAACGCCTTTGCCAGGCAGCCAGTTTGGGTGCTGATGTGCCTTATTTTGCTCTCCGGCTCCTCCACCGTCTTGTCCCAATGGTTTTACTTCGGCCGCAACAAGGTTCAGTATACCGATTTCAAGTGGAAAATCCTCAAGACGGATCATTTTGACATCTACTACTATCCGGAGATGGAAACTCTGGCCGAGCGGGGGGCCTACTTTGCCGAAGAGGCTTTCCTTGACCTGGAGAATAAATTCAATTTCCAGATCACCCGGCGCATCCCCCTCATTTTTTACAGCTCTCACCTGCACTTCCAGCAGACCAATATTACCCCGGGCTTTATTCCGGAAGGGGTGGGTGGTTTTTTCGAATTTCTGAAAGGACGGGTGGTTATTCCCAGCAATGGCAGCATTAACGCCTTCAGGAAGGTGATCCGCCACGAGCTGGTTCACGTTTTTATGCACGCCAAGGTTTATTTTGCCAACAAGGAGCACGGGCGCTTCGACGGCACCTATCCCCCGCTGTGGTTTGTGGAAGGCATCGCCGAACATTGGTCCTCGGAATGGGACGCCCAGGCGGAAATGGTGATCCGCGATGCGGTTCTTCACAATTACATCGTGCCTCTTTCCAGCATTTTTGCCATCAACGGCACTTATACCATGTACAAGGAGGGTCAGGCGATCCTCAAATACATCTCGGAGACCTACGGGGACGAGAAATTATTGTTAATGCTGGAGAATATCTGGAAGTACAACCGTTTCGAAGGGGTTTTCCAGGAGGTTCTGGGACTGGACTACAAGCAGTTCGACGAGGAATGGCTGTATCACCTCAAAAAGAAATATTACCCCATGCTGGGAGATCATGACTTTTCCCGGATGGTAACCAATACCATTGTCCGCAAGGGCTTCAATTTCCAGCCCGCCTATTACAAGGACCCGGAAAAGGGCGAGCAGGTGATCTTTGTCGGCAACCGCTCCGGGTTTCTCAATATTTATCAGACCCCTTACCAAAAACTGAATCCGGCCTCCCGGGAAGAGCTGAAGATCCTGGTGAAAGGTGGGCGCTCCAGCGATTTCGAGACCTTTCACATCTTTTCTAACAAAATGGATGTTTCCAAAGACGGGTGGATGGCCTTTTCCTCCAAAAGCGGTGAAAACGACGCCCTCTATATTTACGACATCCCCAGCGGGGACATCATCCGCAAGTTTACCTGGCCGGACATGGTGGGCATCACCAACCCCGCCTTTTCCCCGGACGGCAATCGCATCGTCTTTTCCGGGCTGCGGTTTAACGGCCATAACGATTTGTTTGTCCTGGATCTGGCGGATGAAAAAATTACCCAGCTGACCAATGATTTTTACGACGACCGCGCTCCGAGCTTTTCGCCGGACGGCAAAAAGCTGGTATTTTCATCCGATCGCACCACTTACGGGGGAAACTGGTGCTACAACCTTTTCATTTACGATCTGGAAACGCACCTCACCTATTATCTGACCGCCGGCAATTATCAGGACGATGCCCCGGCCTGGTCTCCGGACGGCAAGCACATCGCCTTTACCTCGGACCGCGATTCCACCCTCAATATCTGGATCGCAGACCTTACCGGGATAGCGGACTGGCAAAACGGCAGTTACCTGGATGTGGAGCTACGGCAGATTACCCGGTTTGCCAACGCCGCCTTCCACCCGGAATGGATGGACGACCAACGTATGCTCTTTGCCGTATTTGAGGGCAGCAGCTTTCAGATCCGCAGTATTGAGGACGTGCCGGGCGCCATCGACAGTGCCTCGGTGGTGGCCCAAAGTGCCCCGATCCACGCCAACCGCCACTGGCATCCCGGGCGGGTTCCCGGCAACAAGGTTGTTGCCAAACTGGATTACAAGAAGAAATACAATCTGGATGTTGCCCAGACCCAGGTAAATCAGGACCCTTTTTGGGGAACCAACGGCGGCGCCCTCTTCGCCTTTACCGATATGCTGGGCAACGATCAGTATTATTTCCTGCTTTACAACAGCGCCCAACGACGGGACGACTTTTTTAAAGCCACCAACTTTGCCGTTTCCAAAATTTCCCTGGGCAAACGCACCAATTACGCCTACGGGCTGTTCCGTTTTGCCGGCCTCAACTACAATTTCAAGGAATCCTATTTTTATGAGGACCGGGTGGGCAGCTTCTTTACCCTGAGCTATCCCTTCTCCACCTTCAAACGGTTCGAGTTCAACACCAGCCTCAGTTATTCGGACAAGGAAATTTCCGGGGCGGAGCGGCGTTTTGCGGTGCTATCGGCCAATAGCCTTTCCTTTATCCACGACAATTCGATCTGGGGTTATACCGGCCCCATCGAAGGGCATCGCTACAATTTTTCCATCGCCAACACCTACGATTTCCGCTTTTCCAACGTTAATTACTGGACCTTTCTGGCGGATTACCGGCACTACTTCCGGATCAATCCCAAGTTAACTTACGCAGTGCGCTTTTTGGGCCTGCTGAACGACGGGCGGGAGACCCGCTACTACGTGCTGGGGGGAAGTTGGGATTTGCGCCTGTATGACCGCTGGTCGGTTCGCGGGGAGAAGATCGCCTTTACCTCTCACGAACTGCGCTTTCCTTTTATCGATTACCTGGGGATCAAATTCCCCTTTATGTCCATGGTATTTCCGGGGATCCGCGGGGCATTATTCGTAGATGCCGGCAATGCCTGGAACGGCAGCGATTACGACGGCCTGCTGGGCAGCATGGGCTTCGGCACCCGCCTGAATCTGGGTGGATTTCTGGTGCTTCGCTGGGATATGGGGCGGCGGACGGATTTTAAATCGATCGAAAACACCTGGTACACCCAATTTTTCTTCGGATGGGATTTCTAATGAAACAAGGCCTTGTTCCCCACCTGCTGCGCCGGATGTTTCCGGTGTTGTTGCTGCTGCTGGCGGCATCCTGCGACCCCAAAATCAAAATTGATAAGGAGGTGGTCGCCCAGGCGGATCCGCAGCGCGACTGGCTGATGCTGGGACGAAATGCGGAACACCAGCACTTTTCCACCACGGACATCGAACCGCCCCTTACCAAATTCTGGGACCGCGGAGTTAAGTCCGTGGTAACCGACCATCCCCTGGCCCTGGGCGATCGTATTTTGGCCACCACCCGCAGCGGAATGATGTATATGCTGGATTATCAAACCGGAGAACCGGTGGAAAGCGGAAAAATCGGCCCGGCGATGACCAACGTGCCCACCATAGACAAAAGTCGCCTGTATCTTTCCTTTGAGATGGGAGAACGCTCCATCCTGGGAATCGACCTGCTGCGTTCCAAACGTTTCTTCGACAAACTTTACCCGGATATCAGCACCGCTACCGCGGTGCGGGACAATATGCTGCTGTTTGGGGATATCCACCACAACCTGATTTGCCTCAACGCCAATTCCGGCGAGGAGATCTGGAAATTTGACGCCGGCGCTCCGGTGAAAAGCTCCCCGGCTCTCTCCGGCAACAAGGTGATCTTTGCCAATAACAAGGGCAAGGTATTTGCCCTGGACCTGAGCAGCGGGGTGGCGCTGTGGGAGAAGCAACTGCTTGGGAACGTTTTTTCTCACCCGGTTTTGGGAGACGGCCGGGCTTTTCTCGGCACCTCGGAAGGTAAACTGGTCGCGCTGGACCTGGAGAAAGGCAACCTGATCTGGCAGCGGGATTTCGATGGCGCCATTTTCAGCAGTCCCAGCTACTATGAGGGCGTTCTGTACATCGGCACCAACGAACGTATGGTTTACGCGGTGGATGCCGCAAGCGGGGAAACCCAATGGTCCTTTAAAACCGAAGGTATTGTCAATACGGTTCCCCTACCCTCCCCCAATTACCTGTATCTGA
>JAGRBF010000474.1:9449-10678 GCA_020434205.1 Calditrichota bacterium | reverse complement strand
TCGCTTTTCGCTTTTCGCTTTTTGCTTTTCTCTTTGCGCTTTTCGCTTTTCGCTTTTCGCTTTTCGCTTTTCGCTTTTCGCTTTTCGCTTTTCGCTTTTCGCTTTTCGCTTTTCGCTTTTCGCTTTTCGCTTTTCGCTACTCCCGCCTTACTTCAAATCATAACAGGTCATCTCGGTCAGATTCCGGCAGTACAACCGGCCGTCGACCAGGGTCGGAGAGGTCCAGGATTTCCCGGCCAGGGCCTGGAAGCTGCCCACCTCCCGGTAAGCTTCCCCGGAAGCCTCGGCTATCACCGCCTTGCCGGTATCGCTGATGATGATCAGGTGATTTTCGGTGGCGATCAGCGAACCCTTGCCCAACCCGCGCTTGCGCCATTTTACCTCCCCGCTGCCGGCATCCAGGCAGGTCAGGGTGGCATTGTTAAAACCAAAGATACAGCCGTTCTGATACAAGGAGCTGTTAAAATGGTTGCGCATGTTGCGATTGGACCACAGGGTCTCCACGGCAATGCTGTCTCCCTGTCTGAACAAACGGATCATTTTGCAGCCGGCGTCATCCGCGGCGGCGATAAACAGGCGATCCTCTCCAACCTGAACCGGCATGCCCACGGTAAAGGGGGCGGCATCGGTTTCCCAGAGCTTTCGGCCGGTAGTGCTGAGGCCGAAAACCTTGCGGGAGGTGACGAAAACATACTGGCGAACCCCGGCGAAGGTCAGGATAAAGGGCGAGGAATACCCGGCAAACCCGGGATCCAGATCGTATTGCCAGCGCAGCTTGCCGCTGTTTTTCTCGAAGGCGGCAATATGGTTTTTCAGGATGCGGGTGCTGTCGGTGCGTTCCGAATAGCCCCCGGTTTCGATAATCAGCTGCTCTCCGTCCACCAGGGGGGACATGGAGAATCCCCGCTGCGGCACCTGGGCCTCAAATTGTTCGGGGAAGGAGACGGTCCAGAGGGCCTTGCCGCTCTGGCGATCCAGGGCGTGAAGGGTCCCGGTGGATCCCAGGGCATAAAGGCGGTCCCCGTCTATGGTTACCGTGGAGCGCGGACCGTTGCCGAACTGGTCGACGAACATTTTGCCCACCGGATAGCGCCACTTTTCCGCGGCATCTTCCCGGCTATAGGCCACCAGGTATTCGGTGCTGTCGCCTTCCGTGGCAAACATGGTGTAAAAGGCGTCCCCGGCGACGGAGATCCCGGAAAAACCCTGGCCGATTTCCTTGCGGAACA
>JAGRBF010000474.1:9263-9440 GCA_020434205.1 Calditrichota bacterium | reverse complement strand
GCCTCGCCGCTCCAGGCGGTTTTGATGCCGGCGCTGCTGGCGATGCCGTTGCGATGGGGTCCCCGGAACTGCTGCCACTGCTCCCCCTCCTCGGCAAAAATCACCGCCGTCAGCAGAAGCGTTAGACACGTGTTCAAGGTCAGTCTGAAAATGGTATTCATAAGATTTACTCCGAAT
>JAGRBF010000474.1:0-9171 GCA_020434205.1 Calditrichota bacterium | reverse complement strand
CCACAGCGCTGAAAAGTCTTTTTATGTGAATTTCAATATTTAGTCCCGATTCCCACCGAAAATGCGCTTTTTCCCCCTTATTCCGCTATTCGGAAAACCACCGCCCCGGTAATGGTCCGCAAAAGTTCTCCCAACCGGCTCGCCAGGGAACTTGATCGAGAATTGTTGGAATGGCTCACGAATGATGTTATCTTTGTCGACTAAATATTCCTGGCGCCGATGAGGGCGCCCGCAAAATCAGGAGAAATCCCCTTATGATGACCTATTTTGATGCCAACGACGACGGCAAGGAAAACGGCAAAGAGGAAAACAGCCTCGACCGTCTTCTCAAAAGCCGCACCTTGATGATTTGCAGCGAGATTAATCAGAAAGTCGCCAAAGAGATCAGCCAAAAGCTCCTTTTTCTGGCCAACGAATCCGATGAAGACATCAAGCTGTTTATCAATTCCCAGGGCGGTCACGTCGAATCCGGCGATACCATTCACGATATGATTCGCTTCGTGAAGCCGAAAGTCAAAATTATCGGCACCGGCTGGGTCGCCAGCGCCGGGGCATTGATCTTCGTTGCCGCGCCGGTGGGAGACCGCTACTGTCTGCCCAATACCCGCTTTCTGCTCCACCAGCCCAGCGGCGGGGTGCGCGGCCAGGCAACCGACATCGGCATCGAAGCCCAGGAAATTGTCAAGATGCGCCACCGCCTCAACGAAATTTTTGCGCGTCAGACCGGTCAGCCCATCGAGCAAATCGAGCAGCAAACCGACCGCAACTTCTGGATGTCTCCGGTGGAAGCCCAAAAATACGGGTTGGTGGGTCATATTATCGAAAGCATGGACCAGTTGAAATAACCGGCAGGACGGCCACCGTATTGCAGATCCGCATTGCCAAAGGCGAAGCACCGCCCTTTATCAACATAGAAGATTTCTCCCTGGCGCCGGATAAGATCACCTTTTTATTCGGCGAATCGGGGATTGGCAAGTCCATGCTGTCCCGGGCAGTATACGGCCTGCTGGACCCGCTTCAGCTCAATATCCGCATCGACGATCTCTCCTACCCCACTTATCTGGAAATCCCGGAAACCCGCGCCATTCAACAAAACGGTTTTTTCGTTTTCCAGGAGCCATCCAGCCATCTCAATCCCCTCCTGCGCCTCGGCGAGCAGCTTCGCGAAGGCAGTCTGGCCGAATCGGTGGACGAGGGGGCTATCCTGCGCCACCTCTGGGCCAGCGAGGATGACGGACCGGTGCGGGACATCCTCAAGGTTTATCCCAAGTCCCACCGCCCCAGCGGCGGGGAGAAGCAGCGCATTCTGCTGGCGATGGCCTTTAAAAAAATGCGTCGCCGCATCCGCGAGGACAAAGCGGGCCCGGCGATGTTCGTCTTCGACGAGCCCACCGGCAGTCTGGACAACCACTTCCGCAACCGCTTTCTCAACATTCTGATGGATTGTTACCGCCGCAAGCCGGCCACCATCCTGCTGATCACCCACGATTATTCCATGATCAGCGAGGTGTTCCGCAGCTACCCGGACCTCGAGGAAAATATCTGTTTCCGGGAGCTGGTTCGCGATGGGCAGCAGCTCAAGCTAAACGATTTTCAACCGCGGGCCTACCTCAACTGGCTGGCCCAAACCAACGCCCAGGCGGATGTGCCCACCAGTCACGACCGGCGGGTGCTGCGCATGGACAGCGGGTATCGGGTTTTCAACCGCGGCATGGAGATCCGCCGCGACGGCAAGACGGTTCCTCTGGAGATTTACAAGGGGGAAATGGTTTATCTGAAGGCTGCCAGCGGGGTGGGCAAAACCACCCTGGCCAAGGTGGTTATGGGCCTGCTGCCCTGCCAGAATCTCTCCCTGGAGATCGGTCCCCATCAATTTTCGGACAAAACCCCGCGCGGGCAGTGGCGCAAAAAAATCTGGGGGAAACACATTGGGATGGTTTTCCAACACGCCGATGAAGCGCTAAACCTGAAGGCCAGCGTTCGGGAGGCTTTTCAGGGACTTCCCCTGCCCGGTCCCCTTAGCGATGAGGAGATCCGGCGGCGCTTGCGGGAGCTTTTCGACCTTCAGGTGGATGAGCAGTTTCTCAACAAACCCATTGCCCGCCTCAGCGGCGGCCAGAAACAGCGCGTTAACCTGCTGCGCACCCTCCTCCTGGAAACGGATCTGCTGATTCTGGACGAGCCCCTCAACGGTCTTGATTTTGACAGCATCCGCCGGGTAATCGACCTGCTGTATGCCCGCCAGAAAGCCGGCACCGCCATTCTGATGATCTCTCACAACGAAGAAATTTTCGATGCTCTGGTTCCCGCAGATCAGGTCTTTCATTTGCAATTGGCCGGATAGCCGTACTGCGGTTTATTGCCCCCGGCTTTGCACCCCGCTCAGCACAGTGTTGTAATCCGCAAGCAAGCTGTTTAGATCCACCTGAATTCCCCCTAATGCCGAAATCAGATCCGGAGAACGCACGCTCCCGCGAAATTGGGCCACCCGATTGGCGCGGTTCTGCAGGGTATTGACGGTAAACTTCAGCATCACCTCATACTGCAAAAAGGCGTAATCCTGGGACTGGCGGGAAACCGCCTGCCGCACCAGGTTGTCGATACTGGACATGTAATAAAGCTGGTTCAACACCCCGTCCAGGTCCGCGGAAATGCGGGAAAGAATAACGGCGTCCAGCTTTTCCAGGGTGTCAAAACCCGCCATTATTTGCTGAAGGGTGGCAATATGTCCGCGAATTTTCACCTCGTATTCCTCGGTAAAGGCGGAGGGAGAGCGGGAAGCGTTTTCCTGTGCAGCGAGCGGCATCAGGAAGGGTAAACATAACAAAAACAATGCCCCAGGCAACCAGAGCTTCTTCAACATTTCCAAACCTCGTCCAAAGGTGAATGCCCACGTAGCCAAAAATCCCAACCAACGTCCTCTTCCGAAGTGCCGGAAATTTCGAATTCAGCGGCCCAAAAGCCAACGCCAGCCATTCACAAAATGTCGGTATAATCCGACCGTAAATTACAGCGAACGTCCATTTTCTGCGACAATAGCATTATCGCAGGATTTCGCCAAACAAACAAATAAAACTTTGGCCGGAAACCCTTCCGCATAAACGTAATCAACCGGAAAAATATCCCGCCACGGAGATGCCTGTTCCAAAAAACCGCCCGGCACCTTTTCGGTTGAAAAGCGCTGAATTATTGCGTTATTTGTTTCTCCCCGCCAACCGGCGGTATTTTCGGGAACCTTAACAGCTGTTTTTCTCCGGGCAGGTGGAAAAAATTTCTCTTTCAAATTGTGTTGAGAAACAAATCGCCAATCGAATGGTAGTAATATTGTCTATCACAGGAAATAAATGATTAACACCGATTTTCAGGATTTTACCCAGAGGCAACCTTTCATGAAAAACCGCTTTATCCTCTTTTGCCTGATTTTTGTGACCAGCTTCGCCTGGGCTATCGATCGCCCCAACGAGGGATTGACCTTCCCCTCCCTCCGGCCGGAGCCCGAGCACCGCAAAGTTAGCCGGCTGATCAGCCAGCTTCTTCTGCAGAACCACTACCGCAAAAAAACGATCAACGACTCCCTCTCCCGGGACATTTTCAACCGCTATATCGAAAAACTGGATTACGGCAAATTTTATTTCCTGCAAAGCGATATAGACGCCTTCCGGTTGCATGAAAACAGCTTTGACGACATCGTCCAGTCCGGGCAACTGGGTCCCGCCTACGACATCTTCGCGGTGTATCAGCAGCGGGTCAAGGAGCGTTTCGACTATGTTTTCGAGCGGCTCCAGACCGAGTTTAACTATAATCTGGACGAGTACATGGTCAAGGATCGCGAAGAGGCCGAATGGGCCCACAACGCCTCGGAGCTGGACGAGGTGTGGCGCAAACGCCTGAAGGCGGATGCCCTGGACCTCAAACTGGCCGGAAAGGATTGGGCGGGCATCCAGGAATTGCTCACCAAACGATACGCCCGTATCGAAAAAGACCTTTCGCAAACCCAGAGCGAAGATGTTTTTCAATTGCTGATGAACGCGCTGACCGAATCCTTCGATCCGCACACCAATTACTTTTCCCCCAAAAACTTTGACGATTTCAAGATCCGGATGAGCCAGTCCCTGGAAGGCATCGGGGCGCGTCTCTCCAGCGAAAATGACTATACCCGGGTGGTGGAAATTGTGCCGGGCGGCCCGGCCGACAAATCCGGTCTGCTGTTTCCCAAGGACCGCATCCTCGGGGTGGGTCAGGGCACGGAGGGTGAGATCGTGGATGTGGTTGGCTGGCGCATCGACGACGTGGTACAGCTGATCCGCGGCAAAAAGAACAGCGTGGTGCGCCTGCAGGTCCTTAAGGCCGATGCCGATCTGGGCGCCCTTCCGGACACCATCGCTCTGGTGCGGGACAAGATCAAGCTGGAGGATCAATCCGCCAAAAGCGAAATTCTGGAACTGGAGCACGAGGGCCGCAAGATGACCTTCGGGGTCATCAAAATTCCGGTATTCTACGCCGACTACGAGGCAATGCGGCGCGGCGAGAAAAACGTCAAAAGCACCAGCAACGACGTTCATCGCTTTCTGGATGAGTTTAAAGAGAAAAACGTCGACGGGGTGATTGTAGACCTGCGACGCAACGGGGGCGGCTACCTCAGCGAAGCCGTGGAGCTAACCGGCCTCTTTATCGACGAAGGTCCGGTGGTGCAGGTGCGCAACTCCACCGGGCGCATCGAAGTGGAGCGGGATACCGATCCCAGCACCACCTACGACGGTCCCCTGGCAGTGGTGATCGACCGCCTCAGCGCCTCGGCCTCGGAAATTTTCGCCGCCGCCATTCAGGATTATAACCGCGGCATCATTATCGGCAGCCAATCCTATGGCAAAGGAACCGTTCAGAACGCCATAGATCTCAACCGTTACCTGCGGGACCGCGAAACCAAATACGGACAGCTCAAACTGACCATCGCCAAGTTTTACCGGGTGGACGGTCGCAGCACCCAGCATGTCGGGGTTACCCCGGACGTGACCTTCCCCTCCCGTCTCAGCAATATGGAAATCGGGGAGAGTTCGCGCAAAAACGCCCTGCTTTACGATAAAATCCGCGGCACCCGCTATAATTACAGCAACGGTTTCCGGACCGATTATCTGCCCATTCTGGAGAAACGCCACGAGAGCCGTCTTTCCGCGGATGCCGACTATGCCAAATTGCTGGAAGACATCGACGAATTTGAGAAAAACACCAATACCGGAACCCTTTCCCTCAACGAAACCAAACGCCGCGCGGAGCTGAAGGAGTCCGGTAAGAAGGACAGTTTCCACGATGAAGATCCCGAGGCCGCGGAAGAAGAGGACAAAAAGGACCTTCTCCTCGATGAAAGCGCCCACGTCCTGGGAGATATGATTCTCCTTTCCCAGACCAATTAGACCCACATCAGTTTTCCTCAAAAAGGATCGGAAATTATTCCGGTCCTTTTTTTTGCCCTAAAAAGTGAACCTTTGTTCACTTTTTGTTTGATTTTTGAAAATCACCCTGATATATTGGGGGTAATTTGGCACTATTCGTCTTGATTCCCCGGCGGGGAACAACGCCTTTAATCAAACACCTGAGGACTGTAAAAATGAGCAAAGTTGTCAAAATTGCCGCCGTTATTGCCGGAGTGCTAGCATTTCTGATTCTGGTCGTCCCCCTTTTTCTTTCCCCCACCGTCAGCCTGAAAAAGGATATTGAGATCAAAGCCCCGGATAGCCTGGTTTATGCCCTGGTTTCGGACTTCAACCGTTTTAACGAATGGAGCCCGTGGTATGAAATGGAACCCGGCGCCGCCACCAGCATTGCCGGAGAACCCGGCCAGGTAGGGCACAAATATTCCTGGGAAGGGGACAAGGTCGGCTCGGGGACGATGGAGATTACCCGGGTGGCTCCCGATTCCGCGGTGGATATTTTGCTTTATTTTCGCGAGGAGCCCAAACCGGCCCGGGCGGACTGGAAGCTTACCCCTTATGGCAACGGGGTCCGGGCAACCTGGTATTTCTCTTCGGAAATGGGATATCCTTTCGGCCGGATTATGGGATTGATGATGGAGAAGTTTTTGGGTCCCGATTACGAGAAGGGCCTGCGCAATCTGAAGCGGGTGGCCGAAAAAGAAGCCGGGCAGATGTAAATTCCCCCAACTTGCGGGCCGAGTCCGACCTTCGGAGAACCCGAAGCGGATTCGGAGCGGTCCCCGCTGACAGGTTAATTGCCGGGAGGTCAGTCCTTTCGGGCCTCCCGGACTTTCCACTGCTGAACCTGCACCTGCTCCTTGATCAGTTCCAACGCCTGCAACACCATCTGCTGGGCGACGGTCTCCAACTCTCCTTCCCGATCCGCTTTGAGCAGGGTGTCGATAACCACGTCGGCAACATCATCAATAACCCCCTGATTTCCCGCCGATGCCAGATCGATAATCATCCCGTTGATGACATTGTAGACGATGTCGGCAATGGTATTTTCCAGGCTTTTGGCAATCGGTTCTCCCAAAAGAGGCACCAGGGCAATCGTGCGGATTTCCCCGTTTTTGGCCACCGCTTCGGCAATGCGACGGTCCACATAAGCCTGGATGTCCTCGTGATAAGCGCCGTGAACGTGGTTGGAGATGTCCCGGACCCGGTGGGACAGCCACCCGACCAGGGCACCCTTGCGGGGGATAATAACTTCCGAGAGGATACGCTCCACCAGCGGATTCCCCTCCCGGACTTCGCTCTGGATTCCGCTGATCACGTTAACCACCACCCGGTCGGAGATTTCCTCCACCAATACCTCGTAATATTTTCTGAAGACCTCGAACAGATAGGTCCGGGTCAGATCCACCAACTGCAGCTTCTGCAAACGCACCACGATGGTGATAACCCGCAAAATACGCAGGAAACGGAAGGAACCCACCGGGATGCAGCCCAGCACGTCGTACCAGTGGATAAAGGGGTAAAAAAACCAGCGGTGGTAGGTCCGGCTGTAAGCGGCCACCCCCCAGCGAAACAACAGTTCCGCGACAAAAACGGCCACAAAAAGCAGGTCTATTCGGACAAAGTCGAGATGAATGGTGTGGCGATACCAGGCGTAGAACGCCGGCAGCCAGGCCTGTAAATATCCCTGAACCACGGCACTGCTGAAAATCCAGTCGAAGAGGATCAATCCCAGATTAACCAGCAGGAGCAGCAGCATCAAAAAATCCAGAAGGAGGAGTTTCAGATCCCGGTTTTCCAGAAAATTTTTTATTTGAAGGGGCATGAAGGTCCTATTCGCGTATCTCCTGTTCGTCATCCCGTCCCGGGCAAAAATTCGGCCCCGGCGATTTTATCTTGACAAAAATAAACCGCGTGGCTAATATAGTCGCGAATCTTAACGCAGAAAAGAAACATGACGGATCAATTTCGCATCTCGACCCTTTCCAAGTGGTGGTGGACTTCCTCACAGAGCGAAGGCGGAATCGTTTTATCCTGATTGAAATTCAACAGACATTTCAAAAAAAACCCGCCTTCAACCGGCGGGTTTTTTTTTGCCCATTTCGGAGGAACCATGCAGGTAGCGACATTTGAAGAATTCCAGCAACTGGCCATGCACGGCAATGTGATTCCGCTGGCCACTTCCATGGTGGCGGACCTCCTCACCCCGGTGTCCGCCTTCATGAAACTGTGCGGCCCGGAGGAAGAGGGATTCCTGCTGGAATCCGTGGAAGGCGGAGAGACCATGGGTCGCTACTCCTTTCTGGGGCATCAACCCCGGACCCTTATCCTCTTCGACGGAGAGCAGGTCACTGTTTCCCGGGGAAAGGCGCGGGAAGTGCACACCTGCGATATTTTTACGTATCTGAAAAACACCTTCAGCCGCTACCGTTTCGTCAGCAATCCCGATCTGCCCCGCTTTGTGGGGGGCCTGGTAGGGTACTTCGGCTACGATGCGGTTCGTTTTCTGGAAAAACTACCCGAAAAAAATGCCACGCTGGACGAACCGATTGCCGCATTCGGCCTTTATCAAACGGTGCTGGCCTTCGACCACCTGCGCCACCAGATCCACATCGTCACCAATGTTTTTCTTGAGGACGGCAGCGATTTGCGGGCCTGCTACGATGCGGGTATTGCCGAACTGCAGCAAACCCGCCGGACCCTGATGCGACCCCTTCAGATCGCCGAACCGCACGACCACCCCCATTCTCCCATAACCGCCAATTTCGAGAAAAACCGCTTTTGCGAGGCGGTTCGCAGCGCCAAGGACTACATCAAGGCGGGCGATATTTTCCAGGTGGTGCTCTCCCAGAAATTTACCCGGAAGGTCAGCGCCCCTCCCATCGACGTTTACCGGGCCCTGCGCCTGGTTAATCCCTCTCCCTACCTTTATTTTCTGAAGCTGGGCGACCGGCACATCATCGGTTCCAGTCCCGAAATGCTGGTGCGGGTGGACAACGGGGAGATCACCGTTCGCCCGATTGCCGGCACCCGTCCCCGGGGGCGCAGCCAGAGCGAAGATGCCCGCCTGGCGGCGGATCTGCTGGGGGACGAAAAAGAACGCGCCGAACACGTCATGCTGGTGGACTTGGGTCGCAACGATGTGGGACGGGCCTCGCAATACGGCAGCGTCAACATCACCGAAAACATGATCGTGGAGCGCTACAGCCACGTTATGCACATCGTCTCCGAAGTGCGGGGCCGCCTCCGCGAGGACATGGACGCCATTGACGCCCTGAAGGCCGCATTTCCGGCCGGCACGGTTAGCGGGGCTCCCAAAGTCCGGGCTATGGAGATCATCGAAGAACTGGAGCCGCAGCGCCGGGGCTTGTATGCCGGGGCGCTGGGTTATCTGGATTTCTCCGGCAATCTGGACACCTGCATTGCCATCCGGACCCTGGTGATGGAGAACGGGGTGGCCACCTTTCAGGCGGGAGCCGGCATTGTGGCGGATTCCGACCCGGAACGCGAATTTCAGGAAACGGTGCACAAATCCAATGCCCTGCGCAGCGCCATTGCCCTGGCGGAGGCGGGGTTGGATGAGTAAAGAATGGCGGTTGGCGCCTGCGGCGGGTAATGGGGTGTCGGAGTATCGGGGTATCGGGGTGTCGGGGTGTCGGAGTGTCGGAGTGGTTGGGTGGTTGAGGAGTCCTGTAGTCCTGTAGTCCTTTAGTCCTTTAGTCCTGTGGTCCTGTAGTCCTGT
>JAGRBF010000473.1:2688-8617 GCA_020434205.1 Calditrichota bacterium | reverse complement strand
TCATCTAAATTGTCGAATTTTGGGCCTTTTTGGGCCGTCTTTCAAAAACCATTCATCTTAACCACCATTTTACCCAATCACGGCGCCCCAGGCAGCTCTCCCCCTCGTACCCTCGTACCCTCACGTTTTATGGCCCGCCAGGCGGCGGATTTGCAGGTGGCAATAGCGGGAGCGCAGCCAGTGGAAAAGCCGTTTGTGCAGCGGCTTCAGGCGTCCCCGGAGCTGACGGTTGCGATAATCGCTGGCCAGCTTTTTGATGGCGAAGTCATAGAGGTCCCGGGTAAAACGCCCGCGGATGTCCAGTTCCCGCTGCAGGTGCTTTTCCCAGCCTTTATCCGCCAGAATATCCTTCTCCACCTCTCCGAACAGGGCAGTGCCCCGAAGGGGATAGGCTACCGTGGTCAGGTAAATATCGGGTTGCTGGGTTTCCACAAATTCAATGGTCTGGTAGATATCGCTGAGTTCCTCTCCCGGATACCCGAACATCACAAAATACCCGGCCTGCAAACCGTGCTGTTGGCACCAGCGGGTGGCGCGGGCGATTTCCTCCCGGGTTACCCCGCGGGACATGGCGTCCAGGATACGCTGGGAGCCGGATTCCGCCCCAAACCAGATCCGGTAGCAGCCCAGATCCCGCAGCAGGATCACCATCTCTTCATCGAGGCGATCGGCGCGGGAAATGCACTCGAAGGGCAGGCGGATCCCGGCTTCCTGCATCAGACCGTGGAATTTCTGCAACCAGCGTTTGTTGACGGTAAAAACATCGTCGGCAAACCACAGATGGTCCACCGCATAACGCGCCACCAATGCCCGGATTTCCGCCACCACCTGCTCCGGCTTGCGGCGGCGATGGGTCCAGCCGTAGACCGAATGGCTGCACCACTTGCAGGTAAAGGCGCAGCCGCGGGCGGTAATCAGGGATGCGGAGCGCTGCCCGTGGTGTTTCTGCCAGGTTTCCAGGTACCGCTCCAGATCGATGGCCTCCCGGTCCGGCCAGGGAAAGGCGTCCAGGGGGCGTTTGGATGCCTGCCGTTCGGTGTGGACGATGTTCCCGGAGGTCTCCTTAAAGGCCAGATTGGGAATATGGTGCAGCGTCCGCAAGCTCCCGCCGGTCTCGAGGTGGCGCATCACCGCCAGAAGAGGATCCTCTCCCTCTCCCGCGATGATGATATCCGCCCCGTAATCCAGAAACTCCCGGGCCTGGGTAATGGCGTCCGGTCCCCCCAGCAGGGCGATAATGCCGTGCTCCCGGCAATAGCGGATCAGCTTGAGAACCGTCATTTTGGTGAGCAGGTTGCAGTGAATGCCCAGAATATCCGGTCGGATTCGCTGCAATTCTCCCAGAAGGTCGTCGTAGGTGGAAAAAGTGGTGTCGATCAGGTGAACGGGAACCCCGTTTTGCTTCAGCCAGGCCGAGAGGTAGAGCAGGCCCAGGGGAGGGTAGGGTTTCATCACCGCCTGTTCGTGCGGATCCTCGGCGATAAAATAGGTGTGGGTGAGGGCCAGTTTCATAGGTAAGCCTGCATCAGGCGGCGGTATTTCAGCATCCCGGGAATATGGCGGTACTGGGCGGCCAGGCGGCGCAGTCGTTTGCCCAGCGGCTGGCGGCGCAGCAGGGAGATAAATCCGAAGTAATGGTGGGTATACTGGTGAAGGGCCCGGTAGAAATCGGGATGGTAGGGGCTTTTGAACATCACCGCCAGATCCCCGCTGTCCCGCCAGTTTTGTTTCTCGCCCAGTTCCTGCTTGACCCGTTCGTAGAAGGGGGTGTCCTTGAGGGGGTAAGAAACCGAAATCCCGATATGCTCCGGCAGACATTCCCGGAGCAGCCGCAAAGTGGCGCGAATATCGGCGAATTCCTCCCCGGGATACCCGTATTGCAGGAAAAAACCAACCTGGATGCCGTTCTCCTTCAGCAGGGCGGTGGCCCGGCGGATGGTGTCCAGATCCTCATCCTTGTCCATGGCGTCCAGAATTTTCTGAGAGCCGGATTCTACCCCCAGCCACACCTCCCGGCATCCCGAGCGGGCCAGCTCCCGGGCATTTTCCGGGGTAATCAGATCGGCGCGGTTCTGGCATTTGTAGGGGATGCGGACCCCCGCGGCTGCCAAGTGGTCGGCAAACTCGGAAATCCATCCCGGCTTCAGGGCGAAAATGTCGTCGGTTACCCAGAGATGATCCGCCTTTAGCTCCCCGGCCAGAAAGGCAAACTCCCGGGCGGCCTTCTCCGGGGAAAGCGCCTTGTAGCTCCGTCCGTACAAGGGCTTGGCGCACCAGTTACAGCGGTAGGGACAGCCGTGGGCGGTGGCCACATTCAGCGAAAAATAACCGTGGCGGGAGGTCCATAACCGGCGGTAGGGGGCAAGGTCGATTTTGCCCCAGGCCGGCAGGGGCGCTTCTTCCAGCGGCAGATTTTTCAGGGTTTGGGGGGTCTGGAACACTTGCCCGTTGGCGAAATAGGACAGGCCGGGAGATTCCCGCAGGGCCTCCGGATCGCAATGCTCCGCAAAGGACCGCAGCATATTGAGGATGATGCCCTCAGCATTGCGATGCACAACGTAATGGAAACCCTTTTCGAGGTAGAGAGCGGCCTGGTCCGCGGCATCCGATCCGTGGGCCAGCATCAGCGGGCAGGCGGGGATTTGCCCCATCACCGAAAATACCGCCTCGCGCATGTTCTCCAGGCACATTTTGGTAAGGAAATTGAAATCGTCGTCGTAAAGGATAAAAACGTCCGGCTTTTCCGCGGCAACCCGCTCTGCCAGGGCCTCCGGCCCCCGATCGAACATCACATCGTGAACCGCCACGGAAACCCCGGGTTCCCGCTCCAGCCAGGCCGCCAGGGAAAGCGGGGCCAGCGGGGGATAAGGTTTCCCAGCGCGGAGCTCCTTGGGGTCCAGGTTCAGATAGTAAGAATGGGTGATCAGTACCTTCATGCCTGACATTCCGCTGCGATTTCCAGATCGATTTTGCGGTAAATTTCCTGATAAAGATCGCGGTGGTCCAGCCGGTTGAGTTTGGCCATTCCGGGACGGAGGTCCAGCCCGCGGCCGATTTCCGAGGGATACTTTTTCGCCAGGTGATGGCGATAACTCCGGTAAATCAGCCGATTTATCCCCGCCAGAAATTTTGGCGGGAAAAGGCTTGCCCGCTTGTGGCGGCGGCTGAGCCGGTAAAAAGAATGTGCGATCAAACCGGGGTCTGCGTTGGGAAGGTAGTCAAAAATCCAGGGATTGGCCCCCAGCAGCGCTTTGCCGATATCGCTGTCGCAGAGGGGGATCATCTGGATCAGTTGGACCGCGGTAAAATAGTCCTGCTGCTCGATGTGCAGGTGTTTTTCGTCCACCAGGAAATTGATGCAGAAGGTGGGGCGTAATCCTTTGATTTTGGTGAAGATAACCATTGCGAAATAAGTGAGCCACAGGGTGTCTGCCCGGGTGACGAAAAACAGGTCAATATCGTCTTTTTCAGCGCAGGATTCAAAGGCGTTGGCCCCGGTAAGGCTGGCAAAACGCACCCCCGGGAGTCGGACCAGGCGTCCCAAATCCTTGCGGTATTTTCCGAAGAGATCGCGGCTCCACTTCTTTTTGCAGCGGGTTGTGGCGGTCAGATCTTCAAAATAAAGGGCATCCTCCCTTACCACCACTCCCTCGGCAACCAGGGTGGCCAGGCTGTGGTCGAAAAGGGGACGCGCCATGGCAACCCGCAAATAGCGGTAGGTCTGGTCTGCCGTAAAGGCGCTGCCAAAATGATGGGCCAGGCGAATGGTCGCCAGGATCTCATTGCGATACAACCGATAATCCTTTGTTTGAGAAAAATGCCCCCGGAGCGCGGCGGGGAGATTTTACCTGTTTATAGGGCTATGTCGCTCGGCACCCTACTCCTTTTTTGAAGGTTTCCCGACCAAAGGGCTTCCAGAAGGGCGGCTGCCTTGCCGGCGGAACGCTGCCAGTTGAGCTGCGAAATACAATCGGGGGAGAGCCGCTCCCGATACTGGTTTACCCGCGCCCGGGCAATTTGATCCCCCCAGGCTTCGATTTCCAGGTGGGAAAAAATATAGGGATTTTCCGGCAGCAATTCATCCAGAACCGCGTTGCGGAAAAGGAACGCCGGAAGATTGTGGTTGATGGCCTCCATGGGGGTAAAGCCGAAACCCTCGTAGGCGGACATGTTGACGAACAGCTCCGCCTGGCGGTAGCAGCGGACCAGGTCCGCGGTGGACAGGTGTTCTTTGAGGACAATGTCCGCCCCGACCGGGGAGGCGGCGATGGCCCGGCGGATTTCCGGCCACCCGTTAGCCCGCTGCCCCACCAGCCACAGTTGATGAGGAAAGCGATGAACCTCCTTCAGATACCGGAACAGCCGGATGATCTCCGGGATGTTCTTGCGTTTCTCAAAGGTGTTGACCGCCAGCATCACCGGCTTTGAGACCCCGTTGAGCTTGCCGTTGCCCGGCTCCCCGTCGGCGAGGTGGTCGGTTCCCGGATAAACCACTTCAACCGGGGGAACCCTTTCCCCGAACCGCCGCTCCAGAGAGCGACGGGTGAGGTGGGAGACTGCGAAAATCAGGTCTGCCCGTTCCAGAAAGGTGCGGTACCGGCGTCCGAAGTAGAAACGCCGGATCCATCCGTAATAGCGCGGATGTTCGACAAATCCCAGATCGTGAAAGGTATTGACGATCCGATAGGCCGGATGCCGCGGGGGGCAAAGGTAGTGGGTGGCCAGGAAAAGATCGACCCCTTCCCGGCGCAGGCGCCTGGAAAGACCGTATTCGTAATAGAGGATTCGACCGGCCCGGGTTTTAAAAGATGGAGTTACCACCCGGTCTCCCGGTTTCAAAAAGGGCTGGTAGAGGTGGCGATGACGGGGTTTGCAGAATATCACCACCGCGAAGCGACGCTCGGTCTCCAGCAGGTTCCGGGTCAGATGGTGGATGTAGTAAGCGGCCCCGGAGAATTTTTCCGGCAAGGCCAGGCAGTCTATTCCTGCGGTAAAAGCCGGAGAGGTGTTGGGGGCAAAATGTTTCATACCGGGACACTTTGTATCTAAAGGGTTAAAAAATAAAATTTGTGGTTGGGGAAATTGGATTAATGGCGCGCGCTTAATATGTTTTGTGGAGGACCAACTCCGGTATCCAAGATGGCGCTTTTTATGGCTGTGTTCCGTGATCAACTTTACAGAACCGCCGGGTTTTTAGACCGTATATGCATTAATGGCGGACTCAACTAACCGCAGAAGATCGCGGTCCATTGTTATTGAGTGATACCTGAAACCGGGGAAATCCCCTCATTGGCGGGAAAAATTGTATGGAAGCCCTGATTGCTCTGGAAAACGTCGAAAAACGATATGCGGGAAGCTCGCGCCCTGCCCTGAGCGGGGTAGACCTGCGCATTTTTCCGGGAGATCGCATTGGGCTGGTGGGGGGTAACGGGTCCGGAAAAACCACCCTGTTCCGCCTGATCCTCCGCTTTATTTTTCCCGACACCGGAAAGATACGGTTTAATGGCCCGCCAGAGCAAGGCGACTTCCTGAGTCTGGTCGGCTACGTGCCGGAGCGCCAGGAAGGGCTTCGCCATTTTACCCCGCGCGAACTGTTTCGCTTTGCCGGCCAAATGCACCAAATGGACGGCGAGGCCCTGAACGCCAGGATTGCGGAAATGCTGGACATGACCGGCCTGGTCGATTCCGCCGATCGTTTTCTGAGCGCCTTTTCCAAGGGGATGATCCAACGCGCCCAGATCGGAGCGGCCCTGATGCACGGACCGAAGGTGCTGCTGCTGGATGAGCCCCTTTCCGGGCTGGACCCCGGCGGGCAGCAGGAAGTCGGGTTGCTCCTGGAACGGCTGGGAGAGATTACCCTGCTGATGGCCTCCCACCACCTGGAACAGATCGAACAATTTTGTGAAAAGGTCATTTTTGTGAAAGAAGG
>JAGRBF010000473.1:0-2590 GCA_020434205.1 Calditrichota bacterium | reverse complement strand
GATTGTTTTCCGGCCCGGAAGCCGGGACGGCGACTTTACCGCTCTGGACTTTGCCGTTTCCGCGGAGGAATTACAATCCCTGATGGCCGCTTTACATCAGGCGGGAGCCCGGCAAAGGCGGCTGCGCACCCGCAGCATGCTGGAATCCCTGTATCAGGAATATGTGGGAAAGGGAACTTCCGGACCCTGAGCAAAGTTTAGATAATGAGTCTTTTTTCACAAAGTGATGTCGAACATGAAAGTATGACCTGCGGTTTGCTAAGGTATGTTGAGAACCGGCAATCTGGGGTTTAAGCGCAATCAGGATATTGAATACGGATCGGAATCCGGGTTTTAAAGGATAATTGAGCTCATGAAAGCGGTAATGTTGGATTTTGACGGCGTTGTTGTCCGTAGTATGGAGGATCACTACGAGGGCTGGCGCCGCGCCCTTGCGGAATACGGCATCGAAATGCTGCCGGAAGAACTGTTTGTGATCGAAGGGACCGGCGCGGAGGAAATCGCTTCCCAGTTCACCCGCAAATTCAACCTGCCGTTCGAAGAAGCAGGCAACATTATCCGCAAAAAAATTGCCTATTACGACGAGCTGAAGAATATCGAACTGTATCCGGACCTGCTGGAATTGCTGGACTGGGCCGGGGACCGCGGACTGCTGACCGCCCTGGTTACCAACAGCGAACCCGATTGGGTTTACCGCACCCTGGAAGAGTTCGGTCTGACCGACCGTTTCGAGGCCATCATCACCGCCGAAGATTTCCGCTTCGCCAAACCCGCCCCGGAGCCTTTTCTGCGAGCCGCCCAGCAACTTTCCGTGGATCCGGAAGAAACCGTTGTGCTGGAAAATGCCCCGCTGGGCATCCGCGCTGCCCGGGCCGCCGGAATGCGCTGCATCGCCCTGGCTACCACCCTTTCTCCTAAATACCTTAAGGAAGCAGACGTTGTTGCCGATAATTTAAGTGAGGCACTGGATGCACTTAAGCGTATGTATTGAGAAAGGATTTCTTGTGGAGAAGTTAAGTCGTTTGCTAACCGTGGAGTCGGTCTACGGGGAGTGGAGTCGTCGGGATTCCGAAGAGCTGGTGATGCTCTATCTCAACGACTACTACCATACCCTGGATGAGTACTATCTCCGCGAAGCCATTCAACTGGCCAAGGATGACGGGTTGAATTTTGAGCAATTGATGCGGGAAGTCCGTTACAAGCTCTCATAAAAAGTTTACCTGTCTGCAGCAAAAGCCTGGCCCCGACGTTTAACTTCGGGACCAGGCTTTTTTTTTTGAACCTCGGGGCCAGATTCTTTTCGCTAAATTATTTCCCCGTTTTCGATTTGTTGATCTTCATCCCAACCCGTTTGGGATATAATTCTCAAATTTCCCCATAGCAGCGGAAAGCTGTCGCTATTTAAAAGGGCAAATGGCGACGCCTCCCCCGCGGGCTGGTGAGCCTCGGCCCCCGGCCCCCGACCAATGGTTTTCCGCGGCTACCGCAGGTACTCGCCACCCGGCAAAAAATCTTTCTGGCAGGATGCCTTCCAACAATAACAATGATGTTATCGCCGCCAGGCGGCAGGTTCGGTAAAATTTCCCTGAATTGCGGGAAAATTACCACCATTTCAGGTAAAGGGTTGAAAAAGCAGACAAGCTCCCTGTCGGAATTTCGACCATTGACGGGGTTTTATCCCCCGGATCTGAGAGGCTTAAAAATTATTAACACGTGCTAAGTAGCTGTTTCTTATTGAAAAGAATCCATAGACACCCGCTGTGTGGTATGGGAATTGCAAGCTACCTGGTTATTAGTTCTGGAGATGTGAATGAAAATTGTTACCCAGCAGTTTGGAAGTCTGGATCTGTCGGAAAAAGATATTATTTCATTTCAACGGGGCATCATAGGTTTCGAAAAGCTTAACCGCTACGTGGTGATTGATGATGAAGAATACAAACCCTTTCGCTGGTTGCTTTCCGTGGATGACCCCGACACCCGTTTTCCGGTTCTGAATCCCTTGCTGGTTTTTCCGGAATACGGCAAGGAGTTGCCCAAGGGACTGGTCAAAAAAATATTTTCGTCGAACGAAGTGGTGGACCTCTTCTGTCTGGTAACCCTCAAGGGAATGGGGGGAAAGGTCACCATCAATTTGAAAAGCCCGGTAGTTATCGATTTCCCCAATAAAACGGGAGAGCAAATCGTTCTGGCATCCGAAAAACTACCCGTGGCTCAGCCAATTTCTTAGATACGGTTTATCACATCAGGGAGAATGAAATGGCCATGCACTTGAACACCACAGCCTGCGTAAACCGCCTGGCGAATCTCGATCAGGGAAATCGCCTGTTGCTCGGGCTTTATTTGTACGAGCGCCTGAGCGTCGATGAAATCGCCGCCGTTTTGTCCCAGACCCCGTCGGTTATCGAAAAACATCTGAACGCGGCCCTGGAGATGGTCGAAGGTCAGACCGCTGTGGTAAGTGCCTGAATCGCCTGAATATTCCCATCCCCGCATCCCGGATGGAGCCTTTCAAAAATTTTCCGATTTTTTCGCTAAACTCTTTTCAGAGGGCTGCCGATATTTATTTTAGCAGCCGCCGGTGTTGTGGCTA
>JAGRBF010000472.1 GCA_020434205.1 Calditrichota bacterium | reverse complement strand
CAATTACTTTTTCCCAAAGGGCGAGGTATGTCTAAACCAAAGGAGAATCTGATGCGTATGAATCCGCTGAATCAGTATTTAACCGATGATCAGTATCATACTCTTCTTAAAAAGGGATTTTTGAACGAACGGGCGGTGCGGGACCTTTATATCCGGCAGAAGTTTTGCGATATGAAGGACGATCACAAACCCAAGAAGATTATTGGCATGCTTCAGGAGGAGTTCCCCTATCTTTCCACGGAAACGGTCCGCAAGATCGTATACTCCCGTGATGAGGTGGTGGGGAACCTCGCGCTTTAACAGGTGGGAACAAACGGCGCTGCTGGGGCAGCGCCGCGGGAGCCGGGGTGCTTCAGGTGCGGGGGATTATATCCAAAAATTCAACAATCTCAGCTGCGGCCCGTTGGGAGGCGCCCGGTTCGCCAAGGGCCTCCCGGATGCCTTTCAGGTCTTCCCGGACTGAGCGGTAATACCCCTCGTCCCTCAAAAAGCGCCCAGCTCCCCGAACCAGATTGGGTACGTTTAGGTCCTTCTGAATAAATTCCGGTACCGCGGCTTTGCCCAGCACAATATTGGCGAGGGCGATATTGGGGATTTTGATCACCATACGGCCGAAGTAATAGGTTAGCGGGGCTACCGCGTAACAGACCATCATGGGGGTCTGCAGAAACCCGGTTTCCAGGGTGGCGGTGCCGCTGGCGACCATGGCCAGATAGGCGTGCTGCATCAGCCGGTGGGTTTGCCCGGTAACCGTTTGCCATTCCCGATCTTTGGGCAGGACCTCATCGTAAAGGGCCTGGGGTAGCTGCGATGATTTCCCAATAATGGGCAGAACATCGTATTCTTCGCAGAGTTGCCGGGCGCTTTCCGCCATTATCGGTAAGAGTTTGGCCACTTCCATTTTACGAGACCCGGGAAGCAGGGCCAAAATCCTGCGGCCTTCGGGAATTCCGTGCTCCTCCCGAAAAGCCCGATCGTTTTCCTCAGGACGAATCTGATCGACCAGGGGATGGCCCACAAAAGCCGCTTCGATGCCGTGCCCGGCGTAAAAGTCTTTTTCAAAGCGAAAAAGCACCAGCATCAGATCGACGTAGCGGCGCACCTTCTCCACCCGCTTTTGCCCCCAGGCCCACAGCTGCGGACTAATATAGTAGATCACCGGCACCCCGAGCTCCGCGGCATCCCGGGCCACTCTCAGGTTAAATCCGGGATAATCCACCAGGATAACCGCCTCGACCCCCTTCTTCATTTCCGTCTGAAGATCGCGTTTCACCTGCTTGATAAAAGGCAGGTGGCGGATGATCTCGGCGATTCCCAGAAAGGCCATATCGGAAATATGATAGAGCAACTCCACCCCGTGGCCGCGCATGGTATCGCCGCCGATACCCAGGAATTGATAGCGGTTTCCGCTTCGGGCCTGGATAGCGGCTACCAGATCCGCGGCGTGGTGGTCCCCGGAGACTTCCCCGGCGACGATCAGGATTTTGGGTTTTCCGGACACGGTTTCAACTCGAATTTAACCGCCAGGGCACGGGGACGATGAGGGAATAGCAAAGGATACAAATTGGCATCTCCGTACCCTGGCGGTGGTTCGCATAAAAAAAGCCGGATAAAAAATATCCGGCTCTTCAAAAAGGATCAAGGGAAAATTACCGCCCTACTCGTTGAGCAGTTCATTTTCCTTATGGGTGAGCAATTCATCAATTTGTTTGATGTATTTGTCGGTCAGCTTTTGAATTTCATCCTGAGCATCATGGCTGTTGTCCTCGGAGACCTCGTGGTCCTTTTCCAGCTTCTTGACATTCTCATTGGCATCGCGACGCACATTGCGAATGGAAACCCGACCTTCCTCGCAGTATTTTTTGACCAGGCGCAGCAGATCCTGGCGTCGTTCGTCGCTGAGTTCCGGGATGGGAATGCGCACCACGTTGCCATCGTTATTGGGATTAAGACCTAGATCGCCCTGCAGAATGGCCTTTTCGATATCGGCGATCAGCCGTTTTTCATAGGGTTGAACCACCAGCAATCTCGGCTCGGGCGCGGAAACGGTGGCCACCTGCTTCAGGGGGGTCATGGAGCCGTAGTAATCAATCTTGATGGAATCCAGAAGGGCCGGGGTTGCCCGACCGGTGCGTACCTTGGCCAGTTCAGACTGAACGTGTTCGACCGCCTTATGCATGCGGTCCTTGCTATCTGCTTGAATCTGTTGAATCGACATAACTAACCTCTTACCTTTGTTCCGATAGGATCGCCCAGGAGAACCCGCTTGAGGTTGTTCTCCTTATCCATATTGAACACCAGGATGGGCAGACGGTTATCCATTGAAAGGGTGATCGCGGTGGTGTCCATGACTTTCAGTCCGTCTTTAACAACTTTCATGTAGGAGAGTTCATCGTATTTTGTGGCGGTGGGATCTTTTTCCGGGTCTGCGTTGTAAACGCCGTCCACCCGGGTTCCCTTGAGAATCACTTCAGCTTCGATTTCGATGGCGCGCAGCACCGCGGCGGTGTCCGTGGTAAAATAGGGATTCCCGGTTCCCGCGGCAAAAATGACCACGCGGCCTTTTTCCAGATGGCGCTGAGCCCGTCGGCGAATAAAGGGTTCGGCGATCTGGTTCATGGGAATGGCGGTTTGCACCCGGGTATCGAGGCCGCTGTTTTCCAGGGCGTTTTGCAGGGCCATGGAATTAATGACCGTGGCCAGCATCCCCATGTAATCGGCGGAAACGCGGTCCATCTCCCGGGCTGCTTCCGAAATACCCCGAAAGATATTGCCGCCGCCGACCACCAGGCCGATTTGCACGCCCAGATCAACTGCTTTTTTGACTTCCTGAGCGTAGCTGCGCAGCACTTCCAGGTTGATGCCGAACTTATCCTCCCCGGCGAGAGACTCGCCGGAGAGTTTAAGTAAAACGCGCTTGTAAACCGCCTTTTCCGGCATGTTTACGCCTCACCGACTTTAAAGCGGGAGAAACGGCGAACGGTGATGTTCTCACCGAGTTTGGCCACCATCTCGGTCACGTAATCCTTGATGGTTTTGTCCGGGTCGCGGATGTAAGCTTGCTCCAGCAAAACCCGCTCGGAGTAAAACTTGTCCAGCTTGCCGGTGGCGATTTTTTCGGCGATGTGTTCCGGCTTGCCGGAAGCGGCGATCTGCTCCTTGTAGATGCTCAGCTCGCGATCGATCATGTCCTGGGGCATTTCTTCCCGGGTAACCGCTACCGGCTCGGCGGCGGCGATGTGCATGGCCAGATTGCGAACGAATTCGGAGAAATCATCCGTTTTGGCGACAAAGTCGGTTTCGCAGTTCACTTCCACGATCACCCCCAGCTTCCCGCCGGCGTGAACGTAGGATCCCACCAAACCTTCGTTGGCTTCGCGGGTGGATTTTTTTTCAGCTTTGGCGATGCCTTTTTTACGGAGGAAGTCAACCGCTTTCTCCAGATCGCCCCCCACTTCTTCCAGGGCCTTTTTACAGTCCATCATTCCGGCGCCGGTTTTCTCGCGGAGTTCTTTAACCATTGCGGCAGAAATATTAGCCATTGTTAATTTAGCTCCTTAACATGCTGAAGGTGTTGGAGAGATATGCCCCGCTTGAGTATCTCAGGCGCGAGCATGGCAAGGGGGAACATAAAACCGGTGTCCGGAGGATTCCGGACACCGCAACACCAGGTTGATAATTATTTCTTTTCTTCGCTGGAAGGTGCAGCCTTTTCCTGACTGACCGCCTCTTCCTCATCCTTGCGAACCTGGGCGGATTCGCGGGACTTCTGGATGGCATCGGCAAGGGTTTTGACCACCAGACCGATGGCTTTGGTGGAATCATCATTCCCGGGAATGGGATAATCGATGATGTCCGGATCGCAGTTGGTATCCACCAGTGCGATAACGGGAATGTTCAGTTTACGCGCTTCCTGAACGGCGATTTCTTCCTTGCGGGTATCGACCACGAAGACGGCTCCGGGAATGCGGCGCATGTTCTGAATGCCCTGGAAAACCTTCTTCATTTTTTCGATTTCGCGTTCGATGGTAAGACGCTCTTTTTTGGTGAGCTTATCGATGGTTCCGTCGTTGACCATCTTCTCCAGACCTTCCAGCTTGCGAATGCTGCGCTTGATGGTCTGAAAGTTGGTCAGGGTCCCGCCCAGCCAGCGTTCGGCCATGAAGGGCATGCCGCACCGGGAAGCTTCCGCCAGAATGATTTCCTTGGCCTGCTTTTTGGTTCCCACGAAGAGAATTTCTTCTCCGCGGACGGCCAGTTCCTTCACGAAATCATGGGCGATTTCCAGATGTTTGAGGGACTTCGACAGATCGATGATGTGGATATCGTTGCGCGACATAAAGATGTAGCGGCGCATTTTGGGATTCCAGCGACGGGTCAGATGCCCGAAGTGGAGGCCGGCGCGCAACAGATCTTCCAAGCCTACTTTGATTGCCATATTACGATCCTTTATACTTGGGTTTATCATCCGCCACCATCACTTCATCCGGGGAACCCGCATTTTCGGGCACCCCCCCGGTGATCCGATGGCGTGTCTGATGAATGAGTTAATCAGTCGCCAAAAGCCAATATTAGCGTTTGGAGAACTGGAAGCTCTTACGAGCTTTGGGCTTACCGTATTTCTTCCGTTCCACCTCGCGGGAATCGCGGGTCAGGAAGCCGGCTGCCTTCAACTGAGCGCGCAAATCGGGATTCCATTTCAGGAGCGCGCGGGACAGACCCAACCTGAGGGCACCTGCCTGACCGGAAAGGCCGCCGCCGTCGATATTGGCAACGATGTCGAATTTACCTTTGGTTTCGGTCAGTTCGAGCGGCTGCTCGATTACCATCTTGAGGGTGGGCCGGCGGAAGTAATCCAGCACTTCCCGGTTGTTCACGGTAATTTTACCGTTGCCGGGGGTCAGCCGAATTCGAGCAACGGAGGACTTGCGTCGTCCGGTGGCGACATAAACTTCCATCTCGGTTCCTTTGGTTATAAGTTAAAGGGTTTGGGGTTTTGCGCCTCGTGGGGGTGCTGATTACCAGCATAGACCTTCAGTTTCCTGAACATCTTGCGACCCAGGGCGTTTTTGGGGAGCATCAGGCGAACGGCGTGTTCGATGATGTACTCCGGCTTACGGGACAGCATGCGGCGATACGGGACCGACTTTCCTCCACCGGGATACCCGGAATGGCGGAAATATACCTTCTGGTCCGCTTTGTTGCCGGTTACCCGGATCTTGTCTGCATTGAGAACCACCACGAAATCACCATTGTCCTGATGCGGTGCGAAATCGGGGCGATGTTTTCCCTGCAGAAGGCGGGCAACTTCGGTGGCAACCCGACCCAGAACCTGGTCGGCTGCATCGACCACATACCATTCGCGATTGGCCGTCATCTGCTCTGCAGAAGCGTAATCGGTACGCATGGATGTGATACCTCCTTTTGGATAAGGTTTAAGAGGGGCGTCCGACCAACAGATCAGACCACACCTCCCGGAATTAACTTAGCCGCCAAATATAGAAGTCGCACTATGGTGAAACAAGGCATTTTTAAATTTGAAAGGGGCAAGATTTTTCAAAATCTGTTGCAATCGGGCCGATTATTCCTAATTTGGTTTTCTCTATTTTTGTGAATCAAGCCACAAGCAGCGCTTCCGGCAATGGCGCTGCAGATCAGAACTTTAAATCAGGAGACGCGCCAGATGAACATTGCGGTGTGCATCAAACAAACCCCCGACACCACCACCCGGGTAAAAGTGGGCCCCGGCGGGACCGGTATCGACGAAGCGGGCATCAATTATATTATCAATCCCTACGATGAGTTTGCCATTGAAGAAGCGCTGCAGCTCACCGAAAAAAACGGCGGCGAGGTTACCCTGCTGTCCATGGGCCCCGCATCCATCGAAAAAACCATCCGCGAAGGCCTGGCCATGGGTGCCCACAAAGCCATTCGCCTCAACGTGGACAAAACCCCGGACGATCCCACCGTTACCGCCAAAGCGCTGGCGGAAACCCTCAAAAACGGACAGTACGACCTGATCTTCTTCGGCAAACAAGCCGTGGACGACGACCACGGTCAGATGGCCTCCCTGGTTGGCGAATTGCTCGATCTGCCCACGGTTACCGTGGTGCTGGAACTTCATGTGGACGGAGGCAGCGCTACCGCCAAACGCGAGGTGGAAGGCGGCCTGGAAACCATTCGCTTCTCCCTGCCTGCGGTGGTCAGCGCCCAGCGCAATCTCAACGAACCCCGCTACCGCAGCCTTAAAGGCATCATGCAGGCCAAAAAGAAAACCATCGAGGTGGTTGAGCCCGCTCTGGCCGAAGCCCACCTGGTGGTCGAAAAGCTCACCCCGCCGCCTGCCAAAGGGGAGGGCAAAATTTTCAGAAACGGGGCCCAGGATGCCGCGGAAGTGGTTCGCCTGCTGCGCGAAGAAGCCAAGGTCATTTAACGTCGAATTTAAGTCTACAGGAGAAATTACCTATGTCTACCGTTTTAGCTGTGGCCGATATTCGCAACGGCGAGCATCGCTCCGTAAATTTTGAGGTATTTAGCGCCGCCGCCAAACTGGCCGGCGAAATGGGATTGTCCGTCACGGCCGTTTTTATCGGCAACGGGCTGGAAAGTCTCACCGGCGCGGCCGGGGAATACGGCATCGCCAATGTGGTGGTGGTCGAAGACCCCGCTCTGGACAAGTTCTCCGCGGATACCTTTGCCGCCGCAATTGCCGAAGTGGCCAAAGCCAAAGGCGCCGCAGTGGTGCTGATGGGGGCCACCGCGACCGCCAGGGATGTCCTGCCCCGTGCCGCAATGCGTCTGGATACCGCCCTTGCCCAGGATACCATTGCCATGCGCGCCGACGGCGCAAAGGTGGTTTTCACCCGTCCTATGTATGCCGGAAAACTGCTCGGGGAAGTGAGCATCAAGTCCATGCCTGCCATGGCCACCATTCGCTCCAAAGCTTTCAAAGCGGAGCATAGCCCCGTAGGGGCTACAGTGGAGAAGGTAGCCGTTTCTCTGCCCACTCCCAGAGTAAAGATCGAGGAATTGGCCCTGGAGAATACCGGAACCCTGGATGTTACCGAAGCTGACATTATTGTTAGCGGAGGACGGGGCCTGAAGGGCCCGGAGAACTGGGGCATTCTGGAAGATCTCGCCAAAACCCTGGGCGCCGCCACCGGCTGTTCCCGGCCCGTGTCCGACGAAGGTTGGCGTCCCCATGACGAACATATCGGGCAAACCGGTAAGGTAGTCTCCCCCACCCTCTATATCGCGGTCGGCATTTCCGGGGCCATTCAGCACATCGCCGGGATGTCTTCCTCCAAATTTATTGTAGCCGTCAACAAGGACGAAGAAGCACCGATTTTCAAGGCCAGCGATTACGGTATCGTTGGGGATTTGTTCGAAGTAATTCCCGCCTTAAACGAGGAAATCAAGAAAATCAAAGGCAACGACTAAACCTGTTCTCCCGGGTGGATTTTTATCCGCCCGGGTTTTCCCCTCCCACCCCATCTTCTCTTTCCAACCGTTGCAAAACCCGCCAGCTTAAATAACCGATAACAACCCCGGTAAAAACCCCGCTGGCCAACAGATACGGGGCGATATAAAGCACCATATTATTGGCGAAGAGCAGATATGCCGCCACCAGTAACTGACCTGCATTGTGGGCCAAAGCCCCGGCGACGCTCACGCTGACAATCCCAAATATCCGCAGGCGGTGCAGCACCCCCATTGCGGCCAGCGCCAGGAATCCGCCGGACAGGGAAAGCAAAAAACCGGGTGTAAACATCGTGCCGGTAAAAACAGCCCCGATCAGAATGCGGAAAAACGCGACCGTAAAAGCGGCGCGAAAACCCATCCAGTAAAGCGCGATCAGGGTGGCGATATTAGCCAGACCGAACTTCATCCAGGGAAGCGGCTTGGGCAGGAAGGCTTCGAAGAGGAATAACAACAATCCGATGACAATCAGAGCTCCCTGGCGGGCTTCCCGGCGCTCAGCCGGTGGTAATGGCCGGGACATTCTGGCGGGACCTTGCGGGAATAAAGATGAGGATTTTTTGGGGAACACAGGCGATGACCTCGCCGGAATGGCGGATAGCCCCGCTTTTTACGCAAATTGCTCGGGGACAATGACTTTCAACAACGGTAATGGCGTTATTCCGGACCCGCAGGGCAAACTGTCCCCGGGTTCCCTCGAAATGGAAATCGCCGTCCCGGCTCAAATCCAATCGATATTGCACCGCTCCGTTCACGCTAACCAGCGCCACCTCTCCCGCGGAAGTCGCGTCCGCAAGAACGGACCAGCCCCACCAGCTACAGAAGATCATAATACCTGCAAAAAGGAGATCTCCGGTGCGGAATAAGGCCGTATGTGAGTTGTCTGGTATTCCCATGCCTGGAAAATAAAGGGTAAAAGCCGGCCGGATTTGTTTTAAACCACAGCCGGCCAACTCCGCTAATTAACCGTTCTTGCGTTCGAATTCCCGCATAAAACCGACCAGGGCCTCCACACCCGCGGCGGGCATGGCATTGTAGATAGAAGCGCGAATTCCACCCACGGAACGATGCCCCTTCAACCCGCTGAGGTCGTTTTCCAGGGCCTCTGAGACGAACTTTTTCTCCAGATCCTCGCTGGGCAGGCGCCAGGTTACATTCATCAGCGAGCGGGAATCCTCGCGGGCGTGAGCCTTGTAGAACCCCGTCCCGTCGATTGCGTCATAGAGCGTTTTGGCCTTGGCGCGATTGGCTTTTTCCACGATGTCGATACCGCCCTGATCCCGGATCCACTTCATCACCAGGTTTACCACGTAAATCCCGAAGGTATTGGGGGTATTGTAGAGCGAATTTTTCTCGGCGAACGTTTTATAATTGAAAATCGAGGGAATACTTTTGGGGCTCCTTTCCAGGAGATCCTTGCGGATCACCACAATGGTAACCCCGGAAGGTCCGGCATTTTTCTGGGCCCCGGCGTAAATGAGCCCGAATTGACCCGGATCGATGCGCTTGCAGTAAAAATCCGAGGACATATCCACCACCAGAGGGACATCGCCGGTTTCGGGAAAATCCTGAAATTGCGTCCCAAAAATGGTGTTGTTGGAGGTGACGTGAAAGTAAGCGGCGTCGCGTCCCGGCTTTAAGCCGGATGGAATATGATCGTGATTGGTGTCTGCAGAGCTGGCCACTTCCCGGGCAGCATAGCCGAGTTGTTTGGCTTCCTTGAAGGCTTTGTTTGCCCAGGATCCGGTGTTGACGTATTCCCCCACCTTGCCCTCCAGGGATAAATTGAGGGGAACCGCAGCGAATTGGCCGGTTGCCCCGCCCTGCACAAAAAGAGTCTGGAAATCCTCGGAGAACCCGCAGATTTCGCGTACCAGCGCTTCGCTTTCTACCGTCAGGGCGTCAAAGGTTTTGGAGCGATGGCTCATTTCGATCAGGGACATTCCCTGACCTTTATAATCGAGCATTTCCGCCTGAATGGTTTCCAGGACGCTAAGGGGTAAGGTGGCCGGACCGGCGCTGAAATTGAAAATTCTTCCGGACATTGGATTTTCCTCCTGGGGCTGGGCTTTCGGACTTTGGACTGTAAAAATCAACTTGTCGCGCAAAATAACATGAGGAAAATTGTGGTCAAAGGGAAATGAGAAATCGGGCCTGCCGCAGGTTTACAGCGCAAGACAGGTTCACGGCGCACCGTGAACCTATGGCGTCCACAGATTCTCACCCTCACCCG
>JAGRBF010000471.1 GCA_020434205.1 Calditrichota bacterium | reverse complement strand
TGGGTGGTTGGGTGGATGGGTGGATTCGTAATAAAGGGATTTGAGTAACTTCCAAATCCCCTTTCACAATCAGATTCGAATACTGCAACCGATTGAATTTAGGAACCGCCGTCCCTTCATGATAAAATCATCCTTAAAATAATAGGCCGTTCCCACATTAAAGATGAAGGTCTCATCCATTGTCGATTGTAGAAAAAGCTCAACGCCAAATGAGCCCCTTCCCCGCGGGCGCATCTGGCTCCGCGGCTCTTGGGGATTCAGCAGAACCAGATAATTCAGGATAATATGAGGTTGGACTATAGAAGAACCTTCGGAAGAGGCTTCTTTATAGCCTACGCCCATTTTAAATCCCCAGGTTGTGGCGCGCAATGTCCTGGGCAGCTTGCCGAAAGAACCGCCGATTTTTATGACGAAATTGCTGGAAAACCAAAATTTGCCGAGTAAAGAAGCGTCATACTGGTGAAGTCGACTATCGGAATAGGCCAAATTGAAGGAGGAAAAAGTTAAGAGCCTTTTTACAGCCGATGTGTCCCGCCGGGAAAGTCCCTGATACTTCAAGATGATCGAATAGTGATTTGCCCGGGAGACAGTTTCTGCGGTTAACACCGAATCACAGATTCGCTCTGCCAGTCCTTTATCTTTGGTATGCAGCGAATCCACGGCATTGTAGTGGACCACTGCCTTGTCAGAAGTGTAGAAACCGTATGCCAACACTTTGCTGACGGTAACAACAGAGTCAAATTTTGCCTTAAAGAAAACCCTGACGGATTCATCTTCCGCCTTCACACCTTGTGCACCAAACGAGAACACAAATAAGAGACAATAAACTGTGGTGTTTATTTTAGTCATGATTTCCGCCCCTCCCGAAGCCTTTTTGTTATCCAACCACCCAATCCCCTATCCACTCATCCACCTATCCACTCATCCAACCAATAAACTCCCCGGTAGCGGCTCGGGATATATTTCCGCATAGGTCATCACCCGGTTTTCGTCGATGCGGCGATGGATATGCCCGCGGGTCAGTTGATCGGGGGAATCCAGACCGGCGGCGGCCACCATCTCGGCAAAGCTCTTGACGGTTGCCCGGTGGTAATTGGCCACCCGTTCGGCCTTGTCCTCCACCACCAGCCCGCGCATCAGACCCGGATCCTGGGTAGCCACTCCCACCGGACAGCGATTGGTGTTGCACTGCAGGGCCTGGATGCAGCCGGCGGCCATCATCATGGCCCGGGCGCTGTTGCACAAATCCGCTCCCAGGGCAATGGCCCTCACCATGTGAAAGCCGGAGATTATTTTGCCGGAGGCGATCAGGCGGACCTCCTCTTTGAGGTTGAAACCGACCAGCGCGTCGTGGGCGAAAGCCAGACCGTCCAGCATGGGCATACCCATGGAATTGGAGAACTCCAGCGGAGCAGCCCCGGTGCCCCCCTCTCCCCCGTCGATGGTAATAAAATCCGGGCGAATTCCGGTGCGGAGCATGGCGCGGCAGATTTCCAGAAACTCTTCCTTTTTGCCGATGCACAGCTTAAAACCCACCGGTTTGCCCCCGCAAAGCTCCCGCAGATGCTGCACAAACCGCATCAACCCGTCCGGGCTGTCGAAAGCGCTGTGCCCGGGTGGGGAATGCACCGCCGTATAGGCCTGCACCCCGCGGATTTCGGCAATTTCCGGGGTGTTTTTTTTGGCGGGGAGAATCCCCCCGTGTCCCGGTTTGGCTCCCTGGGAGAGTTTGATCTCGATCATCCGAACGCACGCCGCGGCGGCGTTTTCCCGGAATTTTTCGGCACTGAAGGTCCCGTCTGCCGCCCGGCAGCCAAAATACCCGGTGCCGATCTGCCAAATCAGATCCCCACCAAAGGCCTTGTGATAGGGGCTGATCCCACCTTCCCCGGTGTTCTGCGCGAAACCGCCCAGCCCGGCCCCTTTGTTCATGGCTTTGACGGCATTTTGGCTCAGGGAGCCGAAGGACATGGCCGAGATATTGAGGATGCTGGCCTGGTACGGTTGTTGGCAGTCCGATCCGCCGATCCGCACCCGCGGCGATTCGCCAAATTCATCCACGGATTTAGCGTAAATGGAATGGTCCATCCACTCATACCCCTCATCATAAACGTCCATCTGGGTACCGAAGGGGGCGGTGTCGATTTCGCGCTTGGCGCGCTGATACACCAAGGAGCGCTGCAGGCGATTGATGGGGCGGCCCTGGGTGTCGGTTTCCACGAAATACTGCATGATCTCGGGACGAATCATTTCCAGGGCGTAACGCAAATTGCCAATCACCGGAAAATTGCGTTTGATAGCGTGCTTGCGTTGCAGAATATCACTGAGGCCGAGGAGCATCAGAGGCCCCAAGAAAACCAGACTCCACAGGACAGGCGGCCAGATGAGGTAGATCAGGCCAATGGCTAGCAGCAGCAGGACGGTCAGAATCAGGAAAAGATAGCGAATGTTCATTGGCGGTGGTTTGGTGGTTATGCGCCCGCGGCGCCGTGGTTGGGTGAGTCGGTGGTTATTTGGTTGTGCCAAATGGTGACTAGCGATCAGCGTAAAGAGGATCTTTGGATCTTAGGGTCGTCTTTCCTTCGCCGAAGGCGAAAACCATCTAGCCATGCAACCATTGTTTTTTTGAAGATAACCAATCCCCCTCAAATACCGAAATGTTGGGCCAGGTGATCCTGGAATTCCCGGATCAGGGTATTGCGCTGTTCGGCGCTGCGGGCATCGGGGTCGTGGGCGAAAAAGGGCGGCAGAATTTCCCAGCGCAGGTAGCCGAAAACGTCTTCGGCCAGGGCATCGACACGGCGATGGTATTCGGCCACCTCTTCCGGCCCGGAAACCCCGCCGGTGGTTACCGAATACAGCACCTTTTTGTCCGGCAGGGTTTTGCTGCGACCGTAGGCGAAGCCGTAACTGAGCACCCGGTCGATCCAGCCCTTCAGGGGAGCGGGATAAGATCCCCACCAGATCGGGAACTGCAGCATCACCGCGTCCGCGGCGACCAGCTTTTCCTGCTCGGCGAGGATCTGCGGGACAAATCCCCCATGCCGGGGGGCATTTTTCTGGGCTTCCATCAGGTCCATGGGCAGCGCAGAATCGTAGTTATTAAAGTCGCCTTCCCCGGCCAGGCTCCCGAATCCCATCTGAAAGAGGTCGCTGGTGAGGGTCTCTCCCCCGCCCGCTGCGATGCGGGCCACCGCCGCGTGGCGCAGGGCGAAGTTAAAGGAAACCGGGGAGGGGTGAGCGGTAATCAACAATAGCTTGAACATCAATTTTTCCTCTAGGCGTCCGCGGCAACAGAGCGCAGCACCTTAATATCCCGGGCCGGGGGATTGCCGAACATCCGGGCGTATTCCCGGCTGAATTGAGAGGGGCTTTCGTAACCGACCCGGTAGGCGGCTCCGGCGGCGTCCACGGCCTCGACCATCATCAGGCGGCGGGCCTCCATCAGCCGCAGGCGCTTTTGATACTGCAGAGGGCTCATGGCGGTGATCTCTTTAAAATGGAAGTGAAAGGAGGAAACGCTCATGCCCACCATCCCGGCCAGCTCCCCCACCCGCACCGGCTCCTGGTACCCGGTTTTTAGCTTCTCGATGGCGCTGGAGATACGCTGCAGATTGCTGCCGTTAACCACCAGTTGGGCGATCATTGGAGCGCAGTCGCTTTTCAGCAGGCGGTAATAAACCTCCCTGAGAGTCAGGGGGCCCAGCAGAGGAATATCCTGGGGGGCTTCCATCAGGCGGGCCAGGCGCAGGATGCTGTCGGTGAGGGCATCGTCCACCTTTCCCACAAAATAGCCGCGCCGGGTGGACAAATCGGGGACGTTCAGCTGACCGGTATCGGCCAGCAATTCGGAAAAGTCGCGCTGATTAAGGTCGATTTTGAGGCAAAGATACGGTTTTTCCGGGGACGCTTCGGTGACCTGCCCGACCACCGGCAGATCCACCGAGATCAGGGAATAATTGGCCGGGGTGTAGCGGAAACGTTCCTTTTCCAGCAGCACCTCCTTGCGCCCCTGCACCACCAGGCACAGGGAAGGGTCGTACACCATGGGCATAAAGCTGTGCAGGGCGGTGTATTTGATCAGGGTGATTCCCGGAACCGGGGTGGGAAAGATACCCTCGCCGTTGGAAAATTTGTCAATCAGGGTTTTCAGCTCAAGCTGCTGAGATGGGTTCATAAGCCTTTATTTCCAGGGGGTTATTCAACTTTCGCCTTCAATATAGGACAATTCTCCCCGGGAATCCACTGCGGATATTTGGAGGATCAGGCAATTTTGCCGGAGCTACGGGTATTCTCATGCCGCATCTTTGGCGGTATAATTAGCTGCTGTTACGCGGCGAAATCTGTTTTTTCTATCTGACCGCGAAAACACGAAATCGCGAATGCCCATGTGTTTAGGCTTTGCCAGGTATAATCCAGTTGGATACGCACAGGCCTTTGGGAGCGGAAGTAAACCACCATTCAATGTTGATCCGCGGAGAGCAGGACGACAAGCAGGTTTTCGGCTGCAGGATCAGATTGACCCTGTTTCTTTTTCGCGATTTCGCGATTTCGCGGTTAAGATCCCGGATATTACTTTTCCAATCATAACCTCAGAAATTAATCCGACCGCCACCGGCGCCACCGGAGCGGCGGTCTCCCAACACCCAACCGAAAGGAACAGATCATGGGAATAGCCATCATTACCGGCGCAAGCCGGGGACTCGGTAAAAGCACCGCCCTGCATTTGGCGGCCAAAGGCCACGACGTTATTCTGACCTACCACAGCAAAAAGGCCGAGGCAGATGCGGTGGTTGCGGAAATCGAAAAAACCGGTCGAAAAGCGGCCGCCCTGCAACTGGACGTCTCCCAAAGCGAAAGTTTTGCAGGATTTGTCGCTGCGGTAAAAACCCTGCTGCAGGAGAAATGGGGCACCGGGCAGTTTGATTTTCTGGTCAACAATGCCGGCATCGGGGGTTATGCCATGTTTATGGAAACCAGCGAGGCCCAGTTCGACCAGCTGATGAAGATCCACCTCAAGGCTCCCTTTTTCCTGAGCCAGCAGCTTTTGCCCCTGATGCAGGATGGCGGGCGGGTGCTCAACATCTCCACCGGCCTGGCGCGATTTACCCTGCCCGGCTACGCCGCCTACGGGATGATGAAAGGTGGCCTCGAGGTTTTGACCCGCTACATGGCCCAGGAGCTGGGGCAGCGGGGCATCCGGGTCAACACCCTGGCCCCGGGAGCCATCGAAACCGACTTCGGCGGGGGGCATGTGCGGGACAACAAGGACCTCAACCAGTTTATCGCCTCCACCACCGCTTTGGGGCGGGTGGGTTTGCCGGATGATATCGGGGGCATTGCCGCAGCGCTGCTCTCCGAGGAAAGCGGCTGGGTTAACGGTCAGCGCATCGAGGCTTCGGGGGGGATGCATTTGTAAAATCAATGGGTCGGAGGGCAACGGAAAAAGAGTGGATTCTTACTTTGCTTTTTTCGTGGCCTTCTGACCAGGTTTCTTTTTAACGCTGAACCACGGCATGAATGGTGGGCAAATCGTTAAATGAAATGAAGAATTGGGGACATCTTCCCACACCGGCAGTCGCGAAAAAAATGTTGAATCTGGGCGGGCTATGTAAAGAGTTTCAGAGGGGAGGGGTAATTGTTGTGCGATAACAATCAACAATATAAACTATTTTAATAAAACTTAAGCCATCGCTTCCTTTAATAGCTCAAGGTATTCGTCTAGGGTAAGTGGACAGTCCAAAAGATCGTCAAATTGCTGAGTATTTAGCTTGAGCTGATGGGCCATGTTTTTGTATAAACCTTTTCCAATGGGTTTTCTTCCCTTTGGGACGGTTATTCTTGCAACCTTCTTGCCATTAAGCCAAAACCATCCGTTGAATTCCTTACCTTTAGTGGAAAAATCTATCCTAAGCTTATTTTCACAAACGCGCCTGACGTCATTAGTGCTATATTGAGCATTTTTCATGTAACAATAATCTCGTTAAGAAGCTTCTTATAGTTCAACCATTCATCAGAGAACTCGTCGTCTTCCATTAATTCACTGTATACAGTTTCAATTTCTTCACGTAACATCTCAATTGCTTCAATGGGGTCATCGCCATATCCATGGAGGGGAAGATCGATTGTTCTGGCCAGATATCCTTCACCATCATATTCAACCAAAACCTCAAGCGGTCTTGCCAAAGAATGCTTAACCAGAGTATTGATATTAAATTTTTCCCGGTAACCTTCCACCTGGAACCTGTCTGAAGATGCCGACGCTTCAGTTCGTAGATAAGCACCTGATTTTTGCAACAACTTCAAGACCGGATATTGAATCTTTTGGTATTCAACCCTAAATGAGGTGTCAAAGGCAATTTTGTCGTGCATATTCATTTGCTGCTTAACGATAAGAGGAAGATCAGATAAATCGCTCGAAGAAGAGACACTTTTCCCTTTTTCTTCTAAGTTACTCATCTTCTTTTTTCTCCTGTTCAAGTTGGGCTTGGTAATCTTTTAAATGTTTTTCAAGGCTCTGGGCTTGTTCATTGATTTTTTGCCCTAACCATGCATGTATCTCAACAGCTGTTTGAAAATCCATCACAACACTACTTTGAACCCTTCTGTCGACCACCAATTTCGTACCGGGCTTTTTTTTCTCCGGCCCGACTTTACCGCCCTGAAGGAGCTCATGCTCTACGGATTCAGGAAGTTTTAATCGTTCAAAATAGAAGTGGAGAATCAATTCACCCTTAGGGCCGGAAAAGCCGCCCCGAGCTCCATTTACATACCGGGGCCCCTGATTATTGGGGTCATTGTATTCAAATTGAATATACCTTTTGGGAGTTTTTGACGCCATGTTGCCCTCTTTCTTTGCCCTTTAAACTATCGGCGGAAAGATAAAGTTCGTTATCAGCTTTCAAGGGGTCCATCTGGAGCAATTGCCAACACATAAAACAGCGCTCCGAGATTGTACACTACAAGGTCCCAGGGATCCCGTGCGAAGTTTTCCGAGAGCAAAGGGTACAAAAATTCAAAGAGTAATCCAAAGATATTGGTGACAATAAAAACAGCCGTGACAGATAAGACGAAATCCAGACCAAAAAAGGTTCTGTTTATATATTGCCCAAGCCAGAGGATAATGGGGAAGGCAAGGAAATCATCCAAATAAGAATTGATGAAATCGCAATAGATCCCCATTTCTTCCACTATTTGGTTTCCGATGAATATTCCAACCAGAACCAGCCCGAGGAAAAATTTCCGGTCCATCAGAATCCAAAGATAAAAATCAGCAAAGCAATAATGGCCAGGACAATCAGGAATGTCATCAGGCCACCACGTTTCTGCTCTACTACGACTTTCTGTTCGCCTGGTTGTGGATCTTTAGGTTTGGCGCTATCGTCCAGGAACTCGCCGCAGTGTTTACATTTCTTGGCCTCAGCGAGAATCTCCTCAGCACAGTAGGGACATTTTTTGGTATCCATAATTTCTCCCAAACTCATTTTTGTGAATTGGTTTTAGTACCCTTTTTTGATTTTGAAGTTTTGGAGTTTGAATCTTCAATAGGTAAATGACCCAATATTTCCTCAACCACATTACGTGGATTAGCAACAATACCTAACTCATCGATAAACTCAACAGTGTCCCTTACTGATTTTCCCTCTCTTAGCATTTGTTCAGCAATGTTATAAACAGCAGAAACTCTGAACGATTGTGCAATAGGGAACAAATCCACTTGGAAATCTCTTATATCCTTTTCCCTTAAGTTTGATTTAGGCCCATGATTAACCTCAAATTGTCTAACCCTTTTATCTAACATTCTTACAGTGCTTAAGACTTCAGAAAGGATACTTTCTTCAGACCTAATAGGTTCATTTCGTTCAGTTGGAGTAGTTTTTATGATCTTGCTAAATTTTCCTTCAAACTGCGGCCAATAGGTTTCAAATACTTGAATAAGAGTTTTTTCCGAAAGGGCTTTATCGCCTAATAGAGAATTCAAAGTTCTTACTAAGCCAAAAATCCCCTCTTGGTTGGGCATTGTATGATTAAATTGCGCCAACGGATCACTTATATCTGCAGGCACAAGATCGACTAAGAAAGTACAAACGCGAGAGTTCGAAAGTCCTTTTGCAAGTGCTCCAGCTTCAAACAGAATCCAGGGTTTATAAAGATTATCCTTTGTTAAACAGACAATCCCAATTTTTGTATCTCTTAATTGATCGGTAATTTCAGAGAACCAAAGTGATCCACGGTCAATGTCTTTACTTGACATCCAGGGGCGGATAGCCTGTAAAACGCACTGGATCCACTCGTCAAGTAACTCGGCAACAGCCTTACTTCTTTCACCAGACCAACTAATAAATACCTGCATTTTTTGTCTCTCCCTAAAAACTAAAATCAAAATGCGCGGAATCACCAAAGTCATATAACGAGATATCGTTCCCGCGCGCTGTACCTTCAAAATGACATGACGAAGAATGATCGTATCCCTCAAACTTATTGCCATTTATTTTTAGATCAACATGCCCCGAGACCCCATCATCATATAAGCCAAAGTTTCCGCCACTGCCACTTCCGTGAAAATGGCAACTCCTATCGTAGTCATATACATTTACATTTCTCTCTTGAACTGTGCCACTTAATGAAATGTGCTTTGATTGAGAATAATCAAAAATAGAGGAAGAATTCTTTCCCAGTATTAACCTTCCAGCAACATATGCGATACATGCTCTAACATTAGGGTTCATAAGAATTTCCTTTCTTTATTAACTAACACCATCTCGCCGGCTGATTTTTATCCCATTCTCCATGTCGGTAAGGAATCGGAAGGCGGAACTATCTTGGATCAGGAACTTATTCGGGCAGGCAATCACAAGGAGGGAGCGTAGGGTAAAATCAAACCAAAGATCGTAATCTTCCAGGCCTAATCCGACATGGACCTCATCCATATACCGGATGGGCCGGAAAATTATTTCTGGAGTTCCGCCATCCTCCTCAACCAGTTCGAGCTGCTCAACAGAAATCTTGTAGAGGAGATCAGCGACCTCGGAGATTGAGGAGACATCACTCTCAATTCTATCAATTGTAGGCGGATTGGGGGATTTGACCAGATGGTTGGCCAGGTCAAAGCAAGCGGTTCTGATGATATCTTCTGGCATACGTCCCCCCAAACTAAACAATTAAAAATATAAAACTTTAGTTCTCCCTACTTCCTGAAGTAGATCTTACTTTTGCCAATAGTTTTGTTACCTCATCAATCTTTTCATCTTTTGAATATATCTCCTCCAATAGATACGGTATGGACTGAAGCGCAAAATCAGCTTCTCCCATAGAATAAGCTTCCTCGCCCGAGTGAACTATGTTATCCCCAAGCCATTTTATTTGTTTCAGGAGTTCTCGATATTTACCCTTTACGGGCAGAGCATCAATTTTATCCTTATAATTTTCACCCTGAGCACCTATTTCGTCGCACAAAATATAAATCACTTTTCTCAGGCAAGTAGCCACACCAATGAGCGATCCAACTGACCGGCATCTTTCAGCTTCGTTATACAACTCTCTTATCTTTTTAGGGATAGTTTTTGATTCAAATTTCGTTTTCGAAAAAGGATAATCAAATAGGTGCTCTTCTTCTTGGATTAATTGTCTTATGGTAGGCTGGGGCATATTTATTCTGTGCTCAACTAATTTTGTGCTAATAATAGCGTAAAATTTTCTTTGGCAAAATTTACACGTCCTAACTTTTAGCCGTAAACCATCTCTTGCATCTCTTATGCCTGAGGGTATAGAATCAATTTTCTCAGCTTCCCAATGAACATTATAGTCTTTCTGACAGTCATGATATGGGCACTTCATCCCTCACTCCCCAATAATCTTCGCAATTTCGGCCAGCTTGTCGAGATTGTTCGGAATTTTAGTCTTGGTTGTTTTCATAACCCAAACAAGCCCGAATATCCTCCTCGGTCAGATCGGGAAAATCCTCGAGGATCTCGCCAACCGACATCCCACTGGCCAGCCATCCCAGAACATCTCCAACGGTAATGCGCATACCGCGCACACAGGGTTTGCCACCGCGTTTGCCGGGTTCGACGGTAATATGTTTTTGAAGATCAGGCATTTTAAAACTCCAGGGGGCGGACTCAAGAAAATGGGAAATGATTATGGCGTTCGCAACCGGAATTTTGAGGGGAGTTCCGGATCCTGGATTCCGGCTTTCGCCGGAATCCAGGGATCAGCCATACCGGAAGGCTTATTATGGACCCCGGCCTAAAAATTGCCGGGGTGACGAGGCGGGGGGATTCGGCCTAAGGATTGCCGGGGTGACCTATAACGACAAAAGCCGCTCAAACGAGCGGCTTTTGTCGTAGTCGGGGCGAGAGGATTCGAACCT
>JAGRBF010000470.1 GCA_020434205.1 Calditrichota bacterium | reverse complement strand
CATTACGAGGCCCTGGCCCTGAAGTTCAAGATGATCACCGAACTGGACCGCCTGTCCAATCTCGCCATCCAGGCCAATAATTACGGGGAAGCCAAAGGGCATCTGGAAAAGATTCTCAAGATTTTCCCGGATGATGAATACGCCGGCGAGCAGCTTAAATACGTTAATCAGCTGATTACCCGGGATGAGAACCTCAGTGCCGGCAGGCCGGTTCCGCCGGTCCGGGAGATTCAACGTCCCGCTCCGCGTCGCAGCAACACCATAGCCGTCGCCGCGACCCCAAGGGCAACCTCCAAACAGGCCAGCCTGATCAGCGATTATTCCAGACCCCGCAGCGCGACCCAACAATCCCGCCAATCCGAACAGGACTGGGATTCCATCAAACCGTATTTGCAGCCGGGGGTCAAGGTGGTATCCGAAGCCACCGACTACCTGGTGCTTTTTCATCCCAGCCGCAACCGCACTCTGTCGCTCGGGGTGGATAACCAAACCGGAGCGGATCTGATTGCCATGCGGCAGGGAAAGTGGCGCCGGATCGAAAACCGCGACGACCTTTCCAATCAGGAATTGTCCTACTTTTTCCGCACCTCATTCCGGCACAATATCCAGTAGCCAATAGCCTGACCCACACCCGGCTCCCGGCCTGAAAGCATACCGGGAGGACGGTCCGGAGAGGTCCCAACCAACTAGCGATCCAGGGCCAGGCCTTTGGACGCCCCGCTGATCAGCAATTCGGGGAGATTTTCGAAGGGTTCGCGTTCGCGTTTGGTGAGGAAGGAAACCACCATGGGCAGGTTTACCCCGGAAAGCACCGGAATTTCCGGATACTCGCGGTTGATCATCCGGGCAACCGTCCAGCAACTCCCCCCGCGGATATCGACCATGATCACCGCCGGAAGGCCTTCGTGCTCCCGCAGGGCGTCCATCACCCGCTGGTAAAGCACTCTGGGGGCCAGGCCGGAATTGGAGAAGGCCAGCAGCCCTTCCTGGGGACCCAGTATCCTGCCCGCGGCATTGGACAGTCCAACCGCCAGGTCTCCGTGGCATATCATTATTCCCAATACCACTATTCGAAGTCCTTATCGAGAAAGCCCCGCGTTTTCAACTGGCGCAGATAGGTGCGCTCCTGGCGCTGCATCCTTTCCATCAGGCGGCGGTTGAATTCCCGAGGGGTATGGTGACCGTGCACCTCCTTGAGGAGCTGGTTGAGGGCAATGGTTTCGGCGATGACGGTGATGTTTTTACCGGGATTGATCGGCAAAACCACCAGGGGGATCTTAACGCCCAGGAATTCGGTTTTTTGTTCATCCAACCCGGTGCGGTCGTAGTCCGTCCCGGGATCGAAGGTTACCAGGCGCACTTCCGCCTCGATGCGTTTGTGGACCCGCACGGCCCGGATACCGAAAATCTGGCGGATATCGATAAGCCCCAATCCCCGCACTTCGATGAGATGTTCGGAAATTTCCTGCCCCTCCCCCATCAGGATTTCTTCGCCCTTCTTGGTGATGATCACCATATCATCGGCTACCAGGCGATGGCCGCGCTCGACCAGGTCCAGCGCGATTTCGCTTTTCCCGACCCCGCTGCTGCCGGTAAACAGCAAACCGATGCCGTAAACGTCCACCAGGGTGCCGTGAACATTGGTTTTGGGGGCAAAAATATGCTGCAAATAATCGCTGAGGATGTGCAGGAAAATGGTGGTGGCGTAATTGGAGCGAAAGACCGGGATGTAGCGGCGGGTGGCGATTTTCAGCAGCTCTTCCGGCACCTGATTGTCGTCGGTGATAAAAATGCAGGGCAGATCGAACTGCAACACCCGCTCCAGGGCCTCCAGGCGACGCGCATCGTCCAGGCTGCTGAGGTAGTGAATCTCGGTATTGCCCAACACCTGGACCCGGCTGTAGGTAAACAGATCAATAAAACCCGCCAGCGCCAGCCCGGGCCGATGCCAATCGCTCTCGTCTATGCGGCGGTCAAAGCCGGCATTGGAGGTTACCAGTTCCAGCCTGAGCTTTTCCCGGGTATCCCGGTATAATTTTCCCACATCGAGGGTGGCTTCGGCCATGGCAGAGTCCTTCCGGTCTGCTAATCATTAAACAGATGAAGAATGTAATGTAACTACTTCGTCATCCCGCCCCGGCCTAAGACCCCGGCCTAAAACCTACCGGGGCAGGCTACCCGGGGTGACGGTTAAGAGGTCCCAAATAGTCTAGGGCGTGTTGATAATTAGAAAATTTAGTGAATTTTTGTGAATTTTTGGGTTTCTAAAGGCG
>JAGRBF010000469.1 GCA_020434205.1 Calditrichota bacterium | reverse complement strand
AAAGCATACCGGGGTGACGGTCATGTGGTTCCAACCAGACCAAGCATAATTGACAGACCACTAGTTTTTGGGGAAAAGTTTTCCAAAAAAAGAGCCGGAGCCGTTTTTTTGTTTTATTATCTGATGTAACGCGTTAACTGGTAAGAAGACCGCGAAATCGCGATTTCGCGGTTCAACAGCAGAACTAAATTAGGCCCATGTCCCGTTCGCCCTATCCCTCAACCGTTACCTTGCCGCCGGGGGCGCAACCCTACCCCACCATCGCGGATTTTCTGGCGGCGACCTTTCCGGTGGTTTCCCGGGAAGCCTGGCGACAACGCATCTCAGAGGGCAAAGTGCTGGACGACCGGGAGCAGGCTATAACCCTGCAGACCCCTTACCGGCCCGGCCTGCGGCTCACCTATTTTCGGGAAGTTGCGGCGGAGCCGCGCATCCCTTTTGAGGCGCCTGTTCTTTTTCGGGATGATCATTTACTGGTGGCGGACAAACCGCACTTTCTTCCGGTTACGCCCGGAGGCCGGTTTGTTAACGAATGTTTGCTGCATCGCCTGCGCGCCGAAACCGGGATTGCGGAACTGATGCCCCTGCACCGCATCGATCGGGAAACGGCCGGCCTGGTGCTGTTTTCGGTAAACCCGGGCAGCCGTTCCGCCTACCATCGGCTTTTCCGGGAAGACCGGGTGGAGAAGCAATACCGGGCCCTGGCCAGGTGTCCGGAACCTCCCGAAGTACGGGAGTGGCGGGTGGAAAATCGTCTGGAAAAAGGGAGGCCGGCTATTCAGATGCGGGTTGCGGATGGAGATACCAATGCCCGTTCCGCGATACGCCTGCTGGAAATCCGGGACGGGATCGGGTGTTTTTCCCTGCTCCCGCTTACCGGCAAAACCCACCAGCTTCGGGTCCACATGAGCGGGTTGGGATTTCCCATTCTCAACGATCGCCATTATCCCGTTCTGTTGCCCCGGGTGCCGGATGATTTTGAAAATCCCCTTCAACTTCTGGCTTGTGCCCTGCGCTTCAGCGATCCGCTCAGTGGTGATATTCATTATTTTGAATCCGCAAGGTGTCTTAAGGTTTAGTCTTTCGAACCCCGTTTACTTTAGCAGTTTAAAGCATTTGTGAGCGCAAGGGACGGATAGAATACTTGCGGTTTCATCAAAATGACGTTATTTTAGTTTCAAAATAAAACTATGGTGCCAGGATGAATATTACCGTTCGAAATATACCTGAAGATATTCTCAAAAAAATTCGCACCCTTTCCAGGCTTGGGCGCCGGAGTATGAATAACGAAATTCTGACCCTCCTGGAAGAAAGTGTTCAAGAAAGACTTGAAAAGTTAAGCGCCGGAAATAACCGGGTTACGATGGAAACACAGGTGGCGATCTGGGAAAAGCTTGCTGGAGAATGGGAGGATGACAGAACCACCGAAGAAATTATACGTGATATCTATGATAGCAGAACCCTCGGGCGGGATATTGAACTATGATCCTTTTTGACACCGATATCTGCATTGAAATTTTGAGAGGGAACAAGCGAGTTTTAGAGCGGCGCAAGGAGACGGATGAAATTATCGCAATTTCCTTTATGAGTGTCGCTGAATTGTATTATGGTGCAGAGTGTTCCCGGGATCGCTCAAAAAATATTCGAATTGTAGAAGAATTTTTGTTCACGGTTCAGGTTGTTCACACAGATCTGGCGATACTGCGGGCCTTTGGCGAACTAAAAGGACAGCTCAGGAAACAAGAAATATTGCTTCCTGATGCAGATGTCCTGATCGCAGCTACAGCTTTGACAAAATGCTCCAGACTGGTTACCGGAAACCTGAAACA
>JAGRBF010000468.1 GCA_020434205.1 Calditrichota bacterium | reverse complement strand
TACCCGTCATTATCTGCAGCCACCGAACGCACCGCGTTGGATTTGAGGTTGTCTTCGCTTTCGGTGTAGAGGTTCGGCACGTCCACGAAGGAGCCATCGATCATCCGGGTCTGGATAACCCCCTCACCGTTGGCAGTGCCGATCAACAGCCAGAAATCGCCAAAAACATCGATAGCCATCTCAAACCACTCCCGCTTGCCGAGAGGATTGAGATGGGCAATCCAACTGGAAGGTTGATAGGCCTCGGGACCGAATTGGGAACTGGTATACTGCAACAGGGAGCGCTGATTGTCCGATGCGGAGTTCAACAGCCAAATCGACTGCCGGGAGGGATCGGGATAAATATCCGTCACCAGAGAATAATTGGGGTTCACCGTTACCGGGCTCAGGATATTGAGCAACTCGGTAGGGGTTTGGATGGCAATGGTATCGTTTATCTGGGTCCCGAAACGCCAAACCGAACCGGCATTGGCAAGGGTGTTGAGCGGCGTGATATTCAGATCCGCATCAAAAATCAGGGTGCCGCCCCCCCAGGCGCCCACCCACATATTGCCGGCAGGATCTTCGTAGAGGGCCAAACTGGAATTGCTATAGGTATAGCTGTTGGAGGGGCCCCCAAAGGTTTTGAAATTGCGCCAGGAATCCCCGTCGAAGACAAAGATACCCTGCTGCCTCTCGTCCTTCACCAGCCCGGCAACCGCCCAGATTCGTCCCCGGGCATCCAGGGCAATTTCGCCGACGTAATTGTCCAGTGGGCCGTCCACCAGAATGGTGTTGCCGGTGCGGGCGCTGACGATCCCGCGTTTTTCCCGGGCCACCCAAATCTCTCCGTCCGGCATAATCGCGAAATCCCGGATCCGTCCGTAAGTGCTGTGGTAGACCCGCTCGCTCTGGGTTCCCGAGAAGCGAAAGACATCGAAGGCATTGGATACGTAAAGGGTTTGGTCAATAAAATGCACTCTGGAATAGCCGGAGGTCTGCACCACGCTGGGCGTCGCATCGCCAAATTGGTAGCGAAGGGTAAAACCCGGCCCACTCATATACAGGGCGCTGCCATCCGGGGCCATGGTGAGGTCGTCAAACTGATTCAGAGAAAAACCGGTTTGGGCATTATCCACACGCCAGTTTTCTCCGGCGTAAAGATTGTTGCGGATAAAATCCGAGGGTGCGCTCACCAGACCGTCCTCGTTGGCCAGCCAAATCCGGCCGCCGCCATAACCTACCGCGGTAAAGTCGCCGATCGGCTGCCCGTATTCCTGATAGGATTCCCGGAATTGATAGCGGCCAAAGCCGCTGTCATACAAATAAACCGAGACAAAACTCTGGCACAGCACCCAGAGAGTGTCCGCCACACTCACCATATCGACAATGGCGTTGCCGGCCAGATTTTGATCATTGGCGATGCTGCCGTCATCAGGATTCATAATGGCCAGATTGCCGCTGCCGCTGCCTAAAAGCAACAACCCCCGCGAACTTTTGGCAATTGCGGTCAGGTTGTGGTCAAAGATTCCGTTTGCGGCGGTGAAGGTCTGATAAGTCTGCGAAGTGGGATCGATCGTCAACAAACCGCCGCTGGTAGCTGCAAACAAGGTATTCTGATCTTCCAGCACCTGGGCGGCGGTATTCAGATGGGTGATCAAATCAATTTCAAATTGGAGAGATTGCCCGTTTTGGGCAAAGCCGATGCCGGAGAGGAGGATGGTCATCAAACAAACAATAAAGCGGAAAAAGCGCATAAGACGGTCTCTTTTTGAAATAGCGAATCGAGTCAGATTTTTTCCAGCAGGTTGACCATTTCAATGGCGGTCAGCGCTGCATCCCAGCCCTTATTACCCGCTTTGGTGCCCGCGCGTTCCACGGCCTGCTCGATTGTGTCGGTGGTCAGGACCCCAAATGCCATGGGTTTGCCGCTTTCCAGGGCCAGATTGGCCAGTCCGGTTGAAACGGTCCCGGCTACATAATCAAAATGCGGGGTAGCTCCCCGAATAATAACCGCCAAACCGATGACCGCGTCGATGTCCGGATTACGGGACAGTTTCTGCGCAGCCAGAGGGATTTCTACCGCTCCGGGAACTTTGCAGATCAAGATGGCCTCCCGGGCGGCGCCGTGGCGCATCAGACAATCCACTGCTCCGTCGATGAGGTTATTGCCGATCAGGGCATTAAAGCGGCCGGCAACAATGGCAAATTTTCTGCCCCGGGCATCGAGATGGCCTTCGATAACCTCAATCATGGCATTCCTTTCCGTGGTCCATAACATAACAAAGGCCCACTTGTAATAAAAGTGATTAAATGGGTAGAGGGTAGCCCGCCAGACAATCCGATCAGGCTATCCGGGCCATAGGGTTTCCGGACTTTTCCGCGCGACCCGCCAGATAACCGCTGAGATCCTCGATATGGGCGATTTTCAGGTCCAGTTCCGCCGCCAGGGTCAGCAAACGCGGCAGACGCGCCATGCTGCCGTCTTCATCCAGAATCTCGCAAAGCACTCCGGCCGGATAACGCCCCGCCAGGCGAGCCAGGTCCACCACCGCCTCGGTATGCCCGGGGCGCTCCAATACTCCGCCCGCTTTGGCCACCAGGGGAAACATGTGTCCCGGCCGGGCCAGATCCTCCGGTTGGGCCGCCGGGTCCAGCAGCACTTCGATGGTGGCCGCCCGATCCTGGGCGGAGATGCCGGTGCTGTTGCGGTGGCGGCTGTCCACGCTCACGGTAAAGGCAGTTTCCAGAAGAGCGCTGTTGTTGCGAACCATGGGCGTTAGGGCCAGTTGTTCGGCGCGTTGTTGAGTTATGGCAATACAAACGAGGCCCCGTCCGTGGCGGGTCATAAAATTAATGGCCTGCGGGGTAACCGCATCCGCCGCCATAACCAGATCCCCTTCATTTTCGCGGGATTCGTCGTCTACCAAAATCAACATTTCCCCCGCCGCAAATGCGGCCACCGCCTCAGCGGGGTCGGCATAGCGGGGATGTTCCGATAGATTGATGTGCGATGCTTTCATGATCGTTGATCCGTTTCTTGGGTCTTCAGCAAGGTGGGGTCGAAACGCAGCAGGTTTTCGACGTATTTGGCGATCACATCGACCTCGACATTGAGCAGATCGCCAACCCTGCGATTTTTTAGATTGGTTACCTGAGCGGTATGAGGAATGATGTTAATGCCCACCAGCCCCTGTTCCCCATCAAGGCGGGCGATGGTAAGACTAATACCGTCCAGGGCGATGGAACCTTCCAGGATGGTGTAACGCAGCAGAGCAGCCGGCAGGCGGAGCTCCAGCCACCAGTTCTCTCCGAGGCGGCGCCAATCTGTTATGGTGGCAACACCGTTCACATGTCCCTGGACAATATGGCCCCCGAAGCGATCCGCCGCGCTCATGGCCCGTTCCAGGTTTACCCAACTTCCTTGGCTGAGTCTCCCGATGGCAGTTTTGGTGAGGGTCTCCCCCACTGCTTCAACCACAAAAAGCGGTTTTTGGCAGCGAATTACGGTAAGACAGGTTCCATTTACGGCAACCGAGTCCCCGATATTCAAGGAAGTGCACAGTTCGGATTCCTGGATGCTGAGGCGGATTCCCCCGTCTATCGGGGAAATTTCGACCACCTCGCCTAAGGCTTCGATAATTCCGGTGAACATACCATATCCCTCAGAAGGCCAAATGTTAATTCCGGTTTATGATATCCGCTAACCACGACCTGATCATCAATAAGTTGATGCTGAACGGCGGCCAGCCGGATCGCCCCGCTTATGGTACCGGCCCCCAGATCGCCAATTGCGCAGATCCCCTCGCCGATTAATAAGGGTGCGTAAATAAAGGACAGTTTGTCGAATTTTTCTTCCCGGACAAAGCTGGTCAGAAGTCGCCCCCCACCTTCGACGAGAATCCGGGTAATTCCCCGTTTGCCCAACACTTGCAGGGTGGCGTCCAGATCCAACCCTCCGGCGGGCGTGCGGGAAACCTCCTCTACATCAACGCCGGCCTCCAGCAGGGCTTCCTTCTTTTGCGAATCGGAGCCGGATGCGCAAATCACCAGGGTCTTTTGGCGAAAACCATCGGTAAACAGGCGCAGGTGCAGCGGCAGGTTCAGGCTGCTGTTCATAACCACCCGCCAGGGTTGCTCTCCTTCCACATGGCGGAGGGTCAGCTGGGGATCGTCCTGCCAGGCAGTATTGCCACCCACCATAACCGCCTGGCATTGTTTGCGCAACTGATGGGCGAAGGTCCGCGCCGCCAGATTGGTAATCCATTTGGAATCGTAATTGGCGGTGGCGATCCGCCCGTCCAGGGAGAGAGCGGCTTTTAAATGGACCAGGGGACGACCGGTTTGGATAAACTTGAAATAGGCGTCATTCAGCAGGGCAGCCTCCCGACCCAGTAGCCCAAGCTCGGTCCGGATCCCGGCTTCCCGGAGGATCCGGATCCCATTGCCGTGAACGCGGGGATTGGGGTCCAGGGTTGCCACCACCACCCGGGATATTCCTTCGGCAATAATTCTTCGGACACAGGGCGGGGTTCGTTTCTCCGGGCCATCGTGGCTGCACGGTTCCAGATTGCAGTAAAGGGTGGCGCCGGCTACGGACTCTCTGGCACTGTCGATGGCCTCAATTTCCGCATGGGCTTGTCCGGC
>JAGRBF010000051.1:2519-4164 GCA_020434205.1 Calditrichota bacterium | reverse complement strand
ACCTTGCCGCTACTGGTTCCAGCGGGAATTTTGAGTTTGATCTGTTTACTGTTAACCGTTTTTACCAGAATCTCGGTACCGAGCAGGGCCTCGGCCATGTTGATGAAGGCGCTGGAATAAACGTCGTTGCCCCGGCGTTCGAATTCGAGGTGATTGGCCACCTTGATGTTCAAATAAAGGTCCCCGGGTTGCCCCCCACCGCTTGCCGGCGCGCCCTGACCGCGGACCCGGATCTTTTTACCATCTTCAACACCTGCAGGGATCTTGATCTTGACCTTTTTCCCGCTTCCGGTTTTGATGATGGTTTCCCCACCGTTTACGGCCAGCTCAAAGGGAATGGTGATGGTGGATTGCATGTCCGTGCCGCGCGGGGTGGTGGTGCGGGTGCGCTGGCGATTCTTAAAAATATCTTCAAAATTGAAGCTCCCGCCAGCGGGCTCACTATGTCCGTTAAAATCACCGAAAAGATTGGAAAAAATGTCGGTGAAATTATCGCGCATTCCCTCCGAAAAGCGACCGTCGAAACCGCCGGGTGCGCCCTGTTGAAAATTGAAGCCGCCCTTACGGATCATATCGTATTGGCTGCGCTTCTGGGGATTGCTCAGGATGGCATAAGCCTCACTGATTTCCTTGAAACGCTCTTCGGCTTCTTTGTCCCCACCCCGGGAATCGGGGTGGTTTTCCTTGGCCAACTTGCGGTAGGCGCTTTTTATTTCCTCGGGAGTGGCGCTATCGCCAATTTCCAGGATTCTGTAATAATCAACATCCGGGCGCATTTGGGTTACACCTCTTCTTGAAAGCTACCGCTGGTTTCCATCACTTTTTCTTTATCCCAACCGCCCTCGCCGTCGGCGGGCACGTCCAGCGGCAATTCCAGGTTCAGGGCAAAACGCATGAGGTCGCGCATATCTTTGGCAAACTCAAAGGTCATTTCGTTACTGACCGTGTCCGGAATTTCCGCCAGATCCGCCTGATTCTTAAAGGGCAGGATCACCTTTTTAATGCCGCTGCGATGGGCTGCCAGGACCTTTTCCTTGATGCCCCCTACCGGCAAAACCTTGCCGCGCAGGGTTATTTCCCCGGTCATGGCCAGGTCGTTATTGACCCGCCGGGAGGTTAGCAGGGACACCAGAGCGGTGAAAATAGTTACCCCGGCAGAAGGGCCGTCCTTGGGGATGGCGCCGGCCGGGACGTGGATGTGAATGTCGTATTTGTCGTAAAAATTCTCTTCCAGCTCAAAGGCTTCCGTGCGGGCCCGGATATAACTCAGAGCGGCCCGGGCCGATTCCTTCATCACATCCCCCAACTGCCCGGTCAGGACCAGGTTGCCCTTTCCGGGCATTTTGTTGGCTTCGATAAATAAAATATCGCCGCCCATAGGGGTCCAGGCCAGCCCGGTGGCGATGCCCGGCTCGTCAATCCGCTCGGCGAGGTCGCTGTAATATTTCCGGGGTCCCAGAACATCGCTGATCGCATCGCCGGAAATGGTTACCGCGTCCTCCTTGCCGGAGGCCACATCCTTGGCCACGCTGCGGCACAGGGCGGCGATTTCGCGCTCTAAATTACGCACCCCTGCCTCGCGGGTATAGTCATTTATCACTTTTTCCAGACCGTCATCCGTAATGCTTACCTGGTCATCCTTCAG
>JAGRBF010000051.1:2257-2437 GCA_020434205.1 Calditrichota bacterium | reverse complement strand
CTCCATGCGGTCGCGCAGGGCCGGGATAATGGTGTCCTTCATATTCGCCGTGGCGATAAACATCACGTTGGTCAAATCGAAGGGCACTTCCAGGTAATGGTCGCTGAAGGTATGGTTTTGTTCAGGGTCCAGAACTTCCAGAAGGGCTGCAGAGGGGTCGCCGCGGAAGTCGTTGCCGAC
>JAGRBF010000051.1:0-2085 GCA_020434205.1 Calditrichota bacterium | reverse complement strand
TCGGCAATGGAACGTCCCAGAGAGGTTTTGCCGACCCCGGGAGGGCCGACCAGGCATAAGATGGGTCCGCGCATATCTTTCTTTAGCTTGCGCACCGCCAGGTATTCCAGGATGCGTTTTTTGGCTTTCTCAAGCCCGTAGTGGTCCTCGTCCAGCTGTTCGGTAACCCGGGGAATATCGAGAATGTCCTTGCTGGACTTTCGCCAGGGGAGGTCCAGAATCCAGTCCAGGTAGGTCCGGGAAACGGTATATTCGGCAGAGGCCGGGTGCATGCGGGAGAGGCGATCCAGCTCTTTTTCGGCCACCTCCCGGGTTTCCTCGGGCAGTTCGGATTCATCCAGGCGCTTGCGGATATCGCCAATATCGGAAGCTTCCTCGTATTCGCCGAGCTCCTTCTGAATGGCCTTCAATTGCTGCCGCAGATACATTTCCCGCTGACTCTTATTGATTTCGTCCTGAACCTCGGACTGGATTTTTTTGCCCAATTCCAGGGTTTGCAGGTAGCGGTTGAAGATATAGGTGGCTTTGTTGAGGCGTTCCTCGACGTCGAGGATTTCCAGAACTTCCTGTTTTTCTTCCACCGAAACGTTGGTAAAGGCCAGGATCAGGTCGCTGATGGTCCCCGGATCGTGGAGATTGCCGATCATGGCCTGATGTTCGTTGGTGATTTCCCCGGCCAGTTCGGAAGCCTGCTGAAAGAGGTTCTTGAGGTTGGCGGCCAGGGCCTGGGTTTTCATTTCGTCGGGGTTCTCCTGATCCCGCAGGACCTCAATTTCTCCGATCATGAAGGGCTCTTCCTGGAGAAAATCGACCAGACGAAAGCGGCCCACCCCCTGGATAAAGGCACTTTTGGAGCCGTCGGGAAGGTCGATCACCTTTAAGACACGGGCAATGGTGCCAATGGAATAGATGTCGCCCATGGCGGGATCGTCTATAGAACCGTCGCGTTGGGCGATAACCCCGATCAGGGAGTCGGTGTCCACCGCGTGTTCGATCAAACTGAGGGATTTGGGGCGGCCAATGGCCAGGGGAATAAACTGATGCGGAAAAAAGACCGTGTTGCGAACCGGAATAATGGGAACCTGATTCGGGATGACCTTATCCTTAAAATGTTCAGGATTAGCCGTCATAAAAGATGTCCTTTCGATCTCAATGAATGATACGTGTTCGAAATCCGGGCCGGCCGGGTATATCAGCCATTCGCCCATATTATCGTCTGCTCAGACAAAAATGCTGAGCAAAGGTTCTACTACAAATTTAGTGCCATAGATCCTCTCTCCCCTTAGTTGCTTATTAAAACAGAGGTTAAGCGGGTAAAACCACCCCGGGGCCTTCCCTGCCATTATGACGGGAATTGCCAGAATTGCCGAAAGGGCGACTGGCTGACAGGGAAATGGTGAACAAACAGGTGAACAAAGGAGGTGCCCACCTGTCTCACTATTGCCCGAAAATCTTACCTTTTACAGGCGGCATTATTCCAAACAGGTGAACACAGTTGCACTTGTTCGGGGCTTTGCAGCGGTAAATCCTTAAAAAACAACGCCAAAAATTTTAGTGAACAAAAAAACACCTTTTTGATGATTTTTGCTTGACAAACCGGCAATTCGGCGCTAAAATATTAGTGAACGTATGAACACTTAATCAAATCAAGGAGTCCGGTATGAGTGCATATTTCATGTTAGATACGGCCGCCATTGCCAGGCGTTTTCTGGCGGATTTACACAGCCAGGATCAGGAAGTGAAAACGGGTTTGGCGGCTACGCTTTGTCTGGATGGACGCGGGTATCTGATGCGCAAAGGGCGCTTCAGCATGGGGGTTAATTTTCCGATGCCTCAAACCGAAGAGGTGCGTTACTTGCAATTCAACCGCGGAGGAAAAAGCCATGAACGTGCGGAATAAATTTCGGGAACTGGTGAAATACCGGGCCGGCGCCCTTTGTTTGATCGGGATCCTCAGCGCAACCTTTATGCACTCGACAACCTTTATGTCCCAGTTCTTTTACAATTCCCTTATCCTTGGGGCTATTGCTGCCTTTGCGGTGGATGCCGGGGTGGTGGCGATGTCCATCTTTAAGGATGAATTGA
>JAGRBF010000467.1 GCA_020434205.1 Calditrichota bacterium | reverse complement strand
AGCGGTACAAGGGATTGTGTCCTTCCTTAAGCCTGTCCGGCCCGGCCCGGAACCACCCGGTAAAGCAATCTTTGGCGCCCGGCAACGGCCTTTCCCCTGCGGAGTTGGGGATGGCTCCCTGAAAAATAGGGCAATGTGATGGTATTCACCCCTTCCAATAGGCCCATTGGGTTAAAATTGGGAAGTGTTTCTAATCAGGAGATTTTGACGTGCGTAGATTTTTTGTGATTACGGGATGGCTCCTGGCGATGTTTCTCCTCGGGGCCGGTTGCGCTTCTTCCGGCGGCAGTTCCCTTTCGGACCTCAGAGCGCGGGTCAGCAGCAATCCTCAAGACGGGGAAGCGCTCCGGGATCTGGGGGTTGCGGAATTTGAGAACAGTTTATACGCGGATGCCGCCCGCCACCTTCGCGAGGCTTACAAGGCCAATCCCCAGGATCCCCAAACCCGCCTTTACCTCGGTTTATCCGCCGAATTCGACGGCAAAAACGAGGCGGCCCTCGCCTTATACCGCACCTATACCGAAACCCCGCGCACTTCCCCTTACCGGGATCGTTTGGAAGGACGCTACCGCTGGCTTTCCCGGGAAATTATCCGGGAGGATATTCAAAAAGCCGTCAAGCAGGATCGCGCCCTTACCGACGTTCCGGATAGCGAAGGGCGCCTGGCGGTAATGCCCCTGCGCTTTTTGGGTGGGGAAGATCGTTTGCGTCCCCTGGGCCGCGGGCTGAGCGAAATGATCCAGATCGACCTGGCTCAGGTGCCGGACCTGAAACTGGTGGAACGCATCCGGGTTCAGGCCCTTCTGGACGAATTGCACCTCAGCGCCAGCAACAATGTGGAAACGGAAAACGCCCCCAGGATGGGACGGATCCTGGGGTTCGGCAAGGTCGTGCAGGGGGGCTATACCGGGCTCTCCGACGAACGGATCCGCCTGGATGTGGCCACGGTGGATATCAATAGCGATCGTCCTCCGGTGGTGAGCGATGGCAGCGACCGCCTGGAAAATCTTTTCCGCCTGGAAAAAGAGGTGGTCTTTGGGATCATCGACGGTATGGGAATCGCCCTGACCCCCGCTCAGCGTCGCGAGATAGAGTTTTTCCCCACCAACAACCTTCTGGCCTTTCTGGCCTACTCCCTGGGCCTTCAGGAGGAAGACGCCGGCCGCTATGACGATGCCGCCGCCCATTTTGCCAAAGCTGCCAGCCTGGATCCCCAGTTTACCCTGGCCGCCGAGCGGGCGCAAAGCGTCCGGAAATTGGCCACCATGCGCGGCCCGGTTCGCCGGGTGGTGAGCGCCCTGAGGATGCGGGGTTTCCAACTCCCGGACGACATCGCCCGGACCCGCAGATTGCGGCTGCTTTCCAAACGTCTGCGCAGTGGTTTTGTGCCCAACCGGGATTCGCGGCGCGGGGCATCGGAATCGGCCCGCGATGGGGTAGGCAGCTTCCCCGATCCACCTCCTCCACCGGCTAGCGGCGGCCGTGGCCAGTCGAATTAAAGAAGGGGAATGAAAATGAAACCAACGTTTAGACATACCATAGCCTTATTTCGCCAAACCGTTCTGACCTTTATCCTGACGGCCGGGGTGGTTTACGCCCAACCCAACCTCCAGATTGCCGATACCGACATGATATTTGACCGGATGTCCAGTGGCAATTATCAGGAAATCAGCAATACCTTCACCAATATCGGGGATCAGGATCTGGAGGTCTACAATTTTCAGGTCCTGGGAGCATCCCAGGTTTTTGGGGTGGTCAACGGAATTACCTTCACGCTGTCGCCCAACGAAAGCCGGGAAGTGGTGATCCGGGCTCAGAGTTTTACGGAAGGGCAGTTCTCCGGGGAAATTCACGTGATCACCAACGAACCGGATCTGCAAACCATTTTTAACGCCCGGGTTGTGGTGGCCAATACTACCATCTCCTTTACCCAGACCAACGCTGTTACCATAGGACAACCGGTTGATTTTCAGATCTCCTCCGGCTCCTTCCAGGCTGAGGGTGGGCAACTGCTCTACCGGAAGGTCGGCGAAATTGACTATACCCCGGTGGATCTGATTCCCGGAGAGGTTTATTCGGGCAGGATTCCCGGGGAAGACGTTACCGTTCGGGGCCTGGAATATTACATTTATTTTTATCAGACGGAACTGGTGGAAACCTACCCGGTTCTCCATCCGGCAGAAAACCCCCTGCAGTATGAGGTCCGGCTGGTGGATTATACCCCTCCGGTCCAGCGTTTGGCCAACCGTTACGCCATGTTCAGCCTTCCGGTCAGCCTGATAGAGTATGAAGTGGAAGATCTGATGGGCGACGATTACGGACCCTATCAGCCGGATCGCTGGCGATTGCTGACCTGGGGAGATACTTACGGCGAGCGGGGAGAAGATAAAACCCATCAAACCCAGGGATACTCGGAATACGGCGGGGATCAGTACTTTTACCTCAATCCCGGCAAAGGCTACTGGCTAATCGAAGCGGTCGGGCAGATGTTCGATATCGGCGCCGCCTATTCCATCCGGGGCGGATACACCGGTTACATCTCCCTTGAACCGGGATGGAATCAGGTCGGCAATCCCTATCCTTTTCCGGTCGCCTGGGCCGATATTGATTCCAGCGAACTGGTTTCCCGGCCGGTTTCCTGGGACCCGGCACAGCAACGGTACGTCTACAACAACAACCTTTTGCAGCCCTGGGAAGGTTATTTTGTCTACAACCCAACCGCCACTTATCAATATCTGTACGTCCATCCGGTCGAATATTCGGCCGGGTTCGGCAAGGGGGAAATTGTCGAGAAGTTGCCCGCTCCGGGAGAATTTGACCTGCTGCTGACCCTTACTTCCCCCAAAGCGGGGTGGGTGGACGGCGACAATGTGGTCGGAATGCGCCGCGATGCCGCCGAGGGCCTGGACCTTACCGATAACCCCGCTGCCCCCCCGATTATTGAGACCAACAACCTGGTGATCGTGGATCCCGCGGCGGACCTGGCGGAAAGTTATGTGCCGCAAAATGCCGATGGGGGAAGCTGGGAACTGCAAATCCGCGGCGCGGCCCGGGGCGAAACAGGTATCCTGGAAATCGAAGGTATGGAAAATCTACCCCCCGGATTTTCGGTCTGGTTGCTGGATTTGCAGGGCCGCAACAGCGTGGCTCTGAACCATGGAGAAGCCCGGGTAACCATCCCGGCCGCGGGCGGAATCGCCGATTATCAGCTGATTGTGGGAACCCCGGACTTTGCCGAAGGGCAACGCCAGGAAATTCCCTTGCAGCCCATGGATTACCGCCTGGCCCAAAACTACCCCAATCCCTTCAATCCGGAGACCACCATTTCATTCCAGATGGCCCGCAAGGGAACCGCCAACCTGACCGTTTACAACGCTCTGGGGCAGGTGGTTGCCACCCTGGTGGACGGGGTATTGAATACCGGCCCCCAACAAGTGCTCTGGGATGGCCGGGACCGCTTCGGAAAGGGCGTTGCCAGCGGGGTGTATTTCTACCAGCTGCGCACCGATAGTTTTTCGGAAACCCGCAAAATGATGCTGATTCGATAGAGGCAAGAATATGAAACGGAATACCTTTTCGGCACTCTTTGGACGGGCTGCCTTACTGGCCGCCCTGTGTTTCTCCGGCATCCTGGCCCAGGGTGGGCAAAGCCTGATCAGCCAGGACCGGCAGGTGGTTATCGCCCCCCTTTACCAAAGCTGGAGCGGGGACGACCTGGCCCTTTCTCAGTTCAGCACCGCTTTTTACGGCTACAGCCCCCTAAGCCGCAACAGCAGCCTCTCCCTGCAGTTTTATCAGGGCGCAACCCAAAACGGCGAGGACCTGACCCTCCAGGGGCAGGAATTGGCCGATCCCTCGGGCATCAGCGATCTGCATCTGTTGGGGAATTACTATTTGAATGATATGGAAACCCTCCTGGGGGTCGGGATGAGTCTTCCGGTCGGCAATTCCACCCTCAAGGTACCGGAATTCCGCACCGTGGTGCAGATGAGCAATGATCTGCTGGGCTTTGACGTTCCCGTATTCGGACAGGGCTTTAACTTTACCGCCAGCGCCGGTTGGGTCCATGCCTTTTCCCCGGCGGTGGTTGGCGGGTTGGGCGCCGGATTCGACCTGAAAGGCGCTTTTGACCTGATAAAGGATATTGAGAGCGAATACAATCCCGGCAACGAATTTTCACTAACGGGAGGCCTGGATTTTGTCCTGAATCCGGTTAGTTCGATCTCCACCGATATTCTGCTGACCTTCTACGGGCGGGATGAATTCCGGGGCAACGAAATTTATCAGTCCGGGAAGAAGATCCAGATCTCCGGGGAATTTCGTCAGTATTTGGGATTTGATGAGCTGGCGGTGGGGGCTTCCTTCCGCAGCAAAGCCAAGGGAAATCTGGTCCTGGGGGATCTGGAAAGAGAAGAGGGGAAAAAAAGCACCCCCAATCAATTTGAATTAAGCGGAGAATACCGGCGCCGCTTTTCGCCGACCCTGAGCATGCAATTTCTCCTGGAAAGCCGCTTCTTTCAGGAAGGGGTGGACTTTCCCGGGGGCATGTTATACGGATTGGGGCTACAGCCATTGTTTAAGCTGAACGAACGCTTCAGCATCCCGGTTCGCGGCGCCTTCCGCTTTGCCACCTTTTCCACCCCCGCAGACGGCACCACCTATGCCCAGGGAACCGCAAACCTGAGCGGTTGGGAAATCGGGGCGGGAATGCAAATTGGTTTGTAAAGCCAGGGCGTGTTGACAACTTAGATGATTATCAACACGCCCTAACGTCGGG
>JAGRBF010000466.1:8865-12494 GCA_020434205.1 Calditrichota bacterium | reverse complement strand
TCCCGGCCTAAAGATTGCCGGGATGACGAACAGGACAGTCCCTAGTTGACGCCCCAGGTTTTGCCAACTTTGTGCACTTCGCGTTTTCGTGGTCTTCATTCTTCAAGAGGAACAGACCTTGCATCAGATTCTTACCCCCAAGAAAGATCCCGGTCCCGGTTATCAGGCCTTCCACAAGCTGATGCGCATCCGCATCCGGGACGTGCTGCTGGTTTCCAGTCTTTACGACCTGTATTTGTTTGAAGAAGACGGCCGCCTCTACGAGCTGATCCGCGACGAATACAAAGGCCTCAACCTCAGCCACGCCCCGGAGCTTACCCGGGTTTCCACGGGCCGCGAGGCCCTGGAGCTGGCCGAAAGCGAACGACGCTTCGACCTGATCATCACCACCCCGCATATCGACGACATGTCGCCTACCGATTTCGCCCGGGAAGTGCGGGACACCGATCTCAATATTCCCATCGTTTTACTGGGTTACGACAACCGCGATCTGGTCCAGTACATGCAAAGCGGGGACGTGGTGCTTTTCGATCAGGTTTTTGTGTGGCAGGGGGATTACCGCATCATTATCGGGATTATCAAACACCTGGAAGACCACCTCAACATCGACCACGATACCCGGGCAGTGGGGGTGCAGTGTATCCTGCTGGTGGAGGACAGCGTTCGCTATTACTCCTCCTTTTTGCCGCTCATTTACACCGAATTGTTCAAACAGTCGGTGCGCCTCATTTCCGAGGGCATCAACTTCGCCGACCGCTACCTGCGCATGCGGGCCCGCCCCAAAATCCTGCTTTGCAAAAATTACGAGGACGCCTGGTATTACTACGAGCGCTACCGGGACTTCCTGCTGGGGATCATCTCGGACGTGGATTTTATGAAAAGCGGGGTCAAGGACCGGGAAGCCGGCATCAAATTCGCCCAGCAGGTTAAATACTACGATCCGGATATGCCGGTGCTGCTGCAGAGCAAACGCCAGGAGAATCAGTCGCGCGCCTACGAAATCGGGGCTTCCTTTATTCTCAAGGATTCTCCGACCCTGCTCAACGATCTCAGCCGCTTCATGAAGGAGAACTTCAGCTTCGGGGATTTTGTGTTCCGGATGGAGGACGGCGCCGAGGTGGGACGGGCCACCGATTTGTTTTCTCTGGAAAAGACCATCCGCGATATTCCCGTGGAAAGCATTCTCTTCCATGCGGATCGCAACCATTTTTCCCATTGGCTGAAGGCCCGCACCGAGTTCGGCCTGGCTCAGCGCTTCAAGGAAACCAAAGCCAGCGACTTCAACAGCGTGGAAGAACTACGGGATACCCTGGTGGACTCCCTGGCGGAATACCGCCGTTCCCGACAGCGGGGGGTGATCACCGATTTCAAGAAAGACACCTTCGACCCGGACCATTCTTTTGCCCGGGTCGGCGGGGGCTCCCTGGGGGGAAAAGCCCGCGGCATCAGCTTTATCAATCTGCTGATCCATACCGAAGGCATCCGCAACCGTTTCAATAAGGTTCGGATTGTGGTGCCCCCGGGAGTGGTTCTGGGTACGGACGTCTTCGACTATTTCATTGAGGAAAACAACCTGCGGGAAATCGCCTTCTCCGACTGTTCCGACGAGGAGATTACCCAGCGTTTTATCGAGGCCAAACGTTTTCCCCACGAGGTGGTCTACCAGATGATGGAGTTTCTGGACCTCACCCGCTCCCCGCTGGCGGTGCGCTCCTCCAGCCTCCTGGAAGATTCCCAGTACCATCCCTTTGCCGGGGTTTACAGCACCTTTATGCTGCCCAACAACCATTACGATTCCCGCCAGCGTCTGGAGGATTTGCTCAACGCCATCAAAAGCGTTTATGCCTCTACCTTTTACCGGCTCAGCAAGGACTACATCCGGGTAACCAATTTTCGCCTGGAAGAAGAAAAAATGGCGGTCATTATCCAGAAGATGATCGGCACCCAGCACAACGAGCGTTTTTACCCCCACTTTTCCGGGGTGGCCCGCTCCCACAACTTTTACCCGGTGCCCCCGCAGGAATCCCGCGATGGGGTGGTCTCGGTGGCGCTGGGTCTGGGCAAAACGGTAGTGGAAGGGGGCAAAACCGTCAAATTTGTGCCCCGTTACCCGCAGCAGTTGCAGCAATTCGCCACCATCGACGACACCCTCAATAACAGTCAGCGCACCTTTTTTGCCCTGGACATGGCTTTCCGGCCCGAGGGCAGCCCTACCAATTACGAGGATCTCACCACCTCCCATCCCATCACCGTGGCGGAAAAGGATGGCACCCTGTCCCAGATGGCCTCTACCTACAGCCATGAAAATCACGCCATTTACGACGGCGTTTCCCGCAAGGGCGGGCGGGTGGTCACCTTTGCCCCGATCCTCAAAAACAGCCTTTTTCCTTTGGCTGAGATCACCGATATGTTGATGAACATGGTTCAGCGGGGCATGGGAACCCCGGTGGAAATCGAATTTGCGGTCAATCTCGACCCCGCGCCCAGCGGGATACGGGAGTTCGGAGTGCTGCAGATGCGGCCCATGGTTCTGAACCGGGAGATGGAAACCCTGGACCTGAACGCCGAGGACGGGGACCTGATCATCCGCAGCAGCCAGGTATTGGGAAACGGCTTCAGCCGGGACATTCACGATGTGGTGGTGGTGGACATCGAAACTTTCGACCGCAGCAAAAGTCTGGAGGTGGCCAGCGAGGTCCACTACTTCAACGCCGCTTTGCAGAAAGAAAACCGCCCCTTTCTGTTGATCGGGGTCGGCCGGTGGGGTTCGATGGACAATTGGCTGGGGATTCCGGTGCGTTGGGAGCAGATTTCCGGCGCCCGGGTTATCGTGGAAGCCGGTTTGCGGGATATTGAGGTCCAACCCAGCCAGGGCTCCCACTTCTTTCAGAACATCACCTCATTCCAGGTGGGCTATTTTACCATCGGCTCGGACAATCAGAATTTTGTCGATTGGGAGTGGTTGCGCGGACAGCCCGCCCTCAGCGAAAAAACCTACACCCGGCACCTGCATTTCGACGACCCGCTGGTGGTTAAAATGAACGGCCAGAATCAGTGCGGGATTGTTTACAAACCGGGGCTGGGTTGAGGCCGGAAGCAACTGCGCAAAATGACCGCGGCCATCCAGAAAAAACAGGCGAACATCAGGATCCCGCTGAGCAGGACCACATAGACAAAGGGCTCGAACCAGAACCGCACCACCCACAATCCCCCGAAGGTCAGGCCGAGGGACAGGAGGGGTTCTATGGCGATCAGGCTCCTCAGGCGGGTTACTTTTCCGCACTGGAGATACAATAAGCCGATGGCTAAAAAGACCGGCGACAATCCCAACACATGATTGTGAGTGGTCAGCAGCATATCCCGAAAAGATTTTTCAAATTTCAGTTCGCCGGCCACTTCCATTTGCGCTTCGTCCATCCCCTTGTATTGGGTAACAATTCCTTGCGGCTCCAGATGAGTGGTGTTGCCCAGAAAGGCAAATCCGGTAAAAACACCGACAGAGGTCATCACCACAAAGGCCCCGATTATGTGCCGGAAGTGCGGGGCAAGGGATTGTATCCGGGGTAAATCCGACATTAAAGAATCCTCATTTTATCAGTTCTGTTTTAGGGCGTGTTGACAATCATCTA
>JAGRBF010000466.1:5947-8752 GCA_020434205.1 Calditrichota bacterium | reverse complement strand
GCCTTTAGAGAACCCAAAATTCCCTTAAATTCCCCCAATTTTCTAATTATCAACACGCCCTGGGGGCGGGGGCGGCAAGAGGCTTTCCAGAACTGCTTCATGCAGAACCAGAATATCGCGCACCCCATAGGTAATCGATCTTACCGAAATGGTCGCCCCGGTGATGTTTTGAATGCTCCTGCCGAACACCACCTCCCGGGGCTCCTTTTTACCGCGGAACTGGCGTCGAAAGGCCGGAAAATCAATTTCCCCACCGTAATCTTCCCGATAAACCAGCACATCGACATCGACAATCACACCTGTTTGATCCAGATATACCGCGTACAGAAATTTTTCGATTTTGCCCGGGGCCTCATCCAAAATCAGATAATGATAGTGATCTTCCCGGGGAATCCAGCCGACGACAATCGAATCCGGAATTTCCTTCTTTCCCTTGAAGCTCTTGCGCAGCGTTTCTTTTTGCACCGGTTTGATGGGAACCGACTGCCACAGAACCCGAACCTCCTCCCCGTAAACCGACGCCAAGGAAGCTTCCAGAACACCATCCGGCATTCCCTGGTAAGAAAAGGCGATTGCCACCGCCGACAGAGCAAACAGGAACAAGGCCATTTTCAAAGGGGTCATATCTGTTTTCCCGGGTATCAGAAATTATAGCCAACGCCAAGATTCAACTGCTCCCGGCTATTATCCCCGCCGGTTCTCAAGAGCTGAACATCCATTTTAAGGCAAACCTGGGGAACCGGCAAATAGGTTAGCCCCAGGGTGGTTTCCCGACGGTCATAATCGGGATTGGCCGCGAAACCACTGGTGGCAGCGTGGGTATCATACCGTTCCAAACGGGCAAAAACAAATAATCGCTGCTCGCTTTCCGGATCAAGCAACCCCAGAAAATCGTAGGCCATTTCTGCGTACATACCCAATTGAATCTCGCCTACCTGCACATCCGGATCCGCCAATTCGAATCTCAGATAATCATTGAGAGCCCCAATGTCAGAAATTTCACTATAGGCTACCAAACCACGGGCGGTCAGATTTCCACGGGAATAGAGGGCATGGGCCGATAACATCCAAAAACGACTGTCCGATGCCGGTCCGTCGATACTGCCGCCCAGAGTGGAATAAAACCCGGAAATACCCGCGCTACCGCCCAGAAACGGCATGTAATCCAGGCGTCCCGTCAATGCCCAGTTTGCCGTAGACGATTCGAAGGCCTTTTGCCGGGCCCCGCGGATGCCGTTCGCCCCGCTCAACCCCAAAGGGTCGAGGCCGGCCATAACATAGCCCTCATATTTAAGGCCACCGGCAAAAGAACCGACCGCCCCTATGCCGGACTCCCGCCAGGTGGAGGGAATTATGGTGCGCTCCACATTGGGGCGTTCCACCCCGTTAAAAACGGGCGGTTCGTGTAGCGGATTGACAATCCCCACCGGCACCAGCATTATTCCGGCGCGCAAACTGAAAGCTTTGGCGTACTGAAGCTGAATGTAGGCCTGCTCCAGAGCCAATTCCCCCGTGGATTCCCCTCCCTCGAGGTATGTATGTTCAATTTCCAACTCGGAATACATCCACACCCAATCGGCAAATTGATGGCTGGTAAAAAGCACAAACCGGTGAAAATCCAGCTGGCCTTCGCTGCCCTTTTCCAAAGGTTTGTTGAAGTGCAACTCCCCGTACCCTCCCAGATTGGTATCCCCGGCAACCGCAGAGGAAAGAACCTGACACAACAGAACCACCCCGGCGCAGGCAAGTAATCGCTTCATCTAAATCCCCAAATGTTGAATTGACAAGTAACCCGGACGTTGTCGCAAAACATCAGAACTGGTTGTCCGAACGGTCTGAATTGAGCTCAAAGAAATAATGCTAACCGCCGGAATTCAACCCGGGAATTAAGAGAGAAGGACTACAAATGAAAAAGCATTCCTGATTAAGAATGATTGTTGCAGGAAAGGCTTAAACAAAAGCAGCAAAAGAAAGAGACAGGAAGGGGATTTTACGAGAGCAATGCGTTGATGCGACCGGCCAGTTCAAAATCCAGTTCGGTAATGCCGCCGGCATCATGGGTGTTCAGATTGATCATCACCCGGTTGTAGACGTTGGACCAATCGGGATGATGGTCCATTTTCTCCGCCAGTAAAGCCACCCGCGCCATAAAACCGAAGGCCTCAACAAAGGTGTCGAACTGGAAATGACGATGCAGAGATCCGTTTTGGGTCGTCCAGCCGGGCAGGTTCTGCAAGCGGGCATCGATTTCCTGAGGGTCGAGTTTGGAGGGTCGGGGCATGTTCTTTCCTCTTTTATTGAAATGGACCGGGGGAATTAAAGGATCGCGAACTGACGCACAAATTCGTCCACCTGTTCGGTTTGTTTCCAACCGCTGCTGCGAAGCAGCTTGAGATACTCCTGAAAAATGGCGGCACTGCTGCTTCCCGGATATTTGGAAACCACCAGTTGATAGACATCCCGGAAATTTTTCCTGAGGGTCTGGTTTTGATAGTCGAAGGCCGGGGAATTGTCCATGCCGATCAGCAGAACCAGCACATAATAAGAGTAGGTGAGGCTGGCTTCCTCCATCAGGATAAAGCCGGGGTGGGCATCGACAAACTTTTCCCAGAAAATCAAACGGGCGGCAATGTCCGGCAGGGGCATCAGCAGGGCGCCGTCCGCGGCAAAGGGCTGCTTGCGCTCCAGCTCGAACTGATCAAAATACGCTTTCATAACCGGGGACATTGCGGCGTAGAAGTGCCGGCGCAGATAAACCGGATCGTTGATGACCAGGGGCTGCCCTTCATCGAAAACCAGGGCATA
>JAGRBF010000466.1:5413-5850 GCA_020434205.1 Calditrichota bacterium | reverse complement strand
ACCAGATTGTTCAGGCGGGTTTCCACTTCCAGCTGAAAATTCAGGAAATGCACATAGCCGGAATCCCGCTCCCCGGGAGTGGCATCGGCAAAGGCGCTTTGATAAGCCTCTACCGCCCGGGCAATGCTGGTAATTTCCCCGCGATCCAGCTGATCGACATAGGGGAAATAGTCCGCAGCCCGCTGAGGAACCGCCGCTTTATCCGGCTCCGGGGTAACCTGCTTGCCGCCGTCCTGGCAGCCGGCCACCAGTGCGACCGCCAGCAAAGCGGCACAAAACATTTTTGGAGTTCGGATCATCATACGTTTGCCTGTTTCGGGCGCTGCCGCCAAAAGACGGTCCTTTTTGGTTTCCTGATGTTACCCAACAAAATCCGTTTCGGCTGGTCAACCGCGAAATCACGAAAGCGCGAAGTATTATTTGTGTTTCCCTTGGCC
>JAGRBF010000466.1:0-5337 GCA_020434205.1 Calditrichota bacterium | reverse complement strand
AAAACTTTTGTTGTAGACACGCCCTAATCTATTCAAGAAATGCTCAAAGTGCTATGACCATTCGCGCTTTTTTGAACCTGGATGCGGGTAGAAAGGCGTTCCTTTAGCGCCGGGACGTGGGAAATAATGCCGATCATCTTCCCGGAAGCCTGCAAATTTTCCAGAGCGCTCAGAGCGGCATCGAGCGCTTCGCTGTCCAGGGTGCCGAACCCCTCGTCAATAAACAGGGTTTCGATAGCGTGGCGCCGGCTGGCCAGATCGGATAATCCCAGCGCCAGGGCCAGACTCACCAAAAAAGATTCCCCGCCGGAGAGGCTGTTGGTGGAACGCACCGCGTCTGCCTGGTAACGATCGATTATTTCAATCTGCAGAAAAATTTCCCGCTTAAGGCTGCGCCCCTCGTTTTCGCTGTCGGCCATTTTTCGAAGGCGATAGCGATCGTTGAGTCGGGAAAGGTGAATATTGGCAAGGGCAATAAGCCGCTGCAGGGTCAGGCTTTGGGCATAGCGGCTGAAGACCTGACCGCTTTTGGATCCGATGAGGCCTGAAAGGGCGGCCCAGCGCTGGTATTCCCGCTCCTGCGCGGCGATTTTTTCTACCAGCATGGCCTGCTCTTTTTGCAGGTCCTCATCCTGGCGGAGGCGATAACGAATCTCGGAGATTTCCCTTTCCAGCACGACTTTATCCCTTTCCAGGGCCTCCTGCTCCGCCCGCAGTTCCTGCTCGTTTTGCCCGGTAAGGGCCTGCTCGCGGTGCCTGGCCAGTCGCTCTTCCAGATTGGCCACCACCCCCTGTAGCGCGGAGCGGCGATCCTGCAGATCTCGTTGCGCTTCGCCAAGGGTTTTTACCTCGGCGGCGGGCAGGCGGGCTTCCCGCAGAGTCTCCAGGGTATCGATGCCCGCTTCCCGCAAAGCCTTCTCCAATTCTCCCCGCTTGCCGGCGACCGTCTTTTCCAAAGCAGCCAGGGCCTTTTCCCGTCGCGTCAGTTGCTCGTCCAGGGCCTGAAGGGCGGCGGCAAGGCGGGTATGCTCGCCGCGCGTTTTTTCCGCTTCCCGGCGCCCCTTCTCCAGATCCGCGGAGATTTTGGCCTGATATTGATCCGGGGTAGCCCCGTCCAGCAAGGTGGTGATTTCTCCCAGCAGCTGCCCGGCCTTTTCTTCCCGGGCGGCATTGGTTTCCCGAAGCTTGTTCAGCTCTGCGGAAAGCTCGGCGAGAGCGCTTTGCCGGAAGGTGATTTCCACTGCATTTTTTTCGATTTGAGCTGCCCGGACGCTCTCCCCGGTGCGGGCGGCGGCGTAACGTTGTGCTCTTTCCCGGATGCCCTCCAGCCAATCTTCGCTGTCTGCAAGGGCATCGGAGGGCGGCATTTGCAAAGCGGGAAAATCTTTTTCCAGGCGAGCCTGAACTTCCGCCAGATTTTCCGCGACCCCTTCTATCAGGCGGTGCAGGTCCGTCAGGCGATCCCGGCTTTTCTCCAGACGACTTTGCAGAGCACTTTCCGCTTTTTCCAAAACTTCGCCGGTCTCGCGTTGCTGATGCACTCCATCCAGAATGCCATTCAATGCCTGACGGCGCTTTTCGGCTTCTTCCAGGCGGCTTCGGATGTCCTCCGGGGTGGCTTCCCCCGGCAAACCGGCGGCCTTTAATTGGCCGGACAAATTTTTGCGCAATTCCGCCAGGGCGGTGCGGTTTTCGGCAATCCGCAGCTCCTGAGCTTCTGCGCGGGTTTGCAGGGCAATACGGTCCCGATCCACCTCGGTTAGTTGCGCCTGCAGGCTTTCCGCTTCGCGGGTGGCGGAGGCCAGGCGCTCTTCATCATCATTGCCAATCAGGGACATCTGGTGTCTGGCCAGAGGATGTTCGGTGGACCCGCACAGGGGGCAAGGTTCTCCTTTGCGCAGGCGAGCCCGCTCCGCTTCGAAATCGGCCAGACGCCGCCCCTGCTCCACCAGGCGGGCCAGATCCTCGCGACGTTCTGCGGCGGCGGCAAGGTCTTTTTCCAGGGCCTGCTGCCGGAGGGTTTTTTCGCCAAGCTCTTTGGCCAGATTTTTCAGTTCCTTTTCCAGACGCGCCTGATCTTCAGAGAGTCGCAGTCTGCTTTCCCCCGGGGCCAGCAGACTGCGCAACACCGGTACCAATTCATTAAGGCCGGCCACCTCCTGCAGGGCGTTTTTCCCGTCTTCCCCCGCCAGAAGTTCCTCCAACTCCCTGCGGACCGCGGCCAGCTTTTGGGTCGCTTCCTGCCACTCCTTTTCCAGGGCGTTTTTTTCCCGAAGCGTCTTATCTTCTTCCGCCCGCAATTCCGCCAGGCGACGCCGGTTTTTGTCCCGGTCGGATATCAAACTTTCGAGCAGGGTAAGGCCGTCTGCCAGGCGGGCGTCCCCCTCATTTTCGCGAAGGTAATTCTCAGCCTGTTCCCGCTCAGCCAGGTGCTCCGATTGCCGGTTTTCCAGATCCTGCAGGCTCTCCCGCAAATCCGTCTGTTTTGCCAGGCGCTTTTGGTATTCCGCCTGGTCCCGTTCCAACTGCTCTTCCAGATTTTTAAGCTGGATTTCCAGCCCGCGGGCTTTTTCGACGAGGGGTTGGGCCGTGGCAAAAGCCTGCTGAACAACCTGCAATTGCTGCTCGGCAAGCACCTTCTCTTCTTCGGCCCGGCCCAGGGAGAGGCCGGTTTCCTGCTGCTTCTCCCGCAGCTCTGCCACCTCTTCATGCAAGGCGGCAAGATTGTTCTCCTGAAGCTCCAGCTGACCCAATTCCTCCATAAAAGGTTGCCAGGCCAGATGGCGGGCCAGGGCGTCGAAAGAACTTTGCCGGTCCTGCTGCTGAAGGATCACGGTTTCCAGGGACTGACGGTTTTTGAGGCAGTCCTGGTTTAATTCGTCCAGGGTATGGAGCCAACGGCGTTTTTCCGCCAGGTTATCAGCGGTTTTTTGCAGATCCCGAAGCTTGCCGGCGATCTCGTTTTCCCGCTCCCGCAGGGCTCCCCGTTCTTCTTCCGGCAGGGGAGAGCGACCGGCCAGCTGATTTTTCAGGCTCGCCAGGGCCGTTTCTTCCTGCTGGAAGCGATCGTAGGCGGCGGTGGAAATTTCCGAATAGATTTCCAATCCGGTGATCTTCTCCAGGAGCTCCCCGCGTTCGTTTTCCCCGGCCTTCAGGAAGGCGGCGAAATCGCCCTGGCTCAGCATCACCGAGCGCAGGAAACGATCGAAATCCAACCCGCTCAGCTCGGCAATTTTCTCCGGCACCTCGCGGTTTTTGAGATCAAAGATCTCCCCCTCGGGCAGGACAGCCAGCTGATGCACCGGCTGCTGCAGGCGCCCATCGGGCTTGTCCCCGGCGCGGCGCAATCCCCAGATAGCCCGGTAGCTTTTGCCGCGGGCGGAAAAGGTGACTTCCGCCCCGCAGTTACCGGTATGGCGGGTCATGATTTCCTCGGGGCGATTGAGGCCGTGGCGGGGCACCCGGCCGTACAATCCCACCGTGATGGCGTCCAGAATGGTGCTTTTGCCCGCCCCGGTCGGGCCGGTAATGGCAAACAGTCCGGCCTCCGCCAGCGGCGGTTCATCAAAGCGAAGCTGCCATTCCCCTTTCAGGGAATTGAGGTTGTAAAAGGAAACCGCGAGGATTTTCATACGCTTTTCTGCTCGTCCATCCAGCTTAACAATTCATCAAACGTTTGCAGCAAATGGGTCTGATCCGCCTCGGAAATGCCGCTGCTTTGGCAGCGTTCCAGAAAAACCTCCCGCGGGGCGAGATCGCTCAGCTCCTGCGCGGGCAGATCGGCTTCCAGGCCGGAAGTTCCGGATGGATAGCGGGCGACGATGCGCAACAAATCCAGGGGAAGCTCTTCGGCAGCTTCCTGAACCTGCACCGCCGCTTCCGGGTTGTAGGCATCTAGTCGAAGGGTCACCTCCACCCAGGGTGTCAACTGTTCCTCCGGCGCCCGGACGGCCGTTAATGCCTCTTTAACCGTCGCCACATCCCCCTCAACCCGGATCAGGGCGCGAAAGACCGGGATTTCCAGAGTCCGGGTCCCGATTTCCCCCTTTTCGCTGATATCCGCCAGCACCAGCCCGCCGGGCCGCAGGGCTTCTTCGAAGGTGAGGGGAACCGGGGATCCGGCGTAGCGGATGTGAGCAAAACCACCCACCAGTTGGGGACGGTGCAGGTGGCCGAGCGCCACATAACAAAAGCGATCGCTGAAACTTTCCGGCCCCACCTTGCCCAGATTCCCCACGTGAATATCGCGTTCTCCGTCTCCGACGCTGCCACCGGCGGCAAAAAGATGCCCGGTGGCCACCGCCGGAATTTCCGGACCGAACTTTTCGTCCAGCAGCCGGGCCAGGTTACCGTAATGATTGGAAATACCCTCGCGAATTTGCCGCTCCCGCTCCTGGAGATTCTCCCCGGGTTGGGAACGCCGCAGATCCCGGTCGCGCAGAAAGGGCACCGCGGCAATAACCAGAGCGAGGTGCTCTTTTTTATCCCGGATGGGGATCAGTTGAGCAGCGGGATCCTCGGGAACCCCGCCTACGACATGGATATTGAGGGCGGAGAGGAGGTTGGCCGGGGCATTGAGGGTGGAAACCGAATCGTGATTGCCTCCCACAAAAACCGCCGCCCGGCATCCGGTTTGGGAGAGGGCCACCAGAAAATTGTAATACTGTTCCAGAGCGGCGTTGGGGGGATTGGGACTGTGGAAAACGTCTCCGGCATGGATCAGCACATCTACGGCTTCGGTGGAGATCCGTTCCAGCAGGAAGTCCAGAAAAGCCTGGTGTTCGGCAAGGCGGTCCTTTTCCCCCAGGGAATGCCCCAGGTGCCAGTCGGCGGTGTGAAGAAGGCGAATCATGCTTGGAAACGGGGCTCCCGAATGAGGTACAGGCGGCTTTCAAATTCCTCAAAGATAGAGCAAATCCGCCGCTATTGCAATCCGCATTCGGCTGTTCACCATTCCGGAGCAGCTCCTCTTTTGGGAAACAGGGCCCGGGCAGGAGATTTATTTCGTAGAGAAATTTTCGCCATTTGATGGGTATAATTTGGCAGCATCGTTTCGGTAGAACTTTACTGCGGAAGGACATGACCATTCGCCCTTTTTTTATCCTATTTATGCTGATTCACTTCGCCCACGGCCAGAGCGGATTGTTATCGGGCCGCATCCAGGACGAGCAGGGTCGCCCCGTTGCTGATTGTTCGATCAGCATTCGGGAGCTGGAGCAGGGAGCGGTCTCCGACAGCCTGGGATTATTCGCCCTCTGGCTGCCTCTTGGTCGCCATACTGTGGTTATCGAACATCTGGGATTTCAACCCTTCCGCACCACCGTGGTACTCGCGGCC
>JAGRBF010000465.1 GCA_020434205.1 Calditrichota bacterium | reverse complement strand
CGGCCCAGTCATCCCGGTATGTTTTAGGCCGGGACCGGGGTGACGGTTAAGTGGTCCCAACCAGACCAAGCATGATTGACGGTCCACTAGCAATTTTGGATACTTTGTGGTTTTCATTGAGAACTGCTTAACATCAGTAATTAAGGTGAAGAAAGAGGAAAGTCCAGGTATTTCAGGGCAGGAACAAGTTTTTTGAAGGGTGGGCAGGGGGGATGAATGCGGCTAAACGTTTGTTTTCTCAGCAATTGCCAGAATACGGGCCATGTGATCTTCCAGGCGCAGGCCGTGGCGCCCCGCAAAATCGGCGGGGATGTCAAATTCTCCGGTGGCCATTTTCATCACCGCGGCAGCCCACTCGGCGACATCAAAACCCTGCACCACCAGACCTTCCCGCGCCGAAACCACGTCCTTCGCACCCACCATGTGAGAAATCAGCACCGGGGTTCCGCACAGGATAGACTCGGAAATAATCTGCCCGTAGGGTTCGTAGCCGGCGGGATGGACCGTCACATCCGCCGCGGCATACAGCTCCTCCACCTCGCGCACAAACCCCAGATATTTGACGTTGGGGGGCAGCTTTTTTTCGGGCGGACTGCCGGCGATCACCAGTTCCACCGGCTGATGGGTCAGCTTCCGGAAAACCTCAAGCAGCAGAGGCAATCCCTTGCGCTTGTGGCTCACCGAAACAAAAGCAAAGCTCTTTTTGTCAGGGTCCAACCCGAATTTTTTGCGGAACTCTTCGCGACGGGATTTTAAGCCCGGATTAAAACGGCGGGTATCGGTGGGGGGCAAAAGGACTTCGATATTCTCGGCGGGCGTTCCGAAAAATTCGACCAGCTCATCTTTCATCATCTGGGAGCAGGCCAGCACATGGGGGGTATGGTTGAAGCCCCGGCGTTCCATTTCGATCATGATGCGGTCCTTGCGCCGCACCCGTCTGTCCGGCCGGCTGCGCAAAAATCCGGGGTGATTCCCTGCCGCCAGGATAGCGTCCTGATGGGTGGATTTGGTCAGCGAAAGGACAAAATCAAAATTCCCCCGGGCCACCACCCGCCCCAGAAAATAGTCGAAAACCGGATGCAGCCAGGTAGACGGCACCCACCACATCGGCAGGCGGACCACCCGAACACCATCGGGAACCCGGGCATCCTTACCCACCTTGCCCACCACCACCGTTACCGAATGTCCGGCGGCATGCAGGTATTCCAGGTAGGAGAATAATCGGGTTTCCAGTCCGCCTTTGCGCAGCAGGCGGGTATGTAAGAGGGCGATTTTCATGGGTAAAATCCTGGGCCCGAAGTTAAACGTCGCGCTCAGGATTTCAAAGGCAATCTTTTCGCCGCGTTGCACCCGGCCCCTTCACGACCTATATTTATGGCCGGAAAAAAGCATCGACAACAGCTTGTGGAGGACCGGACATTTCATGACCCTTTATCAGGAATACCAACAAAGCCGCATCGCACCGCCGGCCATTGCCAAAAACGACCTGGTGCGCATGCGCATCGGCCAGGAGCTCAACCAGATTACCGAGAAGCGCCTGACCATTCTGGTCGCCAAAAACGGCACCGGCAAAACCACCGCGGTGCGCCACTGGGACCATTACAGCCCCCACAAATCGGCCTGGTTTACCGCTGCCCAGACCGATAATGACCCGGCCATTTTTCTGGAACTGTTTATCGCCGCTTTGCAGACCCTGCATCCCCAGGTGGGGCAGGACGTTTTTGAGCAACTGCGCAGCGAAAACCGCCCCCCTATCGAAGAGATTCTCAAAGGCATGCTGGGGCAGTTGGGCATGGTGCTTTCCCAATTTGCGGTCATTATCGACCAGTACGAGCAGTTGCGCACCACCCCGGTGCAAAACCTGATCACCTTTTTTATCGCCAATATGCCCCCCCAGTGCCATCTGGTGCTCATCAGCGAAACCGAGCCGACCCTCCCGCTGGCGGAATTGCGCTCCGCCGATCAGCTGCTGGAATTGCGCGGCCCCTTTCTGGCTTTTACCATGGAGGAAGGGCAGGCGCTTTACAACGATGTCTTTAAGCTTCAGGCCGCTTTCGGGGACATTACCGCTCTGGTCGCCGGCGCCAAAGCCAACGCCGCCAATCTTAAATACGCGGGTCTGGCCCTCCGGGATAACCCCGAGGCAAAATCCTTCATCGAAAAATTCGAAGGCGCGGACGACGCCACTTATCAGGTAACCCTGGACGTCCTCCTGCCCCGCTTTTCCGGGGATCAGCAGCGTTTTCTGTTGTTGACCAGCGTTCTGGAGGAACTGCATCCGGAACTGGCCGCTGCGGTTAGCGGCTACGACGAGGCCGGAGAATGGCTGGCGCAATGGGCGGAGGCCGGCACCTTAGTGGAACGCACCACCGGCCCGGGAACCTGGTATCGCATGCATCCCTTTATCCGGCAGGAATTTCGCCTGAGGCTTCGGGATACCATGGCTCGCGCCGAGGAAAAACTCAATTTACTGGCGGCGCAGTGGTATCGCGGGGAGGGGTTTGTCGAACAGGCCTTCCGCCACCTGTTGGCCGCCGAGGATCTGCAGGGGGCCGCGGATCTGGTGGAAGCCTATGCCATGGGCTATCTGCAGCGGGGCCGCATGTTTACCGTCGAGCACTGGATAGCCAGCCTGCCGCAACTGCTGACCGCCGGGCGAGCCATGCTTTCGGTGATTTGCGCCTGGATCATGATCATTTCCGGCACCGCCAAGGGGGTTCCCCATCACCTGGAAAACGCCCGGAATGCCCTGCAAAAGAACCCTCCGGAAAACCACGACGAGGTTCTGGGATACATCACCGCCATCGAAGGGTATCTGGCGGAAAAGCTGGGTGGAGAAACAGAAGGTCAACATTTGTAATGCACGGTCCCGACCCCACCAACAAACACCCCCTGGCGGGATTCCCGCAGGTTTGTTACATCAAAAATACGGTTGGTAATCCCAACATCGAGATTGGCGATTACACCTATTACGACGATCCCGAGGATTCGGAGAATTTCGAGCGCAACGTGCTCTATCATTTTCCGTTTGTGGGAGACAAACTGATTATCGGAAAATTTTGCGCACTGGCCCGCGGGGTAAAGTTTATCATGAACGGTGCCAACCACAAGATGTCCGGCTTTTCCACTTACCCCTTCGAAATTTTCGGGAACGGTTGGGAGAAGGTCCGGCCGGCTCCGGGGGAGTATCCCTACAAAGGCGATACCGTGGTGGGAAACGACGTCTGGATCGGTTATGAGGCCCTGATCATGCCCGGGGTAAAAATCGGGAACGGGGCCATTATCTCCTCCCGATCGGTGGTGGTTAAGGACGTGCCACCGTACACCATCGTCGGTGGGAATCCCGCTCGGACGATCAAAACCCGTTTCCCGGAAACGGTTATTGCGGAGTTGGAGCAGATCACCTGGTGGGATTGGCCGGTGGAGCAGATCAGCGCCCACCTGCAGCAGATCGTCTCCGCGGATATTGAGGCCTTGAAAAAAGTAAATTAGGCAGGCCGTAGGGACAGATCGCGACCTGTCCCTACTTCGGCGC
>JAGRBF010000464.1 GCA_020434205.1 Calditrichota bacterium | reverse complement strand
CCCGGGACCAATTCTTCCCGCGCAAAACGATGAAACTGGGCGTTCATTTCCGTTCCCCCGCAAAAAATCCCGGTAATCCCGTATTTGGGCAGGGATATTTTTTCGCACAGGGCTTCCAGCAGTTTGGGGGTGGTGAAAATGCAGCGGATGGAATCGTGAGCCCGCAGAATTTTGAGGGCCTGATCGATGACGTGATCCTTATAAGCCTGGAGCTCCTGATGTTCGCCGCGTTTGATGAGTTTGTTCACCCAACGGGGATCGAGGTCCACCATAAAGGTAATTCCCCCGCGGTGCTGGGCCAGGTGTTCCACCGCCAGACGCAGGCGGCGCGGGCCGGATGGCCCCAGCATCAGCCAATCCGAACCTTTGGGGAAAGTCTCATCGGACAGGGTTTCGCTGAACAATTCGTAATCGGTCTGAAAATCCTCAATGTTGATGCGGGATTTGGGAATACCGGTGGAACCGCCCGTCTCAAAAATATATACGGGTTTTCCGGCCAGGCCTTTGGGAACCCAGCGCCGCACCGGTCCGCCGCGCAGCCATTCATCCTGAAAGGGACCCAGGATTTTCAGATCGTCATACCCGCCGATTTCACGGCGGGGGTCAAAATCCAGATTTTCGGCATACTCCAGCCAGAAAGGGCAGCCGGTTTGCGGGTCAAAATGCCAGGCCACCATTTCGCGGACGTGGGCATCCAGCTTTTCGCGGGCCGCCTTCATTTTGGGGGTCAGTTTGGGATCGAAAATCTCCATTTACTCGGCCCCGATAGAATACAGTTTGGTGCGGCTGGTAATGAAAACCTTGCCGTCCAGGGGAACCGGGGTAGAATAAACGGCGCTGCCCATATTGATCTCGGAGAGAACCTTCATTTCCTTGCCGACTTCCAAAACCGCAACATCGCCGTCCTCGTCGCCGATCATCACCTTGCCGTCCGCTACCACCGGGGAGCCCCAGATTGCGGCAAAGGTGTCGTAGGTCCAGTATTTTTCGCCGGTTTTAGCATTCAGGCAGTATAGAAAACCGCTCAGGTCGGAAATGAACATCAGATCGCCGGTAACTGCCGCGGTAGACATGGTTCTGTTGAAGGATTCGCCGCCGATATGCCACAGCCGGCCGCTTTCCGTGATATCCCCGGTTTTGGAGGCGTCGATGGCGTAGAGGTTTCCGGGGGCCTCTCCGTGCTCGGGATCCTGCCCCACCCCACAGTAGACCACCCCATCGTGAAATACCGGGGTAGAAATGATATTATTGCGGGTTCCGGAACCACCCAATTCCCAAACCGATTCTTTGGGATTTAGATCAAACTTCCAGATCAGCTCGCCGGTTTCCGGAACAAAGCTGTACAACCAGCCGTCCCCGCCCGGAAAAACCACCTGTTCCCGGCCCCCGGCGACCCCGAAGGCGGGATTGGACCAGGTACCGTGCAGGATATTTTCCCCGGGGGAATTGTCTTCCCAAACCAGTTCCCCGGTGTTTTTGTTGATCGCCAGAAAGCTGGGGGCGTCCGGAGAGGGCAGGATAATGTGGCTTTCATCCACCCCGTTGCCGGTTACCGTAAAAAGCAGGTCCCCCACGATAAGGGGGCAGCCGGCCGCCAGATTATGGGGGAAAACGTCCAGTTCGTCGATCATGTCCAGTTTCCAGATAAAGTCCGCGTCGATCTCACTGGTTTCCGCTTCATCCTGGATGGGGCCGTCGTTCTCGCCGTCGCGGAAGCCTTCCACATCCACACAAACCACTTCGCAGCGATTGGAAACGTAATACAGGCGATCGCCATCTACCGCCGGGGTGGAACAGATTCCCTGCAAAGGCCAGTCGTTAACCAGGCCCGAGGGGAGTTTCTCGTGCGCAGCCTGCCACAGGAAAGCCCCGGTTTTCTGATCAAAGGCCATAATATTGCCGCGATCCCCGCCCAATTTGGGGTTGCGCAACCCTTCGTTGTTGGTCCCCACGAATACCCGGCCCCCGGCAACAATGGGATTGGTATACGTCTGAGATCCCAGTTCGGCAACCCACTGAATATTGGCGTTGCTCTCCGGGTCCCACGCGGTGGGGATGTTCTTCGCCGGAGAAACCATGTTCCGCGAGTTGGAAAATCCGTACATGGCGCTCAACGGGGAGCTGTTATCGCCGATCAGACTCCCGGTTATCAATAAAACACAGCACCCAAACAAAAATCGATTCATATTAGCTCTCCTAAAAGTGCCGGATTCCGATGCTTTGCCGCTTAGCGGGGCATCACTTTAATGTTGTCGTAAAAGAGTTCCGCATAAGATACGCCGACCAAACCCGGCGCGCCTTCCTGAACCGGGTACTGATCGGTTACCGAGATGGTCCATTCGGCGGGTTCCGCGGAACCCCGCGGCCAGACTTTCCCGCGCACCAGGGCCTGGCCGTTTTCCAGTTGGACGTCCAGTTTCATGGTATACCAGGTGTTCATTTCCCAGGCAAAATCAATGGTTTCCTTTACCCGGTATTCGGCAACCCAGGAGCGCAGTTCCAGTTTCTGGGTTTTACCCATCATGTCCAGGGTATATCCGGAGGCAATGATGCCAATATCCGGTTTACGGCGTTTGTCCTGGGTTCCCATAACATCCGCCTCAATGGCATAATCCTTCATATCGGAGGGACCGATAAAGGCAAAGTGGCGCTGGATTCCGCGCTCCGCCGGCGGTTTGGACAGCACTTTTTCGCCATCCTCCAGCGTTTTAACAATATACTTGCCACCGGGGCTCCTGGCGCTGCCGATCCCGATCCAGGCTGCCGGATTTTCGCCGTCGTTAAACCCGGAGAAATCGACATTCCAGGGCAATTGGGGAAAAATCCGCAGGCGGGCGGCGCCGCTCAGCTCTCCGACGGTGGCCGTCACCATTCCCGCGCTGCTTTTATCCGCCGCGGAAAGGGTCAGACGTCCTTCGGCATCAATTTGCCCGGCCAGTCCTTTTAGCGACCATTGCGGTTTAACCTCTCCGATCAAACGGCCTTTTTCATCATAAGCCAACGCTTTAAAAGCGACCTGGTCACCACTTCGGGCTACGGTCTCTCCCGGGCGAACCTGAAGGTAGGCGGGAACCGCCCCGGCAGGCATTTCCGCCGGCCGGCTCAGGGTCGCAGGAACAACGCTAAAGGAACGGGCAGGATCCCCCAGACAATAAACGCCTTCCTCGGAGGCAAAATAAATCCTGCCGTAAGCAATAGCCGGGGAACCGTAGATCTCCGCATGGCGGCCATCCGGCATTTTAACCTCGTCCATATCCAAACTGATGCAGGTGGTATCCATGGGCTGGAGGATATGAAAACGGCCGTTGGTTTCGGTCACGTAAATCTTGCCATCGGCCATAACCGGGGAACCTTTGCCGACCGTCCCGAGGGAATAGGTCCATTTTTTCTCGCCGCTGAGGGCATCCAGGCAAATCAGGTTGGCAGCATTGTCGATAAAATAAATCCGCCCTTCATACAGCATAGGCGTGGTCGATCCCACTGTTGCGGGATAGCGCCAGACCTCGTTGGTTTTGGTAATGTCCCCGCTACCGGTCCCGCGGAAACAGACGATCCGGCCCATGGTGGCCTCGTCGATATTTTCCTCGCTATGAGCGGCGTAAACCCGATCGCCATCCACCAAAACGGACACGTTGATGCCCCGTTTACTGAGGTGGAAATTCCAGACCGGTTCCCCGGTCTTGGCCTTCATCGCATAAATATTGCCGTTGGCGTTTCCGGAAATCATCAGGCGTTGCCCGTCGATAACCGCGATATCGGGCATGGTGTAAATATTGGGGGCGTTGAAGCCACGCCCGGGGGTGGCGGTGAAGATGTGTTCCCCTGTGCGTTTGTCGAAGGCAAAGTGGCGGTGGGTCATCGGTTTTTCGGCCCCCCATCCCGAGCTTACGAAACCGATTATCACACGCTCCTGGTCGATTACCGGGGTGGTGGTGCGACCGCCATAGCCGGTCCGCGCGCCGAAATCCTCCACCATATTGTATTTCCACAGAATTTTGCCATCCCGGTCAAAGCAGTGAAACATGCCGCCGGTGCCGATGGCATACACGTTGCCGCTTTCCGGATCCACGGTGACGCTGGCCCAGCCGACCCGGTTAAAGGGAATGGTGGTATTTCGCAAATTATAGGCATAGCGCCACAGGGCCTTACCGGATTGGGCGTCGAAGCAGGCCACCACTTCCTGCATGGACTGCTGGGCGCCGGTCCGGCCGATCACGAAAACCCTTCCGTTAAATACCACGGGGGTGGATCTTCCGATAAAGTCCTGGCGCCAGATCATGTTTTGCCCGCCGGGCGTCCAGGAGTCGATCAGCCCTGCCGCGCCGGAAAGACCTTTATTTTCCAAGCCCCGCCAAAATGGCCAATCGTTCCCGCCGGGGGTCGTCATTTTTGCAG
>JAGRBF010000463.1:1006-11305 GCA_020434205.1 Calditrichota bacterium | reverse complement strand
AGGATCTTGTTCAGTTCCTCGATGTCCGCTACCCCCTCTGCGGCGGCCAGGGTCAGAAATTCTTTATCGAGAATATCATGCGGTACCAGCATGTCGTTGGGGGCCAGGTTGTAGAAGAGCGGCAGGGTGGTTTTGTCGCGGATGCTGTCCGCAATGGAATATTTGTGCAGGTACCCCTGATCGTCCTCGCAGCCGAAGGTCTTGAAGGTGCCCTGACCGTAAGCGGTGCGGTCGATGGGGGTTCCGGTGAACCCGATGTAAGTGGCATTGGGCAGTCCGGCCATCAGGAAATTGCCCAGATCCCCGCCGGTGGTGCGGTGCGCCTCGTCGATCAGCACGTAGATGTTGCCGCGGGTATTCAGATTAGGGGGCATGTCCCGGAATTTGTGGATCATGGTAACAATTATTCCGCGGTAGTCCTCCCGCAGCAGGCGCTTGAGGCGGGCCATGCTGGTGGCGTGCTCCACATTGTGCAGCCCCAGGGCGGCCAGGTTCTTGCGCATCTGGTCTTCCAACTCGTTGCGGTCGATCATCAGCAGGATGGTGGGTTTTTCTGCCTCGGGGGCCTTGAAGAGCAGCTCGGCCGCTTTGATCATGGTGAAGGTTTTGCCGCTGCCCTGGGTGTGCCACACCAGTCCCCGGGAACGCCTGGGGTTGAGGGCCCGCTGCACCACCTGCTCCACCGCCCCGGTCTGATGCTGGCGCAGGATGTATTTATGCAGCTCCTCCTCCTTTTCGGCGAAGAGGATGTAGTCTTTCACGACGTTCAGAACCCGGGGAATCTCGCAGAAGCTTTTGACCTTCCCTTCCAGATTGCCGGCGCTCTCCCCGTGCCAGGTAAAGATGTTGCGGCGCACGGTGTTCCAGGTAACCCCGTAATCGAAGCCAATGGCGTCGGTGGCGGTAAAGAGCTGCTGGGGCACCAAAAGCTCCGGGGTTTCCCGGTGGTAGCGGCGAATCTGATCGATTCCCAGCTCCACCCCTTCCTCTTTGCTGGCGTTTTTGCACTCGATCACCAGCACCGGAATCCCGTTGATCAGAAAAACCACGTCCTCGCGGACCCCGTAGTGACCGTTATGGAAGGCGAACTCTTCGGTGACCTGATAGACATTCTTTTCCGGATGCGCGTAATCGATCAGGATCAGGTCGCGCTCCCGATTTTCCATTTTATCGAAAAACTTACCCTGATTGCGCAGGTAGTCCACAAAATCGCGGTTGCCGTAGATATCCGGGTGCAGGTGGCGCCAGCGTCCCGGCAGGGCTCCCGGGGCGTCGGGGTATTGGGGATTAAATTCCCTTACCTTGAGGGCCAGCAGCTCCTCGAAAAACAGGCTGGCCTGGCGGGGGCGTTCTGCAGGGGGCAGATCGAGGTTAAAGCCGCGCCATTTTTCGGCCTGCTCGCGGGAGACCACCGCCCAGCCGATGGCTTCGGCATAGGCCAGGATGCGCGCCTGCACGGTTTTGTGTTCGGAGGGTATCATTAATGGGGACACCTTATGATAAGGTCAATTATCTCAATTGGCAATTTCAAGGAAAAACCAAGCCACTTAAAATTATTAGAAGACCCATATTCTTCAAAAGGCCCCGTTGCTAAAATGGCATATTTTCATCTAAATGATTCTCCTGATCTTCCTGATCCTCTTGATCCTCTTGATTCTCCTGGTCTTCATTCACAATCCCCTGCCACTCATCAGCAATTTCTTTCCAATTTGCTTCTCTAATGACTTCTTCATCCTGTTGGTTTCTTCGGGTCCACACATCCCAAAAATCTGGATCGGACGATTGAGGTTGATTCTCATATGGGAGGTCATTCATTCGCAAAAGAATTGGCAGTTCCGAAGCCCATCCAAGCAAAATGGCATTCTGGGAGGGAAGTGAGGGTAGCTCTCTCAGAAGACCTTTTAAATTGTCCGGGACAAGCTTCTGAACAAGAGTCTGGTCACGGTCATTACTAATTCGATGCAAAAGGAAAGAATTACATTGAGATAAAACAGTAGGAGATAATTCCGACGGCCGTTGAGAGGACAATACCAATCCCAGGCCAAACTTACGACCTTCCCGTGCAATTCTCTCAAAGACTTTGCAGCAAGTAGCCGCAGGGTCCTGATCTTCTTGCCCTTCGGCATACCGTTTCACAAAGGTATGGGCTTCTTCCATAACCAAAACAGTGGGAAGGGCCAGGCCATAGGATCTTCTGTAACGTTGTAAGGATTCGAAAATTATTCTGGCTACGACGGCAATGAGTGTATGAATAATTTCAGTAGGGACCAGTGAAAGATCTATAATTGTAACTTTACAATCATCATTGTCAGAACCGCCAATGTAGCTGCTAAGCCATTCTTCCAGGGAGGATTCTTCAGAATCATCAATAATTCGCTTCATCCTCGAATTTGAAAGCATACTTTTTATTCGAATTAGTAATGTTTCAGCATATTCAGATACATTTAACATTTCGGCTGTTGCCTCAACGCTCCTAATAAAAGATTGACTACTAAAAGGTATAGGTGCGTCTACGTCTTTTGGAAAAGTTTCAGTTTCCTGGCCGCCAAAGGCGAAAAAGGCATTATTGGCTTGCGATAACAGATTCTCAATTTCTTGGCGAGTAAAATCAAAGGTTGGAAAACGAACCCGTCTCGGGGCACAAAGACGTTCAAGGTTTTCAACAAAGAATGTTAAAGCTTCACCTTCTTGATTTTCAAAGTTACTCAACTCTGGATGCAGGGACTCCCTCCACTTTTCAATTTTCTCATAAAAATTTTTCGGCCCCGGAAAAGAACCCCAAGGGCGTCCTGAATTTTTTTCCATCCGCAACGTGGTAACCAAGGTGCGAAGATAGCGCCGCATTTCTAAACTTGGTGCTTCAATGACTTCTGTTTGCCCATCTCTGACTGCTCTTAATGCCTGAATTAGTGTAGGCCTTTGAGTTCTGCTGCTTGCCTGGGTTAGAGAACACCATTCAGCACTATTCCAAAACCATAATGGGATTTTTAGGGATTCGCCACTTTGCTGGCCACCAGATTCAACCTTAAAAATCCGGGCCTGGGATGGACCTTTTTTATCACTAAAGGCTTTCCAATACTCTCCATTTGGGTCGAGAATAATAAACCTTGCGTTCGGACTTTTATCTGAAACTTTTGAGGCTTCTTTCAAGGACCATCTAATTAAGCCAGCAACCGAACACGACTTTCCGCTTCCGGTGTTGCCCAGAACGGCAAGATGGCGTCCAAAAAGCCGGTCGGGATCTACAAATACTTCTGCATTCCCGGCCATAGGACTTGTGCCAATTTTTACCCGCCTTCTTTCTCCAGATTCGACAATTGCTCTAAGTTGCTCAATGGTTGGAAGCATAACGCCCGTACCGATTGAAGGAAGTGAGTTTGCCCCTCGTTTAAAAACATACTTCTCCTTCTCATTGACCTTTTTGCGCAAGTTCCCAATTGGATTAAGGCTCATTCGTCTGAGGGGGTATGGTAGGTCAATTAGGCCAAAATCTTTCATTCCCCTTCTTTTGGGAAAAGTGGAGCGTTCAACAGTCAACCACTCTATTTGCCCGACAATGAATCCTTCATCAACAGGGATTAAAACGTAGCTGTTCACTCTGGGAAATGGTCTTGCCCCCCCAGCGTTTAGGGCAATTGAGTCAGGTGCGTCAATATCCAAAACCACTTTTACTTCATCAGGTGAAACAAAATCGACGGTTCCAATTCTCAAACTACCTGCGTATTCAAACGGAGTATTACTCATTGTTATCTCCGTTGCTTGATTTCTGCTCTTCAGGTTTGACCGGTGATTCAGAAGAACCATATCTGGCTTTTAAGAGCTCAGCCATTTTAAACGTTGTGCGATCAATAGCCGGTTTAGGAAGGAAATGGTCTACTAAAGTTGTTAGATCCCCCAAAATATTTCCAATCAGTAGTGTTATTTGCGAATGACGACCAAGTCTTTCATAAGTATTTAGAATTCTCTTTAATGGATCCCCATGAGAAATTATAACCAAATGGGTAGAGGGGATTATTAACATATCCTCAATTATTCTGTTAATATGTTCGTCTCCGAAACTATAGCCATAGGTAATTAACACATTATTTGGACGGCAAATTGAAGCTGCAAAGTCTCTAAAGAGTTCAATATACGGGAACAAGGAAGTTTCTCTATCTTTAGCATCATTGGGGTAAATCATTAGACCTAAAGCTTCTTCGCCGTTGGTTCCTGGAACATCCAAATAGGGGTGAACTTCTTTGGCTCCGAATGGAATTCCCATTTTTCGAATTTGCCCCCAAGAGTTCAGCCAATCCAAAGATCCATGGAGCTTGGTGAATTTTGCAACTCCTTCAAGATACCTCGGCTCGCCGCGAATCCCCGGTGGGTTATAGTGTATATCGATATCTAAACGAGAAGACCTAAAAAGTGGGTTTAGCGAACCAATAAATCGGTCAATAAGACTGAGCCCTGCAGCATCAGCGCCCGCCTCAATAAATCGATCGTAGTTAGTTGTAAAAATTTGCAGCCGGTCTCTGGTCCCGGTTCTGCTAGCGAAGCTCATTAAGAAACTAACAAGATAATTAAAAGCTTCCTGCCTCTTCTCTTCCTTTGCATTAATAATTCCTTGCTCTCCAAGGAGGATTGAATCCGCAAAGTTTCTCATTATGTTTTTAAGCTCTGATTCAAGTTTATTTGCTGAATCAGCATACTTACCATCCCTCGCGCCAAGGATATTTAGACCATCAAGTAATTCAATGGCAATACGAATTTGGTCTTCAATGTTGCCCTCTGATCGTCCATATTTTTGGGCAGATTCTTTGGCTTTTGCATTAATTTCATCATTAAAGACTGAAAATGATACCGTTGCCATTCCGGGTAAGGGCTTTCCGGTGGCCATGTCATGAATTGCATGCGAAAGCCCTGAGCCTGCTAATAAAGCAAAATGCTCAGATTGAAAAAGTGAAGTCAGCCAAGGTTCTATTCTTGGTCTTAGCTTATCAAAACTAAATTCCGATTCTCCGTCTAACCACCCAGAACCCTTTTCTCCAACAATCTTAAATTGATACTCATTGTCAGTTGTTGTGAATTGAAAGGGAATTCTATCGTCCCTTGTTTTAAGAATCTGAACGCCACTCATTTCATTACCTCCTTCAGATTTCTAACTCCGCCACCCGCACCTTCCCCGTCATCAACTCATGAAGAAGGGTGCGGAAAAGGTTTTGGAGATGTTTTTGCTTCTCCGAAACAATTCTAATCTTCCAATCTATCGCCGAAAATGCTGCTGTAATTCCATTCTGTTCATCTATTGATGGAACGGGGATTGGGTGGGTTTTAAGATATCCGCAGGTCAGCGCTCCCTTCGTGCTACCGCCTGCTTCAGCAATTCGCCGCAAAAGATCATATTGGGTTTGCATATACCAAAAAACAAATTCAGGACAGACGGACTGGCCTTTAAATTCTACATAGGCTAAATGCTGATTAATACAGGTTTCAATTCGTGTTAATGCCACGTTGCCAAGAGTTTTACCCTGACCAGTTATTGCCACTAAAAGGCTATCAGCTTTGACAATTGGAAGGTGACATTTTTCGACAGCATTTTTTGTTACAAATTGTTCGGCTTCAAGAATAAACTTGTCATGGATTTTAGTACTGTTTAACCATGGAAAATTTCCATTCTCCCAGAACTCTTTGTTCCCCCTCTTGGGTGTTGAGCCATTCCCAATTTTAGCCACATCCCCCAACGCCACCACCTCCCAACTCTCCGGCACCGGACCAATCTCGGTTTCCTTTTGCGGTTCCCCGTGCAGTCCTTCGGTAAAAAGCTTGTGCATCAGCGCTTTTTTCAGTTCGGTGGTGGTGGCGATAATACGCTCCTGGGCGGCAATGGCCTCCTGCACGGTGTTGAGCACATGGGCGATCTTTTTTTGCTCGGGGAGGGGGAAGCCCATTTCATTTATTGGTAGATCAAACAATTGAGATTTGTTTATTGCTTTGAAGATTGCTCCGCTACCAAGGCCTTCAATGTAAGGTTCTAACTTCCTCAAGTAATAAAAGAGGAAGTCTCTATCAATACTTTTGGGGCGGATTGCTGCAATTCCACGACCTATGCAGGACTTCTCGAGACAAATGTTTGTTGTTCCCACTGGAGCACGAACAGAAATCAAAATATCACCAGCTTCAGCAATTTTTCTGGGGTCAGAACAATATTTGCTTGGAGTTGGATTTATTGGTCCAAAATCTGACTTCCCCTGATAAAACGGCAACCCTAGTTTTTCTGAATTATAACTTGTCGAGGGGGGAGATTGGCCCATTATCAATTCAGCCAATTCTCCTAAACTGGTATTCTCCATCATAACCCAATCTTCCCCAGAATTTCCCGCAGAGCGGCATCGGCTGCTTTGGCTTCCTTTTCCACCGCGTCCAGCTCGGCCACGATTTCTTTGAGCGGCCGGTAGCTCTCCGCCTCCCCGGTATGGATGTAGCGGCTGGGAGAGAGGTTGTAGTCGTTTTTGGCTAACTCGGCCACTTCTACGATGCGGCTGAGCTTTTCTTCTTCCCGCCATTCGGTGAGGGTTTCCACAATACGCCCGATCCCCCCTTCCGGGATGAAGTTCTTGGGATCGCCCTTTTCAAAGATTTTGGCGGCGTTCACCAGGAAAACCTTGCCGCGCCGTTCGGCACTCTTGGCCTTGTTGAGAAAGAGCACGATCCCCGGGGCGGTGGTGTTGTAAAAGAGGTTCTCGGGCAGATAAAGCACGCTCTCCACCGCGTCCTGCTCCACAAACCACTGGCGCACCGTCTTTTCTTTGTTGGTGTTGGCGTTTCCGGAACCGCGGGAAACCGCCCCGGTGTCCAGCACCACCGCCGCCCGCCCCTGCGCGTTCATGCTGGCGTAGATGTGCTGCACCCAGCCCCAGTCCGCCGAGGATTTCCCGGGAAACCCCGCTCCGGACGGAAAACGCTCCAGCTCGTCGTTGTGGTAGTCGGCTTCGCTAAACCAATCCTGATTCCACATGGGGTTGGCCACCACCCGGTCGAAGGTGTGCAGGGCGCCCCCCACCCGGAATTTGGGGTTCTTGAAGGTGTCCCCGATTTCAATTTCCCCCTCCATGTCGTGGATAATCATGTTCATATTGGCCATCGCCCAGGTTTCCGGGGTGTATTCCTGCCCGAACAGGCGCAGCGGGGTAAAATTGCCCTCCCCGGCGGCCTTCTTGCGGGCCTCCATGGCCAGCTCGCACTTGATCAGCAAACTGCCCGAGCCGCAGGTGGGATCGTATATCTCCATGCCCGGCTGGGGGTCCATCACCCGCGCCATAATCTCACCCACCTCTCCGGGGGTGTAAAACTCCCCGGCACTCTGACCGCCCCCCTCGGCGAACTTGCGGATCAGGTATTCGTAGCTTTTCCCGATAATGTCCGGCTCCACGTCCGCCAGTCCCAGGCGTTTGGTGCTGATGGCCTCAATCAGGTTAGAGAGGCGGTCGTCATCCAGATCGCGCTGCCCGTGGGTGGTGGCGTTAAAATCCACCCGGTCGATGATGCCCTGCAGGAGGGGATTTTCTTTGGCGATGGCCCGCAGGTAGGTGGTCAGCTGCTCTCCGATCTGAGAGGATAAGGTGCGGATCAGCGACCAGACTTCCTCGTTGGGATCGTCCGGAAGCAGGGGCAGATAAAAGCGCACCAGTTTGTGATCGGCCTTCACCAATTGGAAGGCCTTCTCCCGCGAGCCGATTTCCCTGGCAATGCGATTTACCTCATCGTCGAAGACATCACAGAGCCTTTTGGTGAAAATCAGCGGCAGGATAAAATCCTTGTATTTTGGGGCGTCCTTGGCCCCGCGGATCGAGCAGGCGGCATCCCAGATCCAGGATTCCAGAGATTTAGCGGTATTAGTACGGGTAGCCATAAGCAGAAATTGCTCCGTTGGAAAAAAGCCGTTTTTTGATGCCCAATCTGGCAGGATGAAGCCCCAATATAAGGGCAAATGCCACAACGATCCGCTCCTTTTTTGATAACCGACAGGCCGCGGAGACGCCAAGGTTTGCCGTCGGCCGCTCGGCTGTGCCGCAGGGCGAGAAGCGATCAGCGAGAAGCGATGCTCACTATAGGATCGTATTTTCGTACCCTCGTACCCTCGTAATCCTGGCGACCTGGCGTTTTGGCGGTAAAAACCAACTCCGGAAGAATATCGAAAAACTGCCCACCCCGTTAGCAGAAGAAGATGCGTGAATATGGGAAGCTATACAGGTGAGGGCAAGACCGTTGCGATAGGGATTACAAAATTGGGAGCGGGGTTTTTGAGGGGGCGTGCGACTCTTCCCGATGTCCGGCATGCCGGACATCTACGGTCGCTAATCGCTATTCGCTAATCGCTCCTCCCCCACAAAACACCCGATCCCGGTGACCGCCAATAGCGGGGCCACTGCAAAATTGATCAGGCTCAGGAACTGCCAGGGCCAGTATTCCGCGACCGGAACCCCCAGAGTGGCCACCATAAAAACCGCGGTGGCATGCCAGGGCACCAGACTCTCCAGCATGGTCCCGGTGTCCTCCAGGCTGCGGGAAAGGACCTTGCGGGAAATGCCCAGCTCATCAAAACGGCTTTTAAAGGCATCCCCCACGATGAAGCTGGTGGCGTACTGGTTGGAGGTCATGGCGTTGGTGAAGGCGGTGGCGAACAGGGTGGAGATCACCAGGCTGGCCCGGGAACGGGCAAAGCCGAACAGGCGCGCCACCACAATGGGCATGGCCCGGATGTGGTCCAGCAATCCGATGTAGATAAAGACCATCACGGCAATAATGATCGCTTCGCTGAGGGCGTAAAGCCCGCCGCGGTTGACCAGCACCGCTACGCGCTCGGGGACCGCCACCCCGGCCATCGCCACGTCAAAACCCTTGTACAGGGACTGAATCAGGTCGGTGAAGGAATAGGGCTGGAAAATCAGGGTCAGCACCCCGGCAGCGGCAATAGAGGCGATCAGCACCGGCACGGTCGGCATCTTGCGGAAAGACCCCGCCAGAACGATCAGGGGCGGCAGCAGCAGCAAAACATTGAAGTGGAACAGTCCCTGCAAACTCTCCAGAAAAGGCTGCACCTCCCCCAATCCGGCGGCATGAACGGTCGGCGGGTAAATCCACCCCAGGGCCAGGTACAAAATTGCCGCCAGCAGGGCGGAAGGCAGGGTGGTGTAGGTCATGGAACGAATATGGTCGAAGAGATCAACCTCCGCCGCCAGGGAGGCCATGTTGGTGGTGTCGGACAGGGGGGACATTTTATCACCGAAATAGGCCCCCCCGATGATGGCCGCCGCGGTGATGTCCAGGCGGGCTCCCAGAACCGAGGCAATGCCCATCACCACCACCCCGATGGTGCCCGCCGAACCCCAGGAGGTCCCGGTGAGGGAGGAGAAGATCACCGGCAGGAGAAAGGCCAGAAAATAAAGGTAGGCAGGGTCGATCCACTTGATGCCGTAATACACCAGCATGGGAATGGTTCCGGAGATCATCCATCCCGAGATGATCATCCCGATGGTGAAGAGGATAAACAATCCGGGCAGGGCGCTGGCCAGTTTGTTGACGATGCTTTTCTGCATATCCGCCCAGGCATATCCCAACCAGGCCTGATGGGCTCCGGCGAAGGCAGCGGCACAGATAAACACGATTTCCAGGGGAATGGGCGGCAGATCCAGCGCCAGAGGGCGCAGCATCAGGCCGTAGCCGATCAAAAAAGCCAGAAAGAGGATGGGGAGCAGAGCGTGGAAAAAAGTGACCGGGCGAGTCATTTCAACAAGACCATTTTGCCGGTTTGGAGCAACGCCGGGGCAGATTGCCGGACAAATTCCACCCGGTAAAGGTATATCCCGGAGGCCACCGCTGCGCCGTCAAAGGCAATAGCATGCCAGCCGGCATTTCCAAAGTCCCCCTCCTGGCGCCGCACCACTTCCCCGGCAATGTTGTAGACGGTGAGCTTCACCTGGCCGGGGCTGCCCAGATGGAAACGAATTTGGGTTTGGGGATTGAAGGGATTGGGGAAATTGCCCGCCAGAAAAAAATCCTGCGCCGGTATATCCGGCTCCGGCTCAATCGCCACCGGATCGTGAACGTAACGCACCACCACCCCTTCCTCCCCGACCCCGATCCCACTGGTCGAATCGAAAAACATCATGTCCAGCACCACCGAATTCTCCGGCATATCCCCGTCGGTCCAGGAAAGCCCGCGGTCGGTGGACACCATGTAACCCTCGGAAATGGCCAGGGGCGCCCAGACCTCCTGGGCGGTGCGAAAGGCAATGGCCCGCGCAACCCCGTAAATTC
>JAGRBF010000463.1:0-788 GCA_020434205.1 Calditrichota bacterium | reverse complement strand
AATTGCCGGGAATAAAAATTGATGTTGCGAATCGGAAAAAACGATCCGATAGCAGTGTCGGGGAAGACCTCCCGCCAGGTCTGGCCCCCGTCGGTGGTTTTGGCAAAAGCCCCCTGCAATCCGGCAATCCAGCCGCTGTTGGCATCAAAAAAATGGGCGGTAAAAAAATAGCGCCCGGGGTAAAGGGTGGATTCCCAGTTCTGCCCGCCGTCCGTGGTTTTGAAGATGCGGGTTCCGTCTTCCTGATTGAAAACGGGAGCGACCGCATAGCCGGTATCGGCATCCAGCATAAAAACGTCCTCGATGTTTTCGCTGAGCTCCTGGCTCTGGTTCTCCCAGGTAAAGCCCCCGTCGCTGGTTTTGAAGATGGTGCCGCCAAAACCCACTGCCCAGCCGGTCTGGGCATCAACGAAGGACATGCGGCTCAACTGCCGGTTGCCGGCATGGGTCACAACTTCCCAATGCCCCTGGGCCATCGCCCCGGCGCAGAAGAACATCACATAGAGAAAAAATTTCAGCATTTGGGTATTCCATTAAAGAAGAGGGCCAGATTGCGACCTGGCCCGATTGCTTTCGCGGTTATTTCACAAAAATCAGTATAGTAGTCTGTCAAGTGTGGTAAGTCTGGTTGTGGCCTCTGGACCGTCACCCCGGTATGCTTTTGGGCCGGGGTACATACCCAACGTCCCGATGGATCCTGGCCTAAAGATTGCCGGGATGACGAACAGGACTTACTATAATTGACAGTCTACTAAAAGGCTTTTGGTCAATTGTTGCGCAACAGAAGT
>JAGRBF010000462.1:1230-4824 GCA_020434205.1 Calditrichota bacterium | reverse complement strand
ACCTTACCGGAATAATCGCCCGGGGTTTTTCCGCCATTGGCGAAAGCCATTTCCGCCAAACCTGAGGATAACTGCCGGTATCCCCTTTCCAGAAGCTGATTGAGGACAAGCTCGGCGCTTTCGCTATAGCCGCGCAGGGATTCCACCAGCAGAAAAGGGGCGTTGCCGTTGGCGGGGATGGCCTCTGTTAATCGCAGATGAATTTTTTCTTCCTCATCTTCCAGGGCCCAGCGGCGCTGATCCAGATCCAACTCCCCCATGCTCAGCAAGGCCCGTACCTCCACCAACTCCGCCAGGCGGGATTTCAGGGGGCCGGAGGGGAGCTGGTCCGGGGAAGCCGGGGGATTTTCCGCGGGAATCTGACGGATAACCGCCCCATCGCTGCGGTTGGCAAGCACCAGCCAACCGTTGTCCCAGAAAAGGTTGAGGCCGTTGCCGAACAGGCGCCAATCGAAGGTATCCAAAACCCGATAGGTGCCGGACAGGACTTGTTCGTCGCACAACCGTAAAGAGTCGATGTTGAGATCTTCCGGCAAAAAACGTTTTTCGTCACGGGCCGGGAAGGAAAAGAGGTAAAACACGTTGAGGGTATCCTTAGGTCGTGCGCTTATCCGTCCAGGCGCTGTTCAATAGCTTTGATAACCGTGCGAAGAACCTTAATTCGCGCATAGTATTTGGAATTGGATTCCACCACCGTCCAGGGGGCATTGGGGGTGCTGGTTCGCAGCAGCATCTCGTCCACCGCCTCTTTGTAAAGGGGCCATTTCTCGCGGTTACGCCAGTCCTCGTCGGTCAGTTTCCAACTTTTGTGCGGATCGTTTTGGCGATCGGTAAAACGCCGCAACTGCTCTTCCTGGTCGATTTCCAGCCAGAACTTGACCAGAATAGTGCCAAAATTGGTGAATTGCTCTTCCATCTCCCGGATTTCCCGGTAAGCCCGTCGCCATTCCAACTCGCTGGCAAAACCTTCCACCCGTTCCACCAGCACCCGGCCATACCAGGTGCGGTCAAAAATGGCAATATGTCCCGCCTTGGGAATTTCCCGCCAGAAACGCCATAAATAATGGTGACGGCGCTCGATATCATTGGGAGCAGAGATCGGCACCACATCGTACCCGCGCGGATCCATTTTGGAGGTCAGGCGACGGATATTGCCGCCTTTCCCGGCGGCATCCCAGCCTTCGTAGGCGATTACCACCGGGATTCGCTCCCGGTAAATCCGGTATTCCAGGTCGCGGATTTTTTTCTGAAGGGGTTCCACCAGGTCCAGGTATTCTTCCTTGTCGTAATTGAGGGAGAGGTCCACCTGGTCCAGGATGGAGGTGTCCACCGGATCCGCACTCGGTACGGAAAGCGGCTTTTTGGTAGCCGCCTCCCCTTCCGCAGGAGACTTTTCCAGAGCGCGGGTGAGCGCATTAACCACCGTGGCGAAAATTTTGACCGTGGCGAAACGCCGGTCTTCGGATTCCACGATTTTCCAGGGGGCGTAGCGCGTATCGGTTTTGGCGAGCATATCCCGCACCGCATCGAGATAATCATCGTAATTGCGGTGATGTTGCCAGTCTTCTTTGGTAACCCGCCAGGCCGTGGCGGAATTGGCTTCCAGGGCCTTCATGCGCTTGCGCTGATTTTTTTTGGAAATGTGCAGGAAAAATTTGATGATCAGCGCCCCGTCTTCGCTGAGGAGCTTCTCAAAATTGTTGATCTCCGGGTAGGCGCGTTCCCAGACCGGCTTTTTGACGGCTTCCTCCACCCGGTCCGCCAGAACCCGGCCATACCAGGAACGGTCGAAAATGGCCATTCGCCCCCGGGGAGGGGTGTTCATCCAGAAGCGCCACAGAAAGGGGCGCATCGCTTCCGCTTCGGTGGGTTTGCGGGTGGCAAATACCTGGAAATGGCGGGGATCCAGGGTTTGCAGGAGGCGGTTGATCAGGGTTCCCTTGCCCGCGGCATTCCAGCCTTCGAAAACCAAAATCACCGGCAATCCGGCGTCGATGGCCTTGCGCTGCAAGGCGGCCAGAGACAGCCCCAGGTCGGCCATGCGGGATTGGTATTCCTGTTTGGAAAGTTTCTTGGAAAGATCGATTTGTTCAAGCAAAAGGGGTCTCCCTCTCTGATTCTGTGGCAACAATCCGGCAGGGGGCGGGTATCGATCGACTGTCCGGTTAAAATATAGTAAAATATTCGGTCTAAATAAGTTACAATTCAATTAAAGAAGCCGGCCGAAGCAGATTTTTCGCCGTTACGTCTCCAGACCCCGGTTGCGGCGGGCCATCCAGTCGCGCTTTTGCAGAACCATTTGGTTGACCATCCACTGCTTTTCCCCGATCATATAACTGGTGGTGCTGTTTCCGGCCGGGAGAAAGCCGATCCGGCGGTAGCAGGCGATCGCAGCCAGATTAAAGCTGACCACATTGAGGCCCAGCGTCTGCAGGGGCAGGCGGGTAAACGCCAGGCGCACCACCAGATCCACCATGGCGCTGCCAATACCCTTGCTGCGCTCCGGGGGCATAACCAATACCCTTGCCAGGGAGGCGTAGTAATTTTTGTAGTCGATCAAGTCCAGTTCGATATGCCCGACAATCTGCTCGTCGCGCAGGCGTCTGGCCCGAAAGGCAAAACAGCGCGGGTTGCTTCCCAGGGTGGTTCGATAATGTTCTGCCATTTCATTTTCCTGGAGGGGCCACTGGAAAAAGTGGCCTGTCCACTGGATCATCTCCGGTTGGCTGGGAACCCAGGAAATGAGCCGGGGAATGTCCTCAATGGCAAAACGTTCCAGTTTAAGCATGTTCTGTCCTTTACCCCTGCGCCGCAAAAACGCCCCCGGGACGAAAATCCATCACCGTTATTGAAAACGCCCCGGGAAGTCTTTATATTCAAGGCCGGAATTTAGTATACAACGACTCAAGAAAAAATCAATAAACATAAGGAGTTTGCCATGGCTAAAAAGCAGGCCCCTAAGGTAGAGGAATTTCAATACCAGGCGGAGCTAAAGCAGCTTCTTCACCTGATAATCCACAGCCTTTATACCGATCCGGAGGTTTTCCTCCGCGAGTTGATTTCCAACGCCTCCGATGCCCTCAACAAGGCGCGTTTCCGCATGCTGACGGATAAAGAGGTTCTGGACCCGGAAGCCAAATTGCTGGTGGACATCAACATAGACAAAGACCAGCGCACCTTTTCCATCGAAGATTCCGGAATCGGGATGACCCGCGACGACCTCATCAATCGCATCGGAACGGTCGCCAGCTCGGGGACCATGGAATTTCTAAGGGAGCTTCAGGCCAACAAAGAGCAGAAAGAGAAGCTGGACGGCAATTTGATCGGCCAGTTCGGGGTCGGTTTTTATTCGGTGTTTATGGTAACCGACGAAGTGGTTATCGAAACCCGCCACATCGAAAAGGACAGCAAGGGATATCGCTGGCAATCCGACGGGCAGGGCAGTTTCACCATTCAGGAAATCGACAAGCCCACCCGCGGCACCAGGATCAGTTTCACCTTTAAGGAAGACAAAGCCGACTTCGCCGAGTCCTTCCGCATCAACCACATCATTAAAAAGTATTCCAACTTCGTCGACTTTCCCATCCAGGTCAA
>JAGRBF010000462.1:0-1067 GCA_020434205.1 Calditrichota bacterium | reverse complement strand
CTGCTTTTCCTGCCGGCCAGCGCCCCGCCGATGGTGCTTCGTCCCGAGGATATGACCTCGGTTCAACTGTACAGCAACAAGGTTTTTATTCAGGACAACGCCAAGGAACTCATCCCCGAATACCTGCGCTTCATCAAAGGGGTGGTGGACACCGAGGACCTCCCCCTGAACGTCTCCCGCGAAGTTACCCAGAACTCGCCGGCGATGGCCAAGATCCGCAATACCATTGTTTCCAAGGTGCTGGGTTATCTGGCCGATCTGATGAAGAAGGAGCCGGAGAAATACGATACCTTTTTCGACAACTTTGCCCAGATGTTGAAAATGGGGGTCAACAGCGACTACAGCAACCGCGAGAAAATCATCGACCTGCTGAAATTCGAGTCCACCGTAACCGATCCCGGCAAAAAAACCTCCCTGAAAAATTATCTGAGCCGGATGAACGAGGAACAAAACGAGATCTACTATCTCTCCGGGGAAAGCCGCAAAAGTCTGGACCGCAACCCCAACCTCGAATATTTCAAGAAACACGATCTGGAAGTGCTGTTATTGTCCGATCCGGTGGATATTTTCGTAGTGCCGACTATCGGGGAATACGAGGGCAAGAAGATCAAATCCATCGACAAAGCCGATATCGAGGTGAAGGAGGAAGAGGCCAGCGAGGATCGCCTCAATGAAAATCTGAGCACTTCCCTGATTGAGGTTTTCAAGGAAACCCTGGGCGACAAGGTGGAGGACGTCATCGAATCCCGCCGGTTGGTCAGTTCTCCGGCGACCCTGGTGGTCGGCAAGGACGGAATGGACGCTCAGATGGAAAAAATGATGAAGATGATGCAGAAGGATTTTGCGGGTTCCAAGCGGATTCTGGAGATCAACACCGGCCATCCGCTCATTAAAAATCTTTCGCGGCTCAACCTGGGCAGCAGTACCGACCCCCTGCTGCGGCAGTGTATTCTCCAGCTTTATGAAGGCTCCCTGCTGCAAAACGGCAGCCTGGCCTCCGCGAGCGAATACATCGACCGCATGAACGAGATTATGGTGGCCGCCACCCAAGAATGAGGGTTCCTTCG
>JAGRBF010000461.1 GCA_020434205.1 Calditrichota bacterium | reverse complement strand
CCACCCCGGGCAGGCTGCCGGCCTCAAAAACATTAACCAGATTCTCCGGGTAGGTGTCGCTGGGATTGCCCAGATCCCGAAAGATGTAATAGGTTTTGAAGAAAGCCTGCCAATCCGGCGAGGGCCGGATACCCAGGCTGAATTCGGCCATGATGTGATGCTGCTGGAAAAGTCCGTAATCGGCCGGGGCGTTACTCAGGAAATGATTGCGCGGGTCGTTTTGGGGATCCTTGCCCAACCCGAAATAGCGGTAGCGGTCGTAGGTTTCCAGACGAATCACCGAATTGAGCATCCAGATGTGGTTATGGCGGAAAAAGGTGGTGCCGGCCTTCATGCGCACTCCCCAGATCTCTTCATCGGCATAGGCGGCCCGCAGCGAAGCCCGGTGGTAGCGGTCCCGGTAAAAAATACGTAGGCCGTAACCCCGGGGGAACCCGGTTACCGCGTTGAGAATGGGAAACCAGCCCATACGCCGTTTATTGAACAAAAAGATGTTGCCGAATTTCTGGACAATACGGTTTTCGTCGATCAGGACCGCCCCAACCCCGGCAGTGCTGATCAGGGTTTCGATGGTAACCCGGGGCAGCCAGAAAATGCCGTTGAGGGTGGCCCGCACCGGATTCAGAGCGCTTTTTTGATCTCTTTCCAGGCCCCGGATTTCCATAGCGGGATTGGCCATCCGGGTGCTGTCCGCCAGGGTGTCCGGCGCGGCGGACTGGGCGCGCAGGGCAGAAGCTGCGAGGAGCAGGCACAAGAAAATCCGGTTCGAAAACAAATTCATCCGCAAGGCTGGTTTGGTCAATATCAAACATCCTGAAACAATAACATACAACTACGGGCATCGACGCGCAACTGATCTTCCACGCGCGGCGCCTCACCGGGCTGGTAGACATCCCGGGGGGAGGGATTGGCGGTATTGACCAGGCAGCGCCAGGCGCTGCTGTCCGGCAGGGTAAAGTCCAGCGGCTCCCAAAAAGCATTGAGGGCCACGTAAAAACGCTCCAATCCGTTTTTATCCTCCAGGGTAAAAGCCAGGCTGTGCGAGTTTTCTCCCAAATCCGGGCGCCCGGGTTGGGTGCCGTGCCACTGAATCGGCACCGGCGGCACCCGGTGGTGAAAGGCCAGGTGATTTTTTACCAGATCGATCATATACCGGCAATAGCGAAGCAGTCCGGAATGGGTTTTCACCAGGTTCCAGTCCATCCAGCTGAGGGGGTTGTCCTGGCAGAAGGCGTTGTTGTTGCCGCGTTGGGTGCGGCGCACCTCATCTCCCATCAGCATCATGGCGTTGCCCAGGCTAACCGTGTTGATCAGGATCAGGTTGCGGATCTGCCGTTCGCGCAGGGTTTCCACCGCCGGATCCGTTGAGGGGCCTTCCGTCCCGCAATTCCAGCTGTGGTTGGCGTCCGAGCCGTCGCGGTTGTTCTCCCCGTTGGCCAGATTGTGTTTGCCGTTGTAGGAAACCAGATCGTTGAGGGTGAAGCCGTCGTGAGCCGTCACAAAATTGACGCTGTGCCAGGGCGCCCGGAAAAGGTCCATGCTGCCGGAGATCCGCTGCTGCAGATTGGCGACGGTGTGGGTATCGCCCTTCACAAAACGGCGTATCTCGTCGCGGAAAGGCCCGTTCCATTCCTGGAAACGCTCCCCGGCAAAGCGCCCCACCTGGTAAAGTCCCCCGGCATCCCACGCTTCGGCGATAATGCGGCTTCCCGCCAGAACCGGATCGGAATCTATGGTCCAGATAACCGGGGGATTGGCCATAACCTTGCCGTCCTCACCGCGGGAGAAAATAGAGGCCAGGTCGAAACGAAAACCGTCCACGTGCATTTCCCGCACCCAATAGCGCAGGCAGTCGCGGATCAGCCGTCGCACCACCGAATGATTGCTGTTGATAACGTTCCCGCAGCCGGCGTAATTGGTATAACGGGCCAGATCGGCGCGGTCCAGAATATAATAAACCTCGTTTTCCAGGCCCCGCATGGAAAGGGTCGGCCCTTTTTCATCCACTTCGCCGGTGTGGTTGAGCACCACGTCCACAATAACCTCGATATCGGCGTGGTGAAGGGCTTTGACCATATCGCGGAAATCGTCCAGAACACCCAGGGGCGATGCGGCGTTGCTGTAGCCGCTGTGGGGGGCGAAAAAGGCGATGGGGCT
>JAGRBF010000460.1:4502-5346 GCA_020434205.1 Calditrichota bacterium | reverse complement strand
TGCTGCGCTGCCCGATTTCAATATAGTTGATATCCCCGCGCACCACCGCATTGTACCACACGGAAGCGCCGGCGGCCAGACGCACGTCCCCGATTACCTGGGCCCCGCGGGCGATAAAGGCTTGCGGATCGATGGCGGGTTTTTTGCTCAACGTATCGGGGGGCAAATCGGTTTTGGTCAGCATAATGTCTCCGGAAGTTGATTGTTGATTGATGATTGATGATTGATGATTGTAGATTGTTGATTGTTGATTGATGATTGTTGATTGGGTAGGTCACACTCCGACACTCCGACACTCCGACACTCCGACACCCCGACACTAATATATCTCCCCCATTTCCTTGCGCAGTAATTCCCGGCAGCTGGGACACACCCCCAGTCGATCCAGGTTTTCCCGCCCCTCCCAGAATCCGCAGTGCCAGCAGTAGCCATGGCTGGCGCAGTGTTTCAGGCAAAGGTATACCACCGGTGGCTCCCCCGGCGCCAGATCCCCCCGGCGGTCTTCCGGCAGGATACAATCGACCACAATGCCCCGGTCGCAGCCGGGATGTTCACAAAACAAAATGATCTCTCCTTTTATTAGTATAGAGAAAACTTTGGCCGGGATTCCATAAAATGCCGGAGAGATCACCGCAAATTTATGCCACCTCCCTATTTTGACCAACAATTTTTGCCCCCTGAGCCGCAATCCCCGGCGGATGTTGACAATTCGAAAATTTAGATTATTCTCAACACCCCCCCGGCCGATAACAAAAAGTGAACGGGATGTTCCGACCTTAACGAAAAAGGCGCCAAGATGGCCCTGTGCTACCGCAAATTTCCCCAAAACCAACCCGCACTGCCC
>JAGRBF010000460.1:0-4355 GCA_020434205.1 Calditrichota bacterium | reverse complement strand
GGCCAACTACAAGCCGGTAACCATCTACAATTACGACGACGCCCGGGATACCCTTTTCTCCAAAATCGACAAATTCGGGGACAGCCTGCGCTGCGTGTATTCAGGCTACACCATCTACCTGGATCCCAATGCCGACCCCACCACCTACGCCAGCGCCAACGACATCGACACCGAACACACCTATCCCCAGAGCAAGGGGGCGGCCAGCGGAAACGCCCGCTCGGACATGCACCATCTTTTCCCCGCCCGCAGCCAGGTCAATTCCTCGCGCAGCAACAATCCCTTCGGGGACATCAACGATAATGAAACGGATACCTGGTATCGCAAGGACACCGCCCTTACCGTCATCCCCTCTTCCAAAATTGAGGAATACGCCGAGAAGGACAACGACCTGGATCTTTTTGAGGTGCGGGAAGATCACAAGGGCAACACCGCCCGGGCCTTTTTCTATTTCTACACCATGTATCAGAGCGAGGCGGAAAGCGCCGATCCGGCTTTTTTCGGGCTGCAGAAGGATGCCCTTTACACCTGGCACCAGCAGGACAGCGCCAATCCCGCGGAGATAACCCGCACCTGGGCAATCGCCGCTTACCAAGAGGGTCTGCCGAATCCCTTTATTCTGGATTCCACCCTGGTGCGCCGGGCCTTTTTTATGGAGGGCACCCAGTCGCCGCCGGCCAACCCGGTTATCAGTGCCCTCAGCAGCAATGGCTTCACCCTTTCCTGGAGCCTCCCGGTGGGTTATTCCCTCGCCGACAATCAGCTGATTGTCCTGCTCCAGCAAGGCGCGGCCGTGGATGACGATCCCACCGTGGCGGCGCCCTCCGGCTACACCGCGGATTCCCTTTTCGGAGACGGCTCCCAGGTGGGCAGCGGAAGTTATGTGGTGTATTCGGGAGACGGCACTTCGGTAACCCTTACCGGGCTGAGCACCCTCAACACCTATTATTTCAGGATCTGGAATACCATGGGGGATAGCGCCTGGTCGATTACTCAGACCAGCGGATTCCAAACCACCCCTTCGGAAAATCCCGCCGCCCCAGGGGATATCATTATCAGCGAAATTATGCAGAATCCCACCGCGGTGGACGATGCGGCCGGCGAGTGGTTTGAGGTTTTCAACGCCTCCGCCAATGCCGTGGACCTCAACGGTTGGACCATCCGGGACGACGGCAGCGATCTGCACGTCATCAGCCATTCCCCCGCCCTGATCCTCAATCCCGGGGCTTTTCTGGTGCTGGGGCGCAACGGGGACAGCGGCCTCAACGGCGGGGTCAGCGTGGATTACGTTTACAGCGGCATCACCCTCGGCAACGACGACGATGAGATCGTCCTGCTGCGGGAGGACGGCACCACGGAAATCGACCGGGTGGCTTACGACGGGGGAACCCTCTGGCCGGACCCCGGGGGCGCTTCGATGGTTTTTGCCGGCTTGGCGGAGGCGGACAACAACGATCCGGCCAACTGGACGGTCGCCATGCAAAGCTGGCCGGGCAGCGGCGGGGATTTCGGATCCCCCGGAGACAACGGGCCGGACCAGGCTCTCCCGGTTTTGCTGAGCTTTTTCGAAGCCCTTCCGGGCGATGGCGTGGTACACCTGCGCTGGGAAACGATTTCCGAGATCAATTCCCTGGGCTTTACCCTGTGGCGCCAAATTGATGATCTGCCCATGCGGGAAATTGCTTCCTACCAGCAAAACCCGCAACTGCTTTCCCGGGGCAACAGCAATGCCGCCACAACCTACCAATTCGAGGACCATCCCGGGGCTTTCCAACGCATCCGTTACCAATTGCTGGAAACGGCCCTTACCGGGGAGATCACCCTGCTGCGCAGCATCGAGATCCGCGGGGAGCCGCAAACCCTGGCCGGCAGTTTTTCCCTGTCCGCCCCCTTTCCCAATCCCTTCAACGGGGAAACCCACCTGATGCTGCAACTGGACGGCAGCCGGGCCCGCTATGCGGAAGTGCGCATCTACGACATCCTGGGTCGGGAGGTCCGCCGGCTTTTTGAAGAAACCGCCAGCCCGGGCGTCTACAGGCTGCAATGGGACGGACGGGACAGCCGGGGAGAAGGGGCCGCCAGCGGCACTTATTTCGCCATTTTGGCCAGCGCCGGGCGGCGCCAGACCGTTCCCCTGCTACTGGTGCGCTAAGGCAATCCTTTTTCGGTTTGTATCTGCGCTTCCTTTTCCTGAAATTGCACGATATCTTCAGGGCCATTTCAAGAACCAAATTGAGGAAATCATGTCCATTACCTATACCGAACGGTACGGGGAGGTAGGCGCCTCTCTGTCTTTCGACATTACCGAAGTGTTGTTCAGCAAAAGAAGTCCCTTTCAGCGGGTGGAAGTGGTTCAAACCGCTCATTTCGGCAAATTGCTGGTGATCGACGGCTTCGTGATGCTCACCGAACGGGACGAGTTTGTCTACCACGAAATGATGTCCCACGTCCCGCTTTTCGTTCATCCCGAGCCCAAACGGGTTTTGGTAATCGGCGGCGGAGACGGGGGAACCGTTCGCGAATGCCTGCGCCACTCCCGCATCGAGCATATCGACCTGGTCGATATCGACGAGTTGGTCAGCGAGGCCTGCCTGGAGCATATCCCCGCGGTGGCGGAGGGGTTGAAATCCCCGCGGGTTACCTGCCGCTATGAGGACGGGGTAGCCTTCGTTGAGGAATGCCGGGAGCAATACGACATTATCCTGGTGGATTCCACCGATCCCATCAGCGTGGGCGAAGGTCTCTTCACCGAATCCTTCTACCGGAATTGTTTCAATCTCCTTGGGGAGAAAGGCATTCTGGTGGCCCAGAGCGAATCCCCGGCCTGGCAATCCAGCGTGGTTAAACGGATCAATCAGAAACTGAAAAAGATTTTTCCGCTGGTGCATTTTTACCAGGCTTTTATTCCCACCTACCCCTCCGGATTCTGGACCTTTTGTATGGCCAGTAAGGGTCCCCACCCGCTGAACGATTTCCGGGAGGCTCGCTACCGCAAGGCCAATCTTTCTTTTCGCTACTACAACGAAGAACTGCATCGGGGCGCTTTTGCCCTGCCAACTTATGTGAAGGAACTGCTGAATGAAATTTGAGCATCGCATTGAAAGAACCCCCTACGAAGGCTGTTTCAGCACTTATGAGGAGGCCCAAATCGTGATTATCGGAGCGGGCTATGACGGCACGGTCAGCTATCGTCCCGGCTCCCGCTTCGGCCCGCTGGCCATGCGCACCGAAACCCTCTATTCCCAGGAGGACTACAGCCCTTATTTTCGCCGCGACCTCAAGGAAATTGCCATCCACGACGCCGGGGATATCGACATTCCCTTCGGCAGCAAGGATCGGGTGCTTTCCCTGATCCATCAGGCGGTTTCGGAGATTGTTGAGGACGGGAAAAAACCCTGTATGCTGGGCGGAGAGCATCTGGTGACCCTCCCGGCGGTTCAGGCGGTGCTTAAACGCTACCCCGATTTGCACATCGTTCAGCTGGATGCCCACCTGGACATGATCGACGAGCTGTTCGGCAGCCGCCTCTCGCACGGCACGGTGATGCGCCGCTGCACGGAATTGCTGGAGAGCCCCGCCAACCTGTGGCAGGTGGGAATTCGCAGCGGCGGCCAGGCGGAATTTGCCTACGCCGAGGCGCACACCCGCCTCTTCCCCTTCCACGCCCGGGATTTTCTGGCCGCCATGGAGGACCTGAAGGACAAACCGGTATACCTCACCCTGGACCTGGATGTATTTGATCCCTCCCTGATACCCGGGACCGGCACCCCCGAGGCCGGCGGCATCTTTTTTCCGGAATACATCGACATCCTGAAGGCCTTAAGCACCTGCAACCTTGTCGGCTGCGATGTGGTGGAGCTGGCCCCTCAGCTGGATCCCGGCGGGGCGTCTACGGCCATTTCAGCCAAAATTCTCCGCGAATTGCTGATGATCGTGGACGGGCACTTCCGCCGCTCCTGATGGAGTAAGGAAATTTCGATTTTGATGAGGGTATCCCGCCCGAAACCGGTAAAAGCTACCAGGCGTAGCTTTTACCGAATCCAACATTCACTGACCCCCGGAGTTTTGAACCCCATGATCATCCGCTTTAACCTGATTACGCCTTTTTTTCTCCTGCTGCTGGTAGCGTTTAGCGGTTTCCCCGTGCAGGCCCAAAGCGGCACCGCAACCGTGCAACTGGCCGATTCCAGCGCCAGCGACACCCTGCATTACGTAACCGACGAGGTGGTGGTAACCGGGACCCGGACCGCCAAAAAAATTATCGACATCCCCTATCCGGTCATCCGGATCGACCAGAGCCAGTTCCGGCGCACCAGCAGCGTTTCGGTGGACAATGTGATCACCAGCGTCCCGGG
>JAGRBF010000459.1:1874-2336 GCA_020434205.1 Calditrichota bacterium | reverse complement strand
ACGGACCGCCCTTATCGCCTGCGCGTCCATTATCACGGTCGCCTGGTGGAGCGCTTCCGGGATATTTTTCTGGTGCGGGATCCCCATCGCTGGTATCCCTTTACCGGAAGCCGCATCCGGGCCGATTTTGATTTGACCTTCACCTATCCCCGGGGAATGGACCTGGCCGGGATCGGCGAGGTGGTGGAACGCGATACCCTGGAGGCGCGGGTTCGGGAACGCCGGGTTACCCGGGAAGCCGCGCCCCTGGCCACCTTTAACATCGGCTTCTTTGATACCCTGGCCGTTTCCCGAAACGGTTTGCCGGAAATTGTGGTGCAGACCTATGCTCCGGAAGTGCGCCGCAACAGCCCCCTCGGCAAACGCGAGGAACCGGGAGACGCCCGGAATGTGAAAGCCCAGGTCGCCGAAGATGTCGCCGCCAGCCTGGCCTTTTTCCAGGACAAAATGGGACCCTTGCCG
>JAGRBF010000459.1:0-1830 GCA_020434205.1 Calditrichota bacterium | reverse complement strand
TGCTGCTGCTTTCCTGGATGACCTTCGAGATGACCGGCACCAAAGGCATAGACGAGGCCTTCCGGGCCCATGAGGTGGCCCACCAGTATTGGGGAATTGGGGTGGATGCCCGCAGCTATCACGATGCCTGGCTGAGCGAGGGAATGGCCGAGTTCTGGGGCTGGCAGGTTGCCCGGAGAAGGCTGCTGGAAAAAGACCCCCCAAACGGGGAAAAACGCTACCGCGATTTCCTGAAGGACTGGCGGGAAAATATTATCGAAAACCGCCGCTTCCTTTTTGGGGACGGTCAGGAGGCCGCTCCGATCTGGTTGGGACACCGCACCCATTCCACCGAAACCGAAGGCGATTATACCCTCATCATTTACAAAAAAGGGGCCTGGGTGCTCAATATGCTGGAGACCCTCTGGCAGCTAAAGGAAACTCCCGGCCCGGATTTCGAAGCTTTTTTGGGTGAATTTTACCGCCGGCACCGGGGCGGGCGGGTGACCACCGAACAGTTTATCGCCGCGGCGGAAGCGGCTTACGGCGATTCCTTGCAGTGGTTTTTTGACCAGTGGGTTTACGGCACCGATTTGCCGCTCTACCGGCTATCCGGAGACATCCGGAATGGTGGGGAGGGGCGCTTTACCGTTCAACTGAAAATCGAGGGGGAAGGGATTTCTCCGGATTTTCGCATGCCCCTGCCGGTGACGGTCGAGTTTGGCGACGGGTCGGAAAAGACCGAATACCTGTGGATTGGCAGCCAACCTCTGGAGACGGAGTTGGGGCCGTATGACACAAAACCGCAAAAAATCCGTCTCAATAAATACGAGAAAATCCTTTGCGAGGTAAAAGACTAAAAGGGATGCCTTTCTCAGCCTTTGTTACCCTCAACCGGAAGAAACACCATGAAAAACGCACTGCTACTGACGATCGTTCTGTCCCTGGGATTCCTGGCCGGATGCGGGCATCAGCCCGTTGTGGTAACCGGGGGCATGCCCGGCGACGGTCGCTACGATCTCATTGAGCCGATGGGGGGCAACGCCGGCCGCATTCACGATTTGCTGGAATCGGTGCGGATGATCAACGCAACCGCCTATTACGAGCGCTACAATTTCGCCCCGGAAGAGCGGGTGACGGTGGATTCGGTTAACCACCAATTTTTGTCCCGCAATAAAAAACGCAGCGAAATTTACACCGACAACGCGGTGGGAACCGCCACCATCATCTACAAGGACAACGACCACGTAGCCGCCCTTACCTGCGCCCACGTGGTGGAATTCGAGGATACCACCTACATTTATTACGCGGACATCAACGGGGAGATCTCCAACTTCCTCTATCAGGTGGCCATCAAACGGCGCCAGGAACTGGGCATCGCCGATATCAAATACGGGGATAACATGCAGATTTTGGCGGTAGATTCCGATCTGGATGTGGCCATTATCGGCAAAAAACTACCGCCCGGAGACTATCGCCCCATCCCCACCTTCAATTTCCCGTTCGGACGCGCCGAAGAGCTGGATTGGGGCAGCAAGGTGATTCTGGTAGGATTTCCGGCCGGCAAAAAGATGATTACTTCGGGCATGGTGAGTCCCAACTCCCGGGACCGCGGCCGCGATTTTCTGGTGGACGCCCTGTTTAACCGGGGTTTCTCCGGGGGGATTGTGATGGCCATTCGCGACGGCATTCCCAACTTCGAACTGGTGGGCATTGTAAGCGCGGTAGCCGCCGATGAGGAAGCGGTTTTGATTCCCGATCCCAGCTACGTCTCGGACCGGCCGGCGCACGGGCAGCCTTACATCGGCAGGCCGATTATCAGCCCTCGCAAGGTGGTCAAATACGGGGTTA
>JAGRBF010000458.1 GCA_020434205.1 Calditrichota bacterium | reverse complement strand
TGTAGTCCACCGCCATGTGCAGGAAGCGCGCCATCTGCTCCTGTTCGTGGCGCAGGTCGGTGTTCAGCAAGGTCTCGTAACCTTCCCGCCCGCCCCAGAAAACGTAGTTTTCCCCGTTTAGCTCGTAGGTCGCGTCAATGGCATTTTTGACCTGAGCAGCCGCCATGGCCATTACGTGGGCGTTGGGACTGGTACCGGCGCCCTGACCGTAAATAGGATTGCCGAACAGATTGGCGGTTCCCCACAGGAGCTTAATCCCGCTTTGTTCCTGATAGGTTTTGGCGAGGGCCACAATGGTTTCCAGATTCCGGCAGGATTCGGAAAAGGTTGCCCCTTCCGGGGCGATATCCCGGTCGTGGAAGCAATAATACGCCACGCCCAGCTTGCCGATAAACTCGAAAGCGGCCTCCAGGGTGGCCCGGGCGCGATCCATGGGGTTGCTGCTTTTATGCCATTCGCGGGCAAAGGCGGGGGCGCCGAACATATCGGTGCCGTTTCCCATAAAGGTATGCCAGTAGGCGATGGAAAAGCGGAAATGTTCGGCCATGGTTTTGCCGCCCACTTTCCGGCCTTGGTCGTAGTATTTGAAGGCCAGGGGATTTTTGGAGTCCGGACCTTCGTAAGCGATGGGTTTTTCAATTTGCGGGAAATACGATTTGCCCATGTTAATTCCTTTTTTTTTGGCGTTGAGGAAAAGCATGTCGGCGGCGATGGCCGCCGGTAATTAACGGTCGGCCAGCTGCGCTTCCAGTCTGGCTTTCCAGAGATGATAAACTTCCTGATAACTTCGGACTTTGTCCGCTTCGGGGTCCTGCCGGTCGATCACCTTAAGTCCCCGGAAGGCCGTTTCGGTATCGCGGTAAAATCCGGCGCCGATCCCGGCCCCGCGGGCTGCCCCCTGGGAACCGTCGGTGTTGTAAATTTCCAGACCCACGTTGCAGGTGTTCACGAAAGCTTCCCGGAATACCGGGCTTTGGAAGAGATTGGAATTGCCGGCCCGGATCACCGAAAATGCCATGCCCATGTCCTTCATGATGTCCAGACCGTAGCGGAAGGAAAAGGCGATGCCCTCCTGGGCGGCTCTCACCATGTGGCCCTTGCTGTGAATGTTGAAGTTGATCCCGGAAAAACCGCCGCGGATGTCCCGGTTGGCCAGAATGCGCTCCGCACCGTTGCCAAAAGGCAGGCACAACAGGCCCTCCGCCCCGATGGGGGTTTGGCCCGCCATTTCGTTGAGATCCCCGTAGGAATGGGCCCCGTCCATGAGGGTTTGTTTGAGCCAGCTGTATTGGATCCCGGTCCCGTTGATGCACAGCAGGATGCCGACATTGGGCTGCTCCGCCGTGTAGTTGACGTGGGCGAAAGCGTTGACCCGGCTTTGCGGGTCGATCAGGTTGCGGTTGGTAACCCCATAGACTACCCCGGAGGTACCGGCGGTGGTGGCCACCTCTCCCGGATTCATCACCTTCAGGGAAAGGGCGTTGTTGGGTTGGTCTCCGGCGCGATAGGTTACCGGAATGCCCTCGGGAAGCTTTAATGCCGCCGCCGCAGAGGCGCCCAGGCGGCCCTGCTCTCCGAAAGTGGGCACCCGCTCCGCCAGCAGGGCCGGGTCGATTCCCATTTCCGCCAGCAGGGGACCGGCCAGATCCTGCTCACGAAAATCCCAGAAAATACCTTCGCTGAGCCCGGAAACGGTGGTGCGGATTTCCCCGGTGAGTTTCATGGCGATGAAGTCTCCGGGAAGCATGGCCTTGTGGATTTTGGCGTATACGTCGGGCAGATTTTCGCGAACCCACTTCAGTTTGGCGGCGGTAAAATTGCCGGGGGAATTTAGGCAGTGGCCCTGGCAATAGTCGCTGCCCAGGGCGGCGTAGGTTTTTTCCCCGGCTTCCACCGCCCGGCTGTCGCACCAGATGATGGCCGGATGGATGGCGGTCTGGTGGCGGTCCACCAGAACCAATCCGTGCATTTGATAGGAAATGCCGATTCCCAGGATCTCGTAGGAAGCGGGCAGAGAGGGGAGGAGCTGATGGGTGGCGCGCACCACGTGCTCCCACCAGGTTTCCGGATGCTGCTCGGCCCAGCCGGGTTGGGGGGAGTCGATTTTCATCTCCCGCTCGGGAGAGGTTGCCGAAGCCAGGAGGGCTCCGCTTTCGGCGTGGAGGAGGGAGGCTTTGATCGACGAACTGCCGATATCCAGCCCCAGAAGCAATTTTTCTGTCATTGGATTCTCCAAAAACGGTTTTGAACGATTTCCAAACCTGTGGGCCGTTGGCCGGGAATGGGGGTTCAATACCGTGGGAATCCGACAGAAACCCGGTTAAGGGCTAGAGTTCTACCTGGGATTCGCTGAGAACCCGGGTGGATTCTCTCACGATAAATTCCGTCCCCAGAATTACCTTTTCAACGGGCAGTTGGACTTGGGATTCGATATGTCTGATCAATATTTCCGCCGCTTTTTCACCAATCTCAAACTGCGGGGCGTGAATGGTGGTCAGCGGAACGGGAAATAAACGCGAGTAATTAATGTCGTCGTTGCCCACCACGGAAATATCTTCCGGAACGCGCAGATCGAGCTCGGTGAGCGCCGTGATGACCCCCAGGGCCTGCTGGTCGTTAAAACAAACAATGGCGGTCGGGTAGTCCTCTTTTCGGAGCGAGGCAAAAAATTCGGTGGTTTTTTTGATGACCTCCTCATGGTCCGAAGTGCCGATGGGGATTACCGCTTTTTCATCGAAAACCAGGGGACTCTCGCTGAAGGCATGGCGAAAACCGTCGATGCGCTCATGGGTGTGCGAAGAGTGGGCCGGACCGGCAAAGTGCAGGATCCGGGAATGCCCGTGGTCGATCAGATACTTGACCGCCTCCTTAACCGCATTCAGGTTGTCGATGGCCACCACATTGGCCTGGATACCTTTAACGTCCTCCAGCAGAACAAAGGGATAATTGAGCATTTTCAGCTTGAAGAGGTGTTCGATTTCCGCTTCGCCCTCGACAATCGGGGCTATAATGGCCCCCCCGATATCCTTGGTGGAAAACAGGTGGGACAGGCGCTTTTCGCTTTCGTGGCTGTCCTCGGAGCTGGTCACGATCAGGGAATATCCTTTGCTTTCGGCATAGGCCATGGCGCCCTTGGCGATGGTATTGTAGAAGGGATAATTGATATCCTTCAGAATGATGCCGATGGTTTTGCCCTGATTGACGTATTTGAGATTGCGAGCCACCCCTTTGGGGCGGAATTCCATTTCCTTGATTACCTCGAGGACGTGATCCCGGGTAACCGCTTTAACGGAATTTTTTCCGTTGATAACAGCGGACACGGTTCCCTTGGAAACCCCGGCTTTTTCGGCGACATCTTGGATCGTTACTTTTTTCATTGAGGGGTGGACTCCTGTAAAACCATTTTGCGAGCTTTATTCTTGGACATAATCGGAAATATAACCTTAAAGTGTAAGGTGTTTCAGGGGTAAAATTCAATAGAAAGTAAATGGCGGCCCAAAAAGCGCCCCCTTTTTAAGGCATCTTTCATTGAAACCCGGTGGCTGGAATATACCAATTTTGGAGGACATAACTACCCGAAATTTCCCGGTTTTGGGAGGGTTTCCACCACCTGGCGGCGATCCCTGCTTTCCGGAAGCCGGTTTTTGCGATGGTTTTTCCGAAGATCCCGCCGCTAAACCGGATTCCCTGAATTTTCCGATCCTTAAACTAACAAAATAGCGTCCCCTTTTTCATCTCGTTGCCACTTGCGACTTAACCATTACCGGCCTAATCCACCCGGTTGACCAGGGTCCCGATCGGGTCGATGGTAATGCTGATTGTGTCTCCCTTAAGGAGGGTGAACCCGCGTTCCGGAACAATGCCGGTCCCGGTCATCAGGAGACAGCCGTTGGGAAAGGAACATTCCCGGAACAGATATTCAACTAAATCTTCCAGCCGCCGTTTGATCTGGCTGATTTTTACCCGGCCTTCGAATACCGCTTTAGCGTTTCGCCCGATCGTCAGGGAAATCTCTGTTTCCGATGGGAGGGGATCTGCGGAAACCAGCAATCCCGGTCCCAGGGCGGCGCAGCCGTCGTAGGTTTTTGCCTGCGGCAAATAAAGGGGATTTTCCCCTTCGATGCTGCGTGAGCTCATGTCGTTGCCGATGGTATA
>JAGRBF010000457.1:4664-4896 GCA_020434205.1 Calditrichota bacterium | reverse complement strand
CGCCAACTCGGTCCATGATTTCGTCGGATGGCGTTTACCGCCCGCAAATTTCCGGAACTCGGCAGCCCCATTTGTCCGAAGCCCTCGAATCCGGCCAGGTGCTGAAGATCGGTGCCGCGCACCTTTCCCCAGGCCCAGTTTTCCCCCTGGGGGCCCAGCAGGGTGATGAGATCCCGATGGGTTGCTTCCATGGTTTCCTGAAGCAAAACCCCGGTAAGGGCGCCATCCGGGA
>JAGRBF010000457.1:0-4586 GCA_020434205.1 Calditrichota bacterium | reverse complement strand
TTGGGTTTGAGCAGGGGACGGCCATCGTTGCGAAAACGTTCTTCCCAGAGCTTTTCCTCTATGGCCGCCCACCAGTATTCGAAGAACACCGCCCCCTCCGAGGCCGCATAGTTGTAGCGATCCCATTCGCGAAGCAGTTCCAGATCCACCGCTTCCGCCAGGCCGATCCCCTGGCGATCCATCATGTCGATCATTTGGGGAAGAACGGTTTGGGCAAGCTGGTTGAGGTTGTCGGTCTGGAGGGACATCATTTCTTTGGGGGAAAATTTACGGGCCCTGTTCAGCACCCGGCCCAGGCGGTTGGCCCTCTCAAAACCCGCAAAATTGCCCTGCAGATACGGTCCGGCCGATCCGGCCATGGGCAATTGATTGGCGGCCACCACAAATCCGCGAAAGGGATTTTTTTCCGAGGGAAGTTTGGGTGAGGTTAACCACTGGTTCCAGTGGTTTCGGGTAAGGCTCCCTTCGCTCAGATATCGCCCCATGCCCTGACGGCGCACCGGGGTACGGCCCGCGAGCTGAATGCCGATTTCCGCCTTTCGCCAGGCGTAAACCACGCCAAGGGACGGGTTGTCCAGCGCTTTAAAAGCGTTTGCCATCCCCGGGCGATCGGCACAGAAGTTCATCATCAACATAAACGGCAACACCCCGTCTGCCTCCAGACCATTCCAGCGGAAGCCACGGCCGCTGCGGATTTCGCCGGGCCGTTCCGGGCCGGGGCGAAAGAGCACCAGACCGCTTTCATCATACCAAAGGGTATCGGTAACAACCTTTCCGCCAAAGGTGGTAATTTCCTCAATGCGCATTTGAAGCGGTTTCCATTGCGAACCGGTACGATAGGCAAAAGATCCGCCCTCGGGGCGCAATTCCAGCTCGTACCAATCCACCAGATCCAACCGGCCGTTGGTTAAGCCCCAGGCTAACTGGGCATTAAAACCGCTCCACACCCCGGGAATCCCGGGCAGGGCCGCACCATAACACCACTGCTTACCCTGCGACAGGTGCATTTCCATAAACAAATTGGGAAGGTGGAGGGGGGTATGGGAATCGGCGCACAAAATGGGGGCCCCGGAGCTGCTTTTTTTACCGGCCACCGCCCAGGCATTGCTCCCGATGTGGGGATCCGGCAGGAAAGGCAGCAGCTCCAGATCCCGGCGGTCCGGTCGCAGAATGGCAAGGCTGTCGCTGCCTGCGGGACCCGTTTCGCCCCAATCTCCGGGCAGGCTGTCTCCAACCAGGGGATATTTTAACAGCGGATATCGATAAAAAAGGGCCGCCATCAGGGAATCCCCGATTTGGGCCCTGGTTTCGCTGGCCACCATTTCTTCGCTGTAACCGGAATACTCCCATTCCACCCCCTTGGAAATGAGCACGGTTTTGAGCGGGGTCCACGGTTCCGGGGTGCGGTTGAGGATTTTATATTCGACGGGAAAACGGGCAAAGTCCAAACCGGCAATCCAGGCGTTCACGCCGTTGGAATAGGCCTCCAGAACAGCGGCCCGGGTGGAATCCCGCTGCAGGCGTTTGAGGGTATTTTCGGCGGCCAGCCGAATCCCCAACTTGCGGCGATAGCGATCGTGCTGCACAAAGGCCGGCTGGGGGCCCATCATTTCCGCCAGGGATCCGCCCGAGCGGCGGGCCAGAAATTCCATTTCCCAGAGGCGCTCCCTGGCACAGAGATATCCCTGCAAGAAAGCGAGATCCCGGGCATTAGCGGCGTAAATATGAGGCACCTGATTTTCATCCCAAAGCACCCGGGTTGGCCCTTCTATGCCGCGGACCTTCACCTTTGGGGAAATCGCGGTGGCGGCGGGACCGTTTTGCCAGAAACCGGTAAAGGGCGAGAAAAAAGCCCCGGGGGCCACCCGGATTCCCGGTCGGATCTGTTGAGGGGTCTGCAAAAGGAAAGTCAGGAAAAGCAGCATTCCCAGGGAGAATGCCAGTTTAATACCGCGCATGGAAATACCTTATCGTACTTTTAAAGGACGATAATATACGTTTTCCGGGGGATGAATCCTAAGGGAGAACCGTCTTATCCGGCGCCGGGTTTGCCAGGACATCTTTGAGCAATTGCACCAGGCTGTCCGTGGAATAGGGCTTCTGAAGGAAACCGGCCACCTTGGCCTTTTCTTCATCCGTGGGGAGTTCCTGGAACCCGCTGGCGGCGACGATCTTGACGTCCGGACGGATATTCCGCAGGGCGGAGATGGCGGCATTTCCATCCATAATGGGCATCATCATATCCAGCAATACCAGGTCGATCTTGCCCTGGCGGCGGGAAAAGCAGGCCACCGCTTCGGCGCCATTTTCGGCGGTCAGAACGCTGTAGCCTATTTCCTCGAGGATTTCGCTGGTGATCTCCCGGATAGCTTCTTCATCGTCCACCACCAGAATGGTTTCGCCTTTGCCGCTTCTTTCCCAAGGGGAAGTTTCTTCCTCCTCGCCTCTTTGCACCGGGAGTTGAATATCCGCATCGGCGGGCAGATAGACGCAGAACTCGCTGCCATGACCGATTTCGCTGTTTACCTGGACAAAGCCGCCGTGGCTCCTCACAATTGCCTGAACGGTGGAAAGACCCAGCCCGGTTCCCTTCCCGACATCCTTGGTGGTAAAAAACGGTTCGAAAATACGCTCCAGCACCACGGGGGCAATGCCTGTCCCGCTGTCCTGGATGGCGATTTTCACGAAGGGTCCGGTGGTGGCGTCGAGTTCGGTGCGCACAAAATCCTGATCCAGGACCAGGTTTTGCGCCTCAATGTGCAGTTTGCCGCCATCCGGCATGGCGTCCCGGGCATTGACGCACAAGTTGAGGATGACCTGGTGCAGCTGGGTGGCATCCCCGCTGATCTCCCATAGATCGCGCGGGAGGAAAAAGGAAACCTCAATGGAACGCGGGAAGGTTTCCCGGATAATCCGTTCCAGCTCGCGCAAGAGATGGCGGGGTTGCAGGGTAACCCGTTCCCCTTCCACCCCGCGCACAAAGGACAGCACCTGCTTAACCATCTCGGCACCGCGCATAGTGTTTTTTTCGATGGTCTTGAGGCGCCGCTCCACGTCGGGATCCAGTTTGCTCTGCCCCATCAACTGCACCGCCATCAGAATGGGGGTCAGCACATTGTTAAGGTCGTGGGCGATCCCGCTGGCCAGGGTCCCGATACTCTCCATACGTTGGGCCCGCAGGAACTGCATTTCCAGCTTTTTGCGCTCGGAGACATCGGTGTTAACCACCAGAATATTGGTCGGTATTCCCGCGTCATTGCGCACCAGAGTCCAGCGACTCTCCACCACCACTTCTTTCCCGGAGCGGTTCAGCAGGGCCAGTTCCCCGCTCCACGCCCCTTCCCCGAAGGTGGCCTGTTGGGCTTCCCAGAAGGCGGAAAGCTCATCCCCTACCAGCAAGGAACGAAAGGATTTGCCCAGCACTTCTTCGCGCTGCCATCCGAACAGACGACTGGCACTGCGGTTCCAGTACACCAGGTTTTCATCCAGATTCAGCACCATGATGGCGTCGCGCGCTTTATCCAGCAGCGCTGCCTGCTCGCGAATCCGCTGTTCCGCTTCCCGACGGGCCGAGATATCCCGGGCGGCGGCCAGAATAGTGGTCCGGCCGTTGAGTTTAAAAATCTGGCTGTTAACTTCCACCGGCAGGATTTTCCCGGTTCGGGTTAGCAAAGCCGTTTCGAACAGGCCGAAATTATCGTCGGCGATGCGTTCCATCTGCCGGACAATCCGCAGATGTTCATCCGGGGCCAGGATTTCTTCGGTGGTCATGGAAAGCAGGGTTTGGCGGGAGTAACCCAGCATTTGGGTGGCCAGGTTATTGGTTTCCACCAGCCGCCCAATATGGCTTTTGCTGTCCGGCTGAATCACAAAAATGGCGTCGCGAACCCCGTTAAATAGTTGGCGGAAGCGGGCTTCGCTGTGCAAAAGGCGGCGTTGGGACAGAGCGTGTTCCGCCATTTGGGCCCGCAGGTCCTCGTTGGCCTTCAGAAATTTGGCAGTGCGCTCCACCACCCTTTTTTCCAGGCCGGCCTGGGAAATTTTCAGCGCTGCTTCAGCTTTTTTAAGAGGGGAAATATCGGTTAGCATCAGCAGGCGCAGGGTTTGATCATCTTCGCTCTGCTCAAAAATCCTCAGACTGGCGCTCACCCAAACGGAGAGGTCTTCCCGCAGCTTCAGGTGCAGTTCCAGTCCGTCGACTTTGTTGGCCTCCAGGAGCGTTTTGAGATCCCCGGCGGAGGTGCCGTTCTGAAAGAGGGATTGAAAGCGCCGGCCTTTTATGGGATAGGTGGGATTTCCCATCAGTTCGCGGGCGGATTTATTGAGCCGCCGGACGATCCCGAGGTGGTCCAGGGTAAAATAGGCCAGGGGAGCGTTTTCATAAAGGAGGCGAAAATCCTGTTCGCTTTTTTTGAGGGCCTCGGCGGTTTTGCGATGGCGGCGCCCCTCTTCAGCCAGGCGAAAGTTGGCCTCCATCAGCTCATCGGTGCGATCGGAGATCCAGCTTTCCAGAGCCTGTTCGGCCTTGCGCTGTCCCAGCACCTGCCGCTCCCAGGAGGTTGTATCGCAGATGATCACGGTTTTCC
>JAGRBF010000456.1 GCA_020434205.1 Calditrichota bacterium | reverse complement strand
CCGCCGGCCTCTTCGATCAGTTCGTCCAGGGTCACGTAATTGGCCTTGCGGGTGGACATCTTGATCTTCTCCTGACCTTCCATGAGGGTCACGAACTGCAGAATCAGCACCCGGATTTTTTCGGTTTCATAGCCGAGTGCCTGCAAGCCGGCCAGCACGTCGGGATAAGTGGCAATATGGTCGGCCCCGAAAATATCCACGATCTCGTCGTAGCCGCGCGCGAATTTGTTGCGGTGATAGGCGATGTCCGGGAGCCGGTAGGTCGGTTCGCCGCTGCTTTTGACGATAACCCGGTCCTGGTCCAGCCCGAAGTTGGTGGCCCGGAACCACACAGCCCCGTCGTGATCGTAAGCCAGATCTTTGTCTCGCAGGGCCTGGATCACCTCTTCGATCTTGCCCTGGGTATAAAGGTCGGATTCGTTGAAATAAGTATCGAAAACGATATTGATCGACTGCAGGGTTTTGTCGATATCGGCAAAAATAGCCTTCTCGGCGGCATGGGTAAAAACCTTGAGATCGCCGCCGGCCAGATCGCGGCCTTTTTCGGCCATCAGGTTTTGGGCGATATCGCGAATGTAATCGCCCTGGTAGTGGTCTTCCGGGAATTCGATGTCCTCACCCAGCAGTTGCCGGTAGCGGATCAGCACCGAATTGCCCAGCACCCGCATCTGGCGGCCGGCGTTGTTGAAGTAATATTCCCGGGTAACCTCGTATCCGATCCAGGAGAGCAGATTGGCAACGGTATCCCCGATAACCGCCTGGCGCCCATGGCCGACGGTGAGCGGGCCGGTGGGATTGGCGCTCACGAATTCCACCAGCGCCGTTTTGCCGGTGGCGGGAATGCGCCCGAAATCCTTGCCTTCGCCGTGGATATCCCGCACCACCCGCTCCAGCTCCCGGTTGGAAAGGAACAGGTTGATAAATCCGGGACCGGCGATTTCTATCTTACTGATTCGTTCGCTGTCCGGTTTGAGCGCTGCCAGAAGGGCCTGGCCGATCTGACGAGGATTCTGCTTGAGCGGCCTGGCCAGCAGCATGGCAGCGTTGATGCTGAAATCCCCGTGGGCTGCCTGTTTGGGGCGCTCTATCTGATAATCCGTTTCCGGGTATCCCAGATCCCTGAGGGCCTGGTCGGTAATTTCGCGAAGGTAATATTCGATCTTAAGCATGGTCTTCCACTTCGGTTATTTCGGCATCCGCCCACAGCCGTTCGATATCGTAATACTCCCGGATTTCAGGGCGGAAAATATGCACAACCACCTCGACATAATCCAGCAGAACCCAATTCAGTTGTTCCAGCCCTTCCCGTTTCCAGACCCTTGCGCCTTCGTCGCGCAGTTCGCCTTCGATATGCCCGGCCAGGGTGCGGACCTGCACGTCGGAATCCCCGGTCATGAGGATGAAATAATCGGCCACGTCGGACAAGCCGCGCAGGTCCATTTTGACCACATGGTGGGCCTTTTTTTCAAAAGACAATTCAATAATTCGATTGACGAGTTCAGTTGTCTCCATAATGCTCCACTATCGTTCATTTCTAATAAATCATCGTCCTGCCCCAAATCCGGGGCATACCCTTTCCGCCAGCCGGATCAAAACCACTGCATGGGAGAGTGGGGAATGAAGCTCGGGGAAAGGCCGGGGGACGGCAGGATTACTTAAATGGGGCCAGCTGCTTGTAATCCGCTCCCAGAATAATGGTCGCATCGAGCTGTAGATTGTCGTCCTTTTTTACCTCGATGCGTTCCCGCGGTAATTTTAAAACAGTGGCGACCTCCAGGGCCCGGTCGTAATTACCGACCCGGTCCAGAATCCGGGATTGCCGGAGATCGAAGGTGATGTAATTGCCCTTGGAAACCACATCAATATTCTGGTCGCGCAGGTAGCGGGTAAAACGGTCGGCAATTCCGGAAACACCGCACCCGTTAAGCACCTCAACCTGAATGCGCCTGGCCTCGCCGGGTTCTTCGGCAGGAATAACCTCCGGGGTACTTTCCGGCGACCCTTCACCCGGATTGCTGCTTTGAGCCGGGGTGGGAGGGACTTCCTGTTGCGCCGGGCGATCCAGAAAAGTTTTGAGGGTTTCCCAATTCAAATAACCGTAGGAAAGGGCGCCCCCCAGCAGCAGGACCAGGAAGAAAACCCCGATGGCCTTGCCCAGGGACGGTTGATCGGCGGGAAGCTGTTGATTGTTCATCGATTTTTTGGTGAATTCTGCCCGGACAAGCCGACGAATTTTGGGATCGGACAAATTTTTGCGGGTTCGTTTGGCCAATTAAGTCAACTCCTTACTATTCCGGCATGGTGCTACCAGCCACGCCACCCGTTTAGGGTGGGGCCGTAACCATAACCCGAATAACCGGGGTAACCGTAGGCAGAATAGGTGGGAAGGTAGCTTACCCCCAGGTGCAGACTGGTATTGTCCGTAGGTTTGTACAGCAATTCCGCGCTGCCGAAAAAACGGGTGTTGTTAAAATCCCCGATCGGAGAGCGGTCATCGGAAAAAGACTGGTACGGGGAATTCATTACCCCCAGGTTCAGGCGGAGGAAAAGGGGCATGTTAAACTGGTAGTCCACTGTGCCAATGTAACTGTTCAACAGCATGCTGTTGCCGCCTCCCATGGCGAAGGAAGAGGAAAAGCTGTGGCTGAAGTGCAGTCGGGAAAAGTCAATAAACCCCAGCAGATTGGTGGTTTGGGGCTGGGTTAACGCCTTGCTCATATCCGGAAGTTTGGCCTGACTTTTATACTGGCCAAAAACCACGGCCGGAATAAACAGGGCGAAAAAAACGATGGAAAACCGGGACATATTTTCTGCCTTTCCTTTCAGGTTTCGCAGCACCGGACATGCTACAGGCTTGATACGCAAATCTAAGGAAATTGTATCCCGAAATAAAGGGAAAAGGGGGAATTAATTTCTCATCAGTAAAATTAGCCTTCCGTGAGATTTCCGTGATCTTTGGCTGGTATGTTCCGCTATCCGGCCGGCGATTCCGCCTTACCCGCCCGCCGACACTGTTCCGGGTTCTTACCCAACGTCTCTAACTCGACAGCCGTAACCATCATTAGCGGTTGCAACCCCGGCACCTTCGGGGAAACCGCCAATCCCGAAGGGCTTTTATGAAGCGCGCACTTTGGCTATTGTTTTTGTTGATCCCCACCTTCGCCGGGAGCGCCTTAGCCGGCGCCTGGTCGCAGGCAAAAGGCGGTTACTACCTCAAGACCACCCTCATTTATTCCGACGCCAACAAGGTTTTGGGGATTTCCTCTCCGGCCACCTTCCGGGATTATTCGCTTTACTTCTACGGCGAATACGGGATTACCCCGCACCTGACCGGGATCGTCAATTTCCCGGTCTACAAACGCTCGGAAAACGAAGCCAATTTTATCCGCGGGGAAACCAACGCCTTTCTGGCCGGGGATTATGAAGCGCATCTCAAATATCAATTTCTCAACAACGGCCTGGTGGGCGCCGCCCAGATCGGTATCAAAAAGCCGGCCTTCTATGATTTGATCGACATCCCCCCGATCGGCAACAACGAAACGGATTACGACCTTAAATTTTTACTGGGCGCTTCGCTGTATCCCATTCCCGCCTACTTTACCGGGGATCTGGGTTATCGCTTCCGCGGGGGCGAATTTGTGGACGAGTTCCACATGAACGCCGAGGCCGGCTACACCGTGATGCAGCGTTACCTGCTGCGCGCCACCATCTCGGTGATTCGCAATAACGGGGAATCCGCCAGCGAAAGTAACCTGTTCGGATTCCCGCTCATCCAGCAACGCACCCGGGTGGGGGGCGGCGTCATTTTTATTCTCTCGTCCAAACTGGAGGCGGATCTCACCCTTCTCAAAACGACCTCCGGCCTCAATATTCCCAATTCCACCGAAGTTTTTGTGGGCCTGGCCCTCAAACGTTAGCCCAATAATATCCGGAGCCCAGCCGTATGAACCGTCGTGATTTTATTAAAACAGGACTCACCGGAATCGCCTTCATCTTTATTCCGGGGATGGGACTGGTCAGCTGCACCCGCAACAGTATCGGCCCCATTATCGATCCCATTGCCCTCAATTATTGCTCCCCGGTCAACATGCCCGAGGAAGAGGGGGGCTTTTACGTTCAGTTCTACGAAGGCCGGGAATACCGCCCCGCGGATCTGGACCTCACCACCTGGCGCCTGCGCCTTTTCCAAACCGTAAACGGCCAGGTGGTTCGGGAAACCTCTCTTTCCTTTGATGATATCGCTTCGCGTTATACCAATCAGGAAGAATCGTTTTTCCAGACCTTCCAGTGTGTGGGCAATACCCCCGGCGGTTTTCAGATGAGCAACGGCTATTTCACCGGGGTTCCCCTGCGGCTCTTTCTGGAAAACGACCTGGGGGTGGACTGGGCCTTGGCCAACCGGGTGTATTTCCGATGCTACGACGGCTATTTCACCAACCACCGCAAGGAACGCATTATCAACGATGCGCCCCGGCCGGCCTACCTCGCCTACAAGTTTAACGGCATTCCCTTCAACGATCGCCGGGACGGCTCCCTGGCCCACGGCTATCCGGTGCGCATGGTGGTTCCGGAAATGCTGGGGATGAAAAGCCCCAAAGCCATAATGGAAATTGAGGTTAGCGATCGGGACGAAGTGGACGGCTACTGGGAATCCCGTCCGGTGCGTTCCACGGAACCGGAGATTACCTGGGCGGATGTGCCGCTGCTGCGAATCAATTCCCGCATCTACAACCCCGTCAATTATCAGGCCATGCCCAAAGGCACCACCTACCGGGTGCAGGGGGTAGCGGTGGGAGGCCAGGACCCGGTGCAACGGGTGGAAATCGGCCTGGTGAAGGTGAAAAACCGCGACGAAATGGACGGGGACATTACCTGGCAGGACGCCACCATTTTGTCGCGCCCCACTGCAGCGGCCCGCCCGGTCTACGACGATTCCAACGGCAACGAGTTCTCCGAGGCGCTGGGGCGTCTCCAGCAGCAATCGTGGCCGGCCCCTTACACCTGGTGCCTCTGGGAAGCCGACCTGCAGGTTCCCCAAAACGGCGGGAAATACGGATTGTTCGTACGGGCCACCGACGCCACCGGCACCGTACAGCCTTTTGTAGAGGAATCGGCTCAGGAAAACGCCGACGGCAATAACGCCTGGCACGGCCTCATCATTCAGGCGGAATAATGAATACCCCCAACATTTTGGTTACCGGCGCCAGCGGATTTATCGGGCGCCATTTGTGCCGAACCCTGCTTGCCGAAGGTCTTCGCGTTCTGGCCGTCAGCCGCAGTGCCAACCACCCCTCCCTGGCGGAATTTGGCGATAATCCCCGTTTCTCCCCCCTGCAGGGCAATTTGCAGGATCGGGATTTTGCTGAGAGTATCTTCCGCAATAATGAGATTTCCAGCGTCTTTCACTTCGCGGTCGAGCGCTTTGCCAGCGATAGGGCAGGGGGCCAGCTTGCGGACCTCTCGGCGACCAATGCCTGGAAAACCAACGTCCTCGGCACCCGGAATTTGCTGAGCGCCGCCGCCGGCCATCCGGTTCAGGCCTGGATTCAAGGCTCGGCCATGCTGGTTTACGACCTCGATAATCCCGGGGCTTTGCCGGTTCCGGAATCCCGCCGTGGCAATCCCGCCGAACCCAATGGCCTGTCCGTGTTGATGGCTGAAGAATTGTGCCGCTACGAGGCGCGTTGCCACCGGCGACCCACCCTGCTGCTGCGCTTTCCCGGGGTTTTCGGCCCGGGGAAATCCGGGGGCATCGTGGCGCGCCTGCTGGAATTTTTTGCGGGGGAAAATGGGGGCCGGTTTCACGTTCCCGGCAATCGCAGCGCCGATTTCCTGTACGTCCATGATGCGGTGAGGGCGGCAATGCTGGCCCGGGCGTATTTGCTGGAACCCTCCGCCCCCGGAACGGAAAAGACCTTCGGAGAATGTCTGCATATCGGCGGGGGAGCGGAGGTGCCGTTGGTGGAAGTGGCCGTTTTGCTGCGGGAGATTACCGGATCGCAGCGTTCCCCGCAAATCGTCTGGGATGCCCCGCCCCGCCGTTTTTATCTCGACAGCACCCGGGCCGCTACTGTCCTGGGGTTCCAAGCCCGTCCTCTCGCCGAAACCCTGCGGGAATTTTATCAGAGGGAATTTCAAAGACAGAAGGGAGCCTGAAAAATGCCGATTTACGCTAACCAGCCCTTTTTTCCGGAGGAGGACATTGCCGAAATCAACGCCGGGATCTCGGAGATCCTGCGTGGCGGCCGCTTAACCCAGGGGCCGCAAGTTGACCGTTTTGAGACGGAATTTGCCGCCTTTTGCGGCTCCCGGCACGCCGTGGCGGTTAATTCCGGAACCGCCGCCCTGGAGATCCTTCTGCGTTATCATCAGCTGGATGGTGGCGAGGTCATTGTTCCCACCAACACCTTTCTGGCCAGCGCCAATGCCGTCATTTTTGCCGGCGGTCGTCCGGTTTTGGCGGACATCCACCCGGAAACCCTGTGCCTGGACCCCCGGGACCTTCGGCGCCGGATTACCCCCCAAACCCGCGGGGTGATATTGGTCCATATTGCCGGGCTGATTACCCCGCACCTGGAGGAAATTCGCGGCCTCTGCCGGCAGCACGGATTATTTCTGATCGAAGATGCCGCCCACGCTCACGGCGCTTCCCGCAATGGCCGGATGGCCGGGAACCTGTGCGACGGCGGGGCCTTTTCTTTCTACCCCACCAAACCCATGACCACCGGAGAAGGGGGGATGATCACCACCAACGATGAGGCCGTGGCGAATTTTGCCAGGTCTCTGCGCTGCCACGGGATCGCCATCGGCGCAGAAAACCGGGGAGACAACAAAAATCTGCTGATGAGGTTGGGCCATAACTGGCGAATGTCCGAGATCCAGGCCCTGGTGGGACGGGTTCAGTTAAAACGTTTTCCGGAGGCCCTGGCGGCCCGCCGGCGGGTTGGGGAGTGGTATCAGGCCTTTTTACAGACCATCGGGGGGGTCTCCCCCTTTTCCATTCCCGATGGGACCCTGCACAGCTTTTATAAATATCCGGTACTGCTTTCCCCTCCCTTGACCCGCGAGAATATCGGGCGGGAACTCCGGGCAGAGCATCAGGTCCAGACCGGGAGTATTTATTGGCCGCCCTGCCACCTTCAGCCGTTTTATCGCGAGGCCATGTATTGCCCGGGGGATTTCCCGGTGGCGGAGGATATCCTCTCGCGGACCCTGGCTTTGCCCATTTACCCGACTCTCTCCCGCGAAGAAGTCGAATTGGTTTGCCAGGCACTTCAAATCGCTTTACACCAGCAGGTAACGATATGATCCTCGGCGCCCATCAACCCAATTACCTGCCCTGGATCGGCTATTTCCTGAAAATTGCCCGGGCCGATCACTTTGTCCTGGCCGACAACACCCAGTATACCCGCCAAAGCTATATCAACCGCACCCGGATCAAAATCGGAAACCGGGCCCATTGGCTGAGTGTCCCGGT
>JAGRBF010000005.1:60651-68040 GCA_020434205.1 Calditrichota bacterium | reverse complement strand
CTTCAGAAGATCTCTTCTTTTCATACTCTCACCTTTCCTTCAAATTTAGAAAACCGGATGATTTTTTGGACAACAAAGCAAATGATAGCTTTCAAAAAAAATATTCTATGGGGGAAAAAGGTTCATTTTTTATTTATTAATGACCGGAAGCGAAAATTAGTTCGGGAAGTTTGCCAATCCGTTAAAAATTATCCTTTCGGGATGGATAGGTCGCGCGGAAGCGTTACATTTAGATGGCAAGTATCGGCCCTGCAACAACTTCCACCCGGACCAAACCTGAGGATGTTCTGTGAGCAAAGATAGACAACATTCGTTTTCGTATGAGGAATTAATTCGATGTGGCCATGGCAAACTCTTCGGACCCAAGCGGGGGTTGCTGCCCCTGCCGGATCTGCTGATGTTCGACCGCATCACCAGTATTACCGAAGACGGTGGGGTTCATGGTAAGGGCGAGGTGGTCGCCGAACTGGACGTCAATCCCGATTTGTGGTTTTTTAAATGCCACTTCGAAGGGGATCCGGTAATGCCCGGTTGCCTGGGGTTGGATGCCCTGTGGCAGCTGAGCGGTTTTTTTATGTCTTGGGCCGGGCACGAAGGCAAAGGCCGCGCCCTGGGAGTAGGTGAGGTCAAATTCCGCGGCCAGGTGTTGCCCAATGCCAAGCTGGTTACCTACCGGGTATCCACCAAGCGGGTGATGGTTTCCAAGCTGCGCCTGATTATCACCGACGGTATTGTGGAAGTGGACGGCCGCCAGATTTACAGCGCCGAAAACCTGCGGGTCGGCTTTTTTGACTCAACCGATGATTTTTAAAAAGTGAGCCATATCCAGCGAAATTTCGCTGGATATTCTGTGATCCGGATTCTATATTGCCTTCGGATGTTCGGTAAACCCCAAAACACCTGAGGCAATGATGGTTCTCGACAAGGCACCCAAAGAAATTTTTCAGAAGACCTACTCGCTGGGCGAGGAAATCGCCAACGGCATCACCCATGGAATCGGGCTGGCCCTCAGCGTGGCCGGACTGACCCTGCTGGTGGTGCTGGCCGCCCTGCACGGGGATGCCTGGAAGGTTACCAGCTTCAGCATTTACGGCAGCACCCTCATTCTGCTCTACCTGGCCTCAACCCTCTATCACAGTTTTCCCAATCCGCGCGTCAAACGAATCCTCAAGATTATCGATCACTCCGCCATTTTTCTGCTGATCGCCGGCACCTATACCCCTTTCATGCTGGTCAATATGCGCGGCCCCTGGGGATGGTCGCTGTTCGTGACCATCTGGGTTCTGGCCATTGCCGGAGTGGTGATGAAGGCTTTCTTTATCCACCGCTTTCGCCGCCTCTCCACCCTGGTGTATGTCCTGATGGGCTGGCTCTGCGTGGTGGCCGTTTCCGAAATGATCGCCACCATTCCCTTTAACGGCCTGATGTGGCTGGCGGTGGGCGGCCTCTGTTACACCATCGGGGTGATTTTTTACCTCTGGCATCGCCTGCCTTATCACCACGCCATCTGGCACCTCTTTGTGCTGGGGGGCAGTATCTGCCACTTCTTTGCGGTGCTCTTCAGCGTACTTCCCGCCGCTTCCTGAAAACGGCGCGCAGCGAGTCGCAGAGGATTAAAATAAACATTTTTCCATTGCCGACCGTTATGTACCCGTGGCTTTTTTGACGCTAACCGGGTTCCCGGTAAAATTCACCCCCAAAAGAGGACAATCCCATGGCGAAATCTCCCGAGGAAATGGCGCAGACCATGATCGACAATCTCCCGGCAAAAACCGGTAAATCGCTGCAGGAATGGCTGGTAATTGTCCGGGGCAGCGGGTTGCAGAAGCATGGAGAAGTGATCAGGCTGTTGAAAGGGGAACACGGGATGACGCACGGATTCGCCAATCTGGTCGCCCATAAATTCCTCAATCCCGACCCCGGATCAAGCGCTGAAGACGGCGACCTGGTGGCTGCCCAATACGCCGGCACCAAAGCCCCCCTCAAACCCATTTATGAAAAAATTGTCAGCCTGGTGAAGGGGTTTGGTCCGGAAGTCGAAGTTGCCCCCAAAAAAAGTTACGTCAGTTTACGCGCCCGCAAGCAGTTCGCCATCGTCCAGCCCAGTACCCAAACCCGGGTGGATCTGGGAATTAATCTGAAAGGCCGGGACCCCCAGGGGCGCCTGGAAGCCTCCGGCAGCTTCAACAGTATGGTGAGCCACCGCGTTCGCCTGGCTTCCCCCGAAGAGGTCGATGCCGAGGTGAAAAACTGGCTGGAAGCGGCTTTTCGGGAATCTCTGTGAATTAGCCCCGGCGGAAATGGTTTTCCGGGGTTCGATACTGCTACCGAATTTTGTCAATTCCATGCTTTCCCCTATATTGATCAAATCCGCTTTGTTGGACGTAACCAAAGGGGTGCTTAATGGAAGCGCTGATCATCAATTTGTTGGGTGGTGCTGTTGGGGGGAATCTGGCCGGAGCGGCACTAAAGAATCTGAGTCTGGGAACGCTGTGGAATTCCGTGGTTGGCATTCTGGGCGGTGGTTTGGGGGGACAGCTCCTCAGCATGCTCGGGGTGTTTGTGGGGGGCGGTGGCTCTGCCATGGACCTCGGGAACATCATCGGCAATGTCGCCTCTTCCGGTGTCGGTGGTGCGGTGTTGCTGGCGATTGTCGGGTTTATCAGGAATATGAATAAGAAATAATTCCGGCCTCTAATGCAAAAGTATTTCAGGCTTCCTCACACCTGGGGAAGCCTGTTAAGGTATGATTCCCTCAGGGCCCCCGTCCGGTAAAAAAGTTGTGCTTGCTCCCGGACCGGACGACATCCGTTTTGTTGATAACGGTCCGACCTCAATTATCCCGAAACCGAAATATCGTCATCTCCGTAAGCGGTAGTCTGGATAGCTGCTGAGCGGAAGCCATCCTGCCGTGTCCCTGAAATCTCGTACCGTATTCTCAAAACCTTGAAAAACAATGATTAAACATCGAACATTAATCGGTCGGGACCATGAACGTTCCGAGCTGGCCCGTTTTATTGAGGAGGCCGGTGGTGGCAAAGCCATGGTGGTGCTGATTTCCGGAGAAGCAGGCGTCGGCAAAACCATTATGGTCGAAGAATCCCTGACCGCTGGAAACCTGAGCCTTTTTACCGGCCGCGCCATGGAAGAGGCTGCTCCACCCTATGGCCTTCTGGTATCCACCCTGCGGGAAGCACTTGCCCAATTGTCCGGCGAGGCCCTGGATTGCAGCAGGATCGCACCCCAACTGGGCGCATTGCTCCCCGAATTGGGGTGTGCGCCGGAAACAACCGGGACGCTGCCGGAAAACCACGCCGATGTTAACGAAGCCTTCATCAATGCCTTTTCCCAACTTCTGGCCCGTGGACCGGTAGGCCTTTTTCTGGATGACCTGCAGTGGGCGGATGAGGCCACTCTGGAATGCCTGCCTCTGCTGATGGACCGGCTTCGCGAGGAAAAATTCCTGATCTGCGGTACCTACCGCAGCGAAGAAATACCGCGCGGGCACCGGCTGCGCTGGCTGCGGAACGAATTGCGGCGGCGGCGCCAGTTAAAGGAAATTCAGCTGGGGTCCCTAAGCCGGCGAGAAACCGGAATGCTTATGGCCAATGTGCTGGAAGGAACTCCCTCTGTGCCGCTGGTGAACGTAGTGTATCAGCAAACCCTTGGAGTCCCTTTTTTTGTGGAGGAATTGAGCATCGCCCTGGAAGGTCAGCAGTTGATCCGGCGGCAGCAAAAAGAGCTGCACCTGGTGCCCGGCAAAAAGGTCGCGATTCCGGAGAGCATCCGCGATGCGGTTTTGTTGCGCCTGGATGGGCTCAGCGATTACGCCCGGGAACATCTGGAGATCGCCGCCATCGCCGGGATGGAGTTCGACTTTTCTATGATATCGGACCTCGCCGGGGATGCCGCGGGCATCGACGCGCTAATCGAACGAGGCCTGATCTCGGATACCGGGGCCGGTCGCGGTGCTTTTCGACATGCCCTTACCCGCGAAGCGATTCGCGATGAAGTGTCCTGGTCCCGCCGCAGATCCCTCAATCGGGATATTGCCGAATACCTGTCCCAAAACGGGGGACTTCCGGAGCTGATCAGCGAACATTGGTTGGCGGCCGGGGAGAAGGATAAGGCCCGGGAAATGCTGCTGCAGGCCGCTGAACGCTCCTGCCAGTTGTATGCCTATCGCGATGCCGCCAAAGCTACCCGACGGGCGTTGGATATCTGGCCGGAGGGTTTGGAAGAAGACCGCCGTCTCTCCGCGCTCGAAAAACTGGCCGGCTGCGCCCAGATGAGCGGGCAGCTTGCCGAAGCGGTTCAGGCCTGGCGGGAGGTGATCGACAGTGCGCCGGTAAAAGCGCAGCCGCTGCGTTTGGCGGGGGGGCACCGCGCCCTGGCAACCATCCTGAGCCTGCAGGGGGCATGGGAGCAGTCCATCAATGCGCGCCTTACCGCCGGGGAGGTCTACGAAACCGCCGGGGCAATGGGGGAAGCCGCAACCGAAATTTTGGCCGCGGCGCGACGCAATTACGGAATGTCTAACCAGGAAGGGGCGGTGGGGCTGTGTGAAAAGGCGATTGAGCTGGCCTTGCAAGAGGAGCGCTGGGATATTCAGGCCCGGGCCCTGGCCCTCAAAGGGGATGTACTGACCAGCATGGGACAAACAGAGATCGGGGTGGCAACCGTTCAGGCCGGGCTGTCTCTGGCCCTTCAGCATAACCTCACCGACGCCGCCTCGGAGGTTTATCGTCGCCTGGGCAGCGCCCTGGAATACGCCTCGCAGTTTACTGCCTCGCGGGAAGCGTATTATACCGCTTACAATTTTTGCCAGACCCAGGGGGTGGTGGATCAGGCCCAGATTTGCCTGAGTTGTATGACCTACGTGCTGTTTCGCACCGGGGACTGGAAACAGTGCCTGGAAATCTGCCGGGAGATGATGGGCGATGAGCAGATTCCCGCCGGCCCGCGCCTGGCCGCAACCGGGGTGTGCGGGGCAATAAGCCTCTATCGCGGGGAAACGCGCAGCGCCCGTAAATACTGCCAGATGGCCCTGGACGAAGCCCTCCGGGAAAAATCCTTACCCAAGGAAATGATCTGCACCTGGAGCATGGCCATGATCGAACAGATGGAAGGCAATACGGAGCGGGCTCAAAATGATTACCTGAGGATTCTCACCCTGCGCGACAACCTGGAAGATACCCACGACGCCCTCCCGATGCTGGTTTCCGCGGCCTCCTTCTTCGCGGAAAATCGCCTCGACCAGGAATTAATGCGCTGTGTAAAGGCCGTTTCCGAAATGGCCGCTGCCACCGGGAATGGGGAAGCCCTGGGTACTCTGGCCTTTGTGCTGGGGGAAAACGCCTTGCTGCTGGGAGAGCCGGAAGAGGCAACCTTGCAGTTTCGCCAGGCTGTCGAACACTTTAAACGGGTGGAAATTCCCCTGGAGTTGCTGAAAGCCGAGTTGAGGACCGGGGTTGCCTTCCTGCAAACCCGAACTCCGGAAGCCGGCCTGGACCACTTGAGAAATGCCTACCGCATCGCCCGCAATCTCGGGTGCCGCCCCCTGGGAGAGTCTGCCGCGGATCTTCTGAAAAAAATGGGCGAAACCCCCGAGGAAAGTCGCAATCCCACTTCGCCGAGGCGAATTGAACGCGGTGGATTAACCACCCGGCAACTGGAAATTGCCCGCCTGATCGCCCGGGGACTTACCAACAAGGAAATCGCGGCAGAGCTGTTCCTGAGCCCCCGAACGGTCGAAATGCACGTTGCTAATTTGTTGAATCGCCTCGATAGCCGCACCCGCGCCGAAGCGGTGAAAAAGGTGGCTGAAATGGGAATTCTGGACTAGGAAGAGTTCCCCTACCGTATTAGTACGGTAGTTCCCCGGCCTCCGATACCGTAATACCGCCGGACAAAAGCGGTATTCCCCCGATTGTTAGCCCCTGCCTCATTTGACTACTTTGATGGCGTAATTGATGTATTCGCCAAAATGTATGACTAATGAGGTTTTATCATGAAAAACAACCGCCTTTCAAACCGCCTGAACGCTTCCCTGGGAACCTGGGAAGTAATGGTTGCCGGCGTCGCTCTGGTGGTTGCCGCCAGCACCATGGTCAGCGATTTTCAAGGTTTCTTTACCCTGGGTGGGGCCTTCGCCATTGCCCTCCTGCTGGCCTTCTTAATCAACTTGTTTCTGGGCATGTCCGCCGCGGACCTGAGTGTGGCCTACCCCCGTGCCGGCGCTCTCTACGATTTTGCCAAAGCGGTTTTCCCCGGGTCTGCCGGAAGGTTTCTCGGGGTATTTCTGGGCCTGGCCTTCTTTGGGATGAGCGCTTTTGCCGCTTCCGGCGAGGTGGCTGCCGGCGCCCTGGGGCTCCAGGCCCTGTTGCCGGCGGGGATACCTCTGCCGCTTTGCGTGGTGGCGCTCTATTTCCTGGCGGCCTTACCCAATATCCTGGGCATTAAAACCACCGCATGGGTTAGTGCCGCTTTGCTGATCCTAATGCTGGGGATTCGCTGGTTCTTTGGGCTGGCCGGTTTCCTGGATTTCAGCCAGACCGGGGCCTGGTCGGCCGCCAATCTGGACGCCGGGGTGGGTGTCCTGGATTGGTTCGGCGAGCAGGGCATTCTGGCTGCCGGATTGGCCCTGGCTTTCTGGAGCTTTGTGGGCATCGAATTCGCCTGCTCGCTGGCGGAAGAAGTCAAAAATCCCGCGAAGGCCCTGCCGAGGGGGGTGGTCCTGGGTTTACTGCTGATTCTGGGCACCTCGCTGGTAATGGGGCTGGGGGTAACCGGCAGTGCCCCGCTTGCGGTATGGAGTGAGGCGGCCAACGGCAAATTCGGCGCAGGCGGGGATGCACCCCAGATGGCAGTGGGGCAGCTTATGTTCGGCCAGTGGGGCTACTACCTGATGGCGCTGGCCTCCCTGGCGGCAACCCTGGGTTCTCTGGTGGTGTTCCTGGCAACCGTCCCCCGGATCCTGTTCAGCATTGCGCGTGAAGGGCTTTTCTTCGGACCCCTCTCCGGGCCATTTGCCAGATTACACCCCCGCTTTAACACCCCGGTGCTGGCAACCGTGTTTACCACCCTGGTTTTTGTGGTTCCGGCTCTGTACAGCAGCGCCGTTATCGACTGGGTTTATTCCGCTGCTTACGTCTGGATCCTGTTGTATGTGGTTTACCACCTGCTCGCTTTTCTCAACCGGCGCTTCAACCCCACTGCCCGGCGTGCCTTTGCGGGGAAATGGTTTCAGGGGATGACCCTCCTGGGCGCGGGGGCCGCCCTCGCAGGGCTTTATTACGCCTTCGCGGGAGCGCATGGCCATTACGGCCTGCGCGCCCTGATCGTCCTCGGCGGCGCCTTGCTGGCCACCGGAATTTCTTTCAGGCTTTC
>JAGRBF010000005.1:59757-60480 GCA_020434205.1 Calditrichota bacterium | reverse complement strand
CATGTGTTTAGCACATCAAATTGACGCAATGAAAGCCGAAGCGTTCGGCGAAGAACTGGTCGGCATGTTAAACGGCGGCGCCCTGGCCCTGATGACCTCAATTGGCCACCGAACCGGTTTGTTCGATGCCATGGAAAAGTTGCCCCCCTCCACCAGCTCGGAGATTGCAGAGGCTTCCGGGCTCCAGGAACGCTACGTCCGCGAGTGGCTGGGGGCCATGGCCGCCGGCGGGGTGGTCTCGGTGGATAGTGAACCGGGAAATCCCCGCTTTACCCTGCCTGCCGAGCACGCCGCCTGCCTGACCCGCTCCGCCGGTGCGGACAACTTCGGCGTATTTGCCCAGTATATGGTGGTACTTGGCGGGGTGGAAGATCGGATCGTGAGCTGTTTTCACCAGGGTGGCGGGGTGCCCTACGCGGAATTTACCCGGTTTCATGAAGTGATGGCCGAGGACAGCGGTCAATCGGTGCTCTCCTCCCTCTTCGACAAGATTTTGCCCCTGGTCCCGGGGTTGATCGAACGGCTGGACTCGGGCATCGAAGTACTCGATATCGGCTGCGGGATGGGCAGAGCGCTGATCCAAATGGCCCGGGCTTTTCCCAACAGTCGCTTTACCGGCTACGATTTGTCCCCGGAGGTGGTTAATACGGCAAACCGGCGTGTTCGGGAATTCGGGCTGACCAATATTGTTTTTGAAAGCAAGGACCTGACCACTTTCGACGC
>JAGRBF010000005.1:38902-59632 GCA_020434205.1 Calditrichota bacterium | reverse complement strand
TGATGCAGGATATTGCCGGCTCCAGCGATGTCCGGCAGAATCTGGATCATCCCATCGGGGCATTTCTCTACACCATATCCACCATGCATTGCATGACCGTTTCCCTGGCCCAGGGGGGGATGGGATTGGGCACCATGTGGGGCAGGGAAACCGCTACGGCAATGCTGCAGGAAGCGGGCTTCGGCCAAATTGAAATTCAAATGCTGGATCACGATATCCAAAACGACTATTACGTCATCCGCAAAGCATAACCCCGGGCCGGGAGGTCGCTAACAGCAAGGTCTCCCGGCCGGATTAAAAGCCGCATTATCCGGCCGTAACCGAGGATGCGATTTCCGAATACGCCCCCTGCCAAATGGGAAGAAGGGGAAGGTAAACCGCGCCAATACTTCTCGGAAGGGGTTGCACTCCGGATTCGTCCGGGCTACATTAAAGCTTCGGGGAAGTAATCCCCGGCAGGTTTGCGGAACAGAAATTTTGGAATGGTCTTATGCGTTGGTTTAAATATGTGGCAATGGTGCTGATGCTGTGCAGCGCCCTGAATGCTCAGCAGTTTCTGCCGGTCAGCGAAGCGGAAAAATGCGGTTTTGACGAGGTTCTCTCCGAGCAACTGCTTTCGGTCCTGGGAGACCATTGGGGATATGGCTACGACAGCCTGCTGGCCGATCTGCCCGTCTGGGATAATTCTCCCTATGTCAGTGTCAGCTCCATCGGCAATACCGTGCAGAACCGCCCGATCTGGCAATTGACCATCACTTCCGACAATCCCCCGACCAGCGATCGGCGCACCGTTTTTATCCATGCCCGCACCCATCCCAACGAGGTGCAGGCCTGGTGGGTTACCGACGAGATCATCAACCTTTTGCTCTCCCCGGACCCTTATGCCGCCTTTCTGCGGGAGAATTGTGTTTTTTACGTTATCCCCATGTACAACCCGGACGGGGTGGAGCTGGAGTTGCCGCGCCAAAACGCCAATAACATCGATATCGAAAGCGGCTGGGACGACATTCCTCCCCAGCCGGAAGTGGCGGCCCTGCGCACCCGTTTCGCCTATCTGATGGGTTCTCCCAACCCTATCGAGGTGGCCCTCAACATGCATTCCGCAATTGCCTGCCTGCGCTACTTCGTCTATCATCACGAAAACGGAACCTCCCCGATTTTTGCCCAGATGGAGCGCCAGTATATCGAGGGGATCCGCAGTTATTTCCCCGGGGGCATCCAGCCGTGGAGTTATTACGTCTCCTGGACCGGCGGCACCCCGGACCAATACCCGGAAAGCTGGTTCTGGCGCAATTATCAGGAAGCGGTAATGGCGTTGACCTATGAGGACATGAATTGCAGCACCGCCGGGAATTATGATCAAACCGCTTTTGCCATTCTGCACGGGGTCGGGGACTATCTGGGATTGGTGCAAACCGGGATTGCCGGGGATCGGCCGGTGCCCGCCGATGCGGATCTGGAAGTCAGTTTCCCCAATCCTCTGGTGCTGGGGAAAAACAGCCACGCCATTATCGTTTATCAGCTGGATCGCGCCCAGTCGGTGCGCCTGGCCCTGTTCGATCTGCTGGGGCGCCGTGTAAAAACCCTGGACGAAGGGTGGCGCGAGGAAGGGGAGCACCGCATTTTTGTGAATGGGGAAAGCCTGGCCAGCGGTCGTTATCTCTATCGCCTGGAAACCGCCGGCGGGGTTCTGTCCCGGCAGTTGACCATCGTGAAGTAGGCGCAGAGCATGAGCAACGGTATAAAAATCTGGGTTGATGCCGATGCCTGTCCCGGGCCGGTAAAGGACATTCTGTTCCGCGCCGCCCGCCGGGTAAAGGTGCCCCTGATTCTGGTGGCCAACCAGCGCCTGCGGGTGCCGCCGGACCCCCTTTTTGAAACCGTTCTGGTGGGTGGCGGTCCGGACGTGGCCGACGACCACATTGCCGGGGCGGTTTTTCCCGGAGACCTGGTGATTACCGCGGATGTGCCCCTGGCGGGGGCGGTGGTGGAAAAAGGGGCATTTGCCCTTAACCCCAGAGGGGAGCTTTACACCGCGGAGAACATCCGCCAGGCCCTTTCCATCCGCAATTTTATGGCGGACCTGCGCAGCAGCGGGGTGCAGACCGGCGGTCCGGCCGCCCTCAGCCCCGCGGATCGCCAGGCTTTCGCCAATGCTCTGGACCAGTTTTTGACCCGCCGGCGGATCGGGTCCTCGTGATGCCGGAAATATCCGCGGCGGAAGCGCCGGAAAACTGTCCCCTCTGCGGCGGTGCAGGACAACTCTTCTGGCAGGATAAAAATCGTCCTTACCGCCGGTGCGTCACCTGCCTGCTGGTGTTTGTGCCGCCGGACTATCACCTCTCCCGGGAGGCGGAGCACCAGGTTTATCTGCAGCATCAAAATGACCCCGGGGATGCGGGCTACCGGCGTTTTTTGAGCCGGATTTACCTGCCGGTGCGGGAGCGGATTCCCCAGGATGCCCGGGGGCTGGATTACGGCAGCGGTCCCGGTCCCACCCTTTCGGTGATGTTTGAAGAAAGCGGGGCGGCAATGGCTTTGTACGATCCCTTTTTTGCGCCGGACCGCACTACCCTGGGGGGAGAATACGACTTTGTGACCGCCTCCGAAGTGGTGGAGCACTTTCGCCAGCCGGGGCGGGATTTCCGCCAGATGTGGCGCTGTTTAAAACCCGGTGGATTTCTGGGGATTATGACCAAACGGGTGCAAAATCTTTCCGCCTTTCAAAAATGGCATTATATTCTGGACCCCACCCATGTTGCCTTCTTTTCCAGGGAGACCTTTGAATGGTTGGCGGGAGAATGGGGGAGCGAAGCGGAATTTGTGGACAAGGACGTGGTCCTGTTCAGAAAAAAATAATAATGGCCCTAAGATCATTTTCCATTGCCGAAGGCTAAAACCATCCAACTATGCTAGTTATAACCGACACCATCGCCATTCCGGACAGCGAAATCGAACTGAGCGCCGTTCGCGCCTCGGGGCCCGGGGGACAGCACGTCAACAAGGTGTCCACCGCCATTCAGTTGCGCTTCGATATTCTGGCTTCCGGGCTTCCCGACGAGGTGAAGGTGCGCCTGCTGAATCTGCGGGACAGCCGGATTACCGGGGACGGCATCATTCTCATCAAAGCCCGCGAAAGCCGCAGCCAGAGTCAAAACCGTGAGGAGGCCTTGCTGCGCCTGGCGGAGCTGATTCGCGAAGCGCTCAAAACCCGCAAGAAACGGCGCCCTACCCGTCCAACCCGGCGCTCTCAGGAGAAGCGGGTGGACCATAAAAAGCACCGCGGACGCATCAAATCCATGCGGGGTCGGGTGCGCGATTAAAGTGACGGGGGACAGAAGATATTAGTACAAAAATTAAATTCTTTTGATTCTGCTTGATTATCGCATAATTTATATCTGAATTTCTGTAGTTTGACCTTTTTAGGACTTAGTGACGGGCTCATTTCCCAGCTTAAGCTTCATAACATGTTCCCTCCGCACACCAGTTTTCTCACCCCATTCAATTTCGACGATCTTTCGGCCGATTGTTTTTCCTCATGCGCGCGTCTGGTGTTTGAAGTGGCTTGTTACCGATATGAAAGGCCTATTCCGAACTGATAGGTTTCAACAAAATAGTGATTATTGCCGTTAGCTTTCAATTCCGGGCCGGGGTAAAACCGTAAGGCCGGTTCTTTCAATCCAATGCGTCGAGGTTCTCATGCAAAATAAGTTGTATGTCGGTAATCTGCCCTTTTCGTTCGAAGAGAATGATCTGGAAAACCAATTTTCGTCTTTCGGAGAAATCCGTGAGGTTAAGCTGATCCGGGACCGCGAGTCGGGCCGTTCCAAAGGATTTGCCTTCGTCACGTTTGAAACGGAAGAAGCCGCTCAGGCTGCCCTGGAACTCAACGGCAGCGAAATGGGTGGACGCAGTGTGCGGGTCAACATCGCGATCGATAAACCGCGCAGTGGCGGCGGCGGTGGCGGTGGGCATCGCGGCGGAAATCGATATTAGTAGACATCTCCGCGCGAATTCCTTAGATTTGTCCGCTTGATTTGTGCAGCTACGGCCATCCGATAGAGGGTAGCCGTAGTTAGGAAGTGAAAGATCGATTTGTACTGAGGACGGTTTCTCCCCTCGGAGAGGGTTGCTGTACTTTTCATCAGACCGTCGCCAACAGAATCGGATGGATACGATTACCGGTTCCCTCGCCGGGCGGCGCGTTCTTCCTCTTTCTAACAGTATTAATTTAAAAGCATTTAGACATGAAAGCAGTGGGTTCCCGAAAGCGTGGTTTAAGGCTTGGGTGAATCCCGCCTTTTGTGCATTTGCGCTTGTATCAACTTTATTGGAAATATCAGGTTTTTGGATGTCAGAAAAAATTGAAACCCCATTGGGGTTTGAAAGTCTCAACTTAAGCGCTCCCCTGCTGCAGGCCCTTAACAGCACCGGATACGAAACACCCACCCCCATTCAGGCCCAAACCATCCCCCATATTCTGGCCGGGCGCGATGTGGTGGGGCAAGCGCAGACCGGAACCGGTAAAACCGCCGCCTTCGCCCTGCCCATTTTGTCCCGGGTAGACCTGCGCCGGGTGGAACCCCAGGTCCTGGTCCTTGCCCCCACCCGCGAACTGGCCATCCAGGTGGCGGAAGCCTTCCAGCGTTATGCCGCTTTCCTGAAGGGGTTTCACGTGTTGCCCATTTACGGGGGACAGGCCTACGCGGGGCAATTGCGACAACTGAAACGCGGGGTCCATGTTATCGTGGGAACCCCGGGACGGGTGATGGACCACATCGAACGCGGCACCCTGCAACTGGCCGGGCTAACCCAACTGGTCCTGGACGAAGCGGACGAAATGCTGCGCATGGGCTTTCAGGAAGATGTGGAATGGATTATGGAGCGCATCCCCGAAAAACGGCAGATCGCCCTCTTTTCCGCCACCATGCCCCCTCCGATCCGGCGTATCGCCCAGCAGTATCTGAACGATCCGGTGGAAATTACCATCAAGATGCCCACCTCTACCGCGGAAACCATTCACCATCGCTTTGCGGTTGTGGCCGGAATCCGCAATAAGCTGGAAACCCTCACCCGCATTCTGGAGGTAGAGGATTTCGACGGCATGATCGTCTTCGTCCGCACCAAAACCACCACCGTGGAGCTGGCCGAAAAGCTGGAAGCGCGCGGATTCGCCTCGGCGGCCCTCAATGGGGACATCAATCAGAATCAGCGCGAAAAAACGGTGGAAGCCTTTAAGGCCGGAAAACTCGATATCCTGGTCGCCACCGATGTGGCCGCCCGCGGGCTGGACGTAGACCGCATCAGCCACGTCATCAATTTTGACATCCCCTACGATACCGAAGCCTATGTGCATCGGGTAGGCCGCACCGGCCGGGCCGGTCGCCAGGGCAAGGCAATTTTGCTGGTGGCGCCGCGGGAAAAACACCTGCTCCGCGCTATCGAAAAAGCCACCCGCCAGAAAATGGAGGCGATGGTAATGCCGACCGTGAAAGCGGTTAACGCCCGGCGCGTTTCCCAATTCAAGGAACGCATTTTCGAAAGCCTCACCAAGGACGACCTGGAATTTTTCCAGCAACTGGTGGCGGAATTTCACGAGGAAACCGATATCCCGCCCTTAACCATCGCCGCCGCCCTGGCCAAGATGGTGCAGGGGGAGAAACCGATGCTGCTGGAAAACGAGCCGGAGAAACCGGCGCGCTTCCGGGAAGAGGAGCCCCGCCAGAAAGGCGAAAACCGCCGTCCCGGCGGATTCCATCGCGATAGCGACAAGGTGCGCTACCGGGTTGAGGTTGGTTCCCGTCACGGTATTAAGCCGGGAAATCTGGTAGGCGCCATCACCGGAGAAGCGGGTATCAGCGGCTCGGATATCGGCAGAATTGATATCTTCGACAAACACAGCCTGCTGGACCTGCCCGGCTCTCTGCCCTTCGAGGTGCTGGAGGACATCAGCCGCATTCGCATGAACGGCCATGCCCTGCAGATCTCCCGGGCGGAATCCCGCGACGGCTTTGAGACTTTTCGCAAGAAAGCCAAAGGTAAAGGTCGCGGAATGGCCAAAGCGGTGGCTCGTCAAAGCGGCGGCAAACGCAACAAAAGCAAGTAAAGTTTCAGGCCGGGTTTATCCCGGCCTTTTTTTTGCCCCGCCCGATGGGGTAAAATATCCCACCTGTTTCATCTTTGCCCTGCCCTCGCTAATATCCTCTTATGTTTAAAAACCTCTGCCCCGGAGGTTCCTGCCTTCCTCCACAACTGGTGGGGAGTTGGTCCCGCAATTCACAAATTTTCAGGGAGTGTGGTGATGATGTTTCTCCGAATGATTTTAGGGTTGATGAGTATTTGTTTTAGTACCGGTCTTTGGGCCCAGGCGGGTTATCTGGAAGATCCCCTTTTTCAGTATCGCCAGCCCAGTGCCCGCGCCGAAGCGATGGGCGGGGCCATGGTTGCCGCCACCAACGGCGCTTACACAGGCTTTTACAACCCGGCGGCGCTGGCAGGCGCAGCTGCTTATGCCCTCAATTACACCTACTCCGATCCCTTCTATGTTTTCACTGACGGCAACTACAAAGGATTATTCGGTATTGCCTCACTGGGGAATGCCGGAACGATCGGGATTTCCTGGTACCGCTTCCAATATGGCGTGCCTTTTGTGAATTTTGCCCTCGAAGACGGGGAGGGCGAGTCGGCTTACTCGGCGATGATGACCCTGAGCTACGGGCGGAATCTGGGTAGTCGTCTTCAGGGTGGTTTGAATGTGAGCCGCTATAAAGGCTGGTATTCATCGGAGATCAATGCCAGCACCTACTTGTTCGATATTGGATTGACCTTTCAAGCCTGGCAAAAACGGGAAGAGCGGCGAGATCAGCGCCTTACCCTGGGCCTGGCGTTGGACAATCTGTTCGAAGGCAAATTCAGTCCCCTGGATGAAGGCCAGGGCGATCCCCTCCCGGTCATCCTTTGCTTCGGCGGCAGCTACAGCAGTCAGTTCCTCCCGACCAACGACGGCCGGTTCTACAACCTCAATGCGACCCTGAATGCGGAATACCAGCACATTTTAAATGCCGGGAAAAGTCATTTTTCCGGGGTGCGTCTGGGCGGTGAGCTACTCTTTCTGGACCTGATTGCCGCGCGCGTGGGCTATTTCTCTCTGAAATTGTACGATTATGGGGCGGCAGATTCCAATGCGTTATCCCGCTGGAGCGATTTTACCTATGGCCTGGGAATCCAGATTCCCTTTGCCCGGATCGTTCCCAATATCCTGCCCATCGTGCTGAGCGTGGATTTTACCTCCCGTCCTCAAACCACTTTTAGTGATGATTTTGACGATTGGCAGAATCTTACCACCCTCAATGTTGGGGTAAAAGTGGCTCGCTAGGGCGTGTTGACAATCATCTAAATTGTCGAAGCCGGGATTCCAAGCTTGTTTTGGGACTTCCCCGGGCTTAAGATGGGTTATGAAAACAGCTGTCCTGCGCATAGCCCGTCCCACCGACCGCATGTCGGAAGTCGCGGAGATGTATCGGAAGGGGCTGGGGTTGGAAACGCTGGCCGCTTTTGAAGATCACCACGGGTTCGACGGGGTGGTGTTGGGACACCCCCGGGCTCCCTACCATATCGAATTTACCCGAAAGAGCGGTCATCCCGCCGGAAATGCGCCCACCGAAGACAATCTGCTGGTTTTTTATCTCCCGGAGACCTCAGTTTATCAGGAAAGATGCCGCCGCATGGTGGCGGCCGGATTCCGGCCGGTGACCGCCTTTAATCCCTATTGGGATAAAACGGGAACGACCTTTGAGGACCCGGACGGTTACCGGGTGGTTCTGCAAAATTCCGCCTGGGAGAAGTAATTCCCGATGAGGTTTCGGGGTGTTTGAGGTAGCGATGCCGCATCAGCAGGCTTTTCCTGCAACCCTGAGGGGGGAATTGTCGTCACCATTCCCCGGTGTTGGTAAAATTCACCGCTTAAGTTGAGGAGGTTTCCATGCGTTTTTTTGCGACTTTTGGCCTGACCCTTATTCTGATGTCCCTGGTGTGGGCTCAGGAAGAAAATTCCCTTTCCGAGCAGCTCGAGCCTTTGCGTCCCTTTGTCGGAAAAACCTGGCGCGGGGTAGTGGCGGGAAGCGATTCTGCCAAACAAACGGTCGACGTCTCCAAATGGGAACGGGCCCTGAATGGCCGGGCGGTCCGCATCCTTCATTCCGTCAACGACGGGGCATACGGCGGCGAAACCATTGTTTTCTGGGACAGGGAAAAAGAAAAACTGGTTTACTATTACTTTACCACGGCCGGGTTTATGACGCAGGGAACTTTTGCTCTCGAAGGCAAAATCTTTACCGCCCACGAATACGTTACCGGGAATCAGGACGGTATTACCGAGGTTAAATCCTCCGGGGAAATTTTGCCGGACGGATCGCTGAAGACCTTCTCAACCTTTCTGAAAAACGGGGAATGGGTGCAAGGGCGGGAAACCATTTACCGGGAAGATCCTGACGCTGAGGTGATTTTCCGCTGAGCGAGAAGCGATTTCCGCGGTTAAACGGCAAAAATGGGTTTGGTTGCGTAACATGCGTTAAATTACAGGTCGCCTCTGTTTTTCCCATGGGTTCAGTTGGTGAAACCTGGCGTTCCCGGAGCCATTGTCGCTCTCATTAAAATCCATATAAAAGAAGGCAAGATATGTTTATCGGGCATTTTGGGATTGGTATGGCGGCCAAAAAGGTCGCACCGGCAGTTTCGCTGGGATGGCTTTTTCTGGCGGCGCAATTGGTGGATTTATTGTGGCCGACTTTGTTGCTGCTGGGAATCGAAAATGTTCGCATCGCCCCCGGCATTACCGCGGTTACCCCTCTGGATTTCTACCATTATCCCTATACTCACAGTCTGCTGGGCGGCATCATTCTGGGAGGCCTTCTGGGCCTGCTTTACTGGCGTCTGAAAAAAGAGCCCCGCGGCGCCGCAATTGTTGCGGGCCTGGTGGTGAGCCACTGGATTCTGGACCTGATCGTCCATCGCCCCGATCTGCCCCTCTACCCCGGCCATTCTCCCCTGCTGGGACTGGGGTTATGGAACTCTTTTCCCGGCACACTTGTCGCGGAAGGGCTGGTTTTTGCCGCCGGCATCTGGCTGTTTCTGCAGAGCGGTCGTCCGCGGGACCGGGCCGGGCGCTTCGGGTTCTGGGGGCTGGTCGCCTTTCTGGTGGTTATGTACGTCCTCAACCTGGTCGGCCCGCCGCCGCCCTCCGCCACCGCCATCGCCTGGGTGGGACATGCCCAGTGGCTGCTGGTTTTCTGGGCTTTTTGGGTGGACCGTCACTGGCAGGCGGGGTGATGGTTTTTCGGCTTCGCCGAGTGGTTACCCAACCACCCAACCACCCAACCACCCAACCACCATTTCGCTCCCGGATTGACACTATTTTTCAAAAAAAGGCCACCCTTCCGGAATAGGTTCAAAAATGGATCTCTTTCAACTTCTGATTGAATTAACCCCTAAATTTGGCGACAATGATGGCAACTTCCGAAAGCGTTTTACCCGATCTGAAAGACACCTTTATGAGTTTTGACAATGCCCGCAAATACCGCATTCGCGGGGGACAAACCCTGGAAGGCACCGTTACCCTCACCGGGGCCAAAAACGCCATCAGCAAGCAACTGATCGCCTCCCTGCTGACCGACGAACCCTGTGTGCTGTCCAATGTGCCCAGGATGACGGAAATTCACGTGGTCCTGGAAATGCTCCGCGAAATCGGCACCCTCTACCGCTGGCTGGACGAGGATACCCTGGAAATCCAAACCCCCACCATCACCCGCAGCGAGGTGAGCCAGAAGTATTCCGGTTTCAACCGCATTCCCATTTTGATGCTGGCTCCGCTGATCCACCGGGCCGGTTCGGTAACAGTGCCCACCGTGGGCGGCTGCGTGATCGGGGAACGTCCCCTGGATTTTCACATGAGCGGACTGCGCCAGATGGGCGCGGATATCCGCATCGAAGGCCAGAGTTATGTTGCGGACGGTCGCCATCTGCGGGGCACCAACCTCACCCTGCCCTATCCCAGCGTGGGCGCCACCGAAAATCTGTTGATCGCCGCGACCCTGGCCCGGGGCACCACCGTTATTCACAATGCCGCGGTGGAGCCGGAGATCATCGACACCATCCTCTTCCTGCAAAAAATGGGGGCGTTGATTACCGTGGACGTGGATCGACGCATCATCGTCGAAGGGGTGGAGAAACTGCACGGCGCCCGCCACCGCTGCATCCCGGATCGGATTGAAGCAGCCTCGTTTGCGGTTCTGGCGGTGATCACCGATGGGCGCATCACCCTCAAAAACGCCCGCCAGGAGGATTTGATCACCTTTCTGAATATGCTGCACAAGGTCGGGGGCGGCTTTTCCATCGAGGAGGAGGGCATGACCTTTTTCCGGGCCGCCGAAAAGCTGCGCCCCGTCCACCTGGAAACCGATGTGCACCCCGGTTTTATGACCGACTGGCAGCAGCCCTTCAGCATTTTGCTGACCCAGGCCGACGGGGTCTCCGTGATTCACGAAACGGTTTATGAGAAGCGCTTCGGTTATACCGCCGCCCTGCGCAGTATGGGTGCCGATATCGAATTGATGACCGCCTGTCTCGGCCATAAGAACTGCCGCTTCCTGAATCGGGATCACCAGCACAGCTGCATCATCAAAGGCGCCACCCCCCTGAAAGGGGGGAATATCGAAATCCCGGACCTGCGGGCCGGTTTTGCCTACCTGATTTCCGCTCTGGTGGCGGAAGGAGAAAGTGAAATAACCGGCATTCGCTACATCGAACGAGGCCATGCGCATCTTCCGGAGAAAATCCGGGCCCTGGGGGGAGCGTTGACGGTGGTAGAAGGCGAATAAACGTTCGGTGAGCTTTTTGCCGCTTGCCTTTTGCGTTGTGCCTTTTGGCAATTTCTGGTAAACTTATCTATGCAATTGCAGACTAACGTGATGTTGGGGCCCAAAACCACTTTTGGAACGGGAGGGCCTGCCCGCTATTACGTGGAGGCGACCAGCCGGGAGATTTTGGAGGAAGCCCTGGTTTTTGCCCGGGAGGAAGCGCAAATGGTGCTTCTGATCGGCGGGGGCAGCAACATCATTTTCGGAGATGGTGGCTATCCCGGGATGGTGGTCCGGATCGCCTGGAAGGGGGTTGAGTTTTTCGACCTGGATGCCCATACCACCCGTATGACCGTTCAGGCCGGGGAAGTCTGGGACGAGGTGGTGGGCCGGGCCGTAGAAAAGGGGCTTTGGGGGTTGGAGAATTTGTCCGCCATTCCCGGTCTCGCCGGCGCCGCAGCCGTTCAGAATATCGGCGCCTACGGGCAGGACGTTTCCCAAACCATTGCCGGTGTTACGGTATTGGATCGCAAGGAGGGCGAGGTGCGCCGCCTGTCCAACCAGGACTGCGCTTTTGGCTACCGGCACAGTCTTTTTAATAGCGCCCGCCCCGGTCGTTATGTGATTCTGGAAACCGCCTTCGACCTGAAGAAAACCGGCCTGCCGAATACGGGATACCCGGATGTCTCAAAATTTTTTGAGAAGCTCGGGGTTGGCGATCCCTCTATTGCCGCCATGCGCACCGCCATAACCGAAATCCGCGCCGCCAAATTTGCCGATCCGCAGCAGGTGGGTACCGCCGGTTCGTTTTTCAAAAATATGCTGATCTCCCGGGACCTTTTTCTCAAGCTGCGCCGCCGCCTCAAGGACAATTCGCCACCTGCTCTGGTGGGGGAGTTGGATGCCCTGGGGGAGCGCTTCGAAAGCGAGGCCGGCATCAAAATTCCCACCGCATTTCTGATCGACCGGGTTTGTCTGCTGAAGGGAACCCGGGTGGGCGGGGCGATGGTCTCCTTATCCCAGGCCCTGGCGATTATCAATCCGGAACACCGGGCCACCGGCCGGGATGTGCTGCGTTTAATCGGCCTGGTGCGCCGCCGGGTTTTTGAAAAAACCGGCCTGATTATCGAACTGGAACCAGCGCTGATTGGCTTTACCATTGCCGAACTGGTGGAAATGAAGGTTACCTGAGCCATGCCCGGCCAAAGTCCCCCAACATCCGGAACACTCCGGATACGCTCCATGGAATTTGTGGACCGCGAGGCGGTGCTGGATATTTACCGCCAGGGAATTGAGGAGCGCACCGCTACCTTCGAAACCACCGTTCCGGAATGGGCGGATTGGTTTGCCAAAACCCTTCCGGCCTGCCGCCTGGTGGCGGAGCAGGAGGGAAACCTGGCCGGTTGGGCGGTGGCTTTTCCGGTTTCTCCCCGGCATTGCTACCGCGGGGTGGCGGAAATCAGCATTTACGTCTCCCGGAATTTCCGTGGAAAAAGGGTGGCGACCCGTCTGCTGGATGCTTTAATTGAAGCTTCGGAGGCCGCGGGAATCTGGAGTCTGCTTTCGGTGGTTTTCCCGGAAAATACCCCGACCCTCAGGCTGCACGCCCGATCCGGTTTCCGGGAAATCGGCCGGCGGGAAAAAATTGCCCAATTGGACGGATGCTGGCGCGATACGGTTATGCTGGAGCGTCGCAGTAAAAAAATCTGATATGCCGACCTTTACCGTCAAATCCTACCAAACCATCCTCAATAAGCTCAAGATTATCGACCATTGGTTTTGGTGTCGTTACACCCTCAACCCTTACAACGGGTGCCAGTTCGGCTGCATTTACTGCGACGCCCGCAGCGAACGCTATCACATGCCGGCGGATTTCGAAAATCAGATTATCATCAAGGAGAAACCCTGGGAACTCCTGGATCGCCGCCTGAGCAGGGCCAGGACCCTACGGCCCGATGTGGTCGGCATGGGCGGGGTAACGGACAGTTATCAGCCTGCGGAAAGCAAATTCCGCAATACCCGCGGATGTCTGCAGGTGTTGCTTAAGCACCGCTACCCGGTTCATATTTTTACCAAATCGCACCGGGTCCTGGAGGATCTGGACCTGCTGCGCGAAATTGCCAAGGAATCGTGGGCGGCGGTGTCGGTAACCCTGACCACTCTGGATCCGCAACTGGCCGGATTCCTGGATAAAAAGGCCCCGCCGCCCGCAAAACGTCTGGCGGTGATCCGGCAAATCAGCCGGGAGGCCCCGGAGGTGAAAACCGGAATCCTGATGATGCCCATGATCCCCGGCTTCGGGGACGGCGAAGAAGCCCTGCGCAGAATGGCGGATGCCGCCGTGGAAAACGGGGCCAACTATCTGCTCTTCGGCGGGGGGATGACCCTCAGGGATCAGCAGGGATTGTGGTTTTTGCGCAACCTTCGTGAAAAATTCCCGGAGAAAATGCCCCTCTACGAGACGCTTTACCAGTTTCGATACGACCCGGATCGTTATGAGGGACGCTACGGTCCCCGGGGGGATTATCTGCTGGAAAAACACCGCCTGATTCTCGATATTTGTAAGGCTGCCGGCCTGCCGGTGCGCCTGCCGAGATTTCTTCCGGACGACTTCCGCCGGGATAATTACCGCTTGGCGGAGAAATTGCTCAACGCCGCTTATCTGCGCCAAACCCTGGGCAAACCCTGGGAGGCGCCCTTTTGGCTGGGGCATCATCTGGAGAATCTGGACGAGCCGATAGCCGATATCGTCTCCCGGGGGGATTGGCACAAGCTGCCCGGGATCGAGGAGAAATTCCGGACCTGGATAATCACCCACCTCCCGGCCGGGATGGCCATCCGCCCCGGGTCCCGCCAAAGCCCCTAATGGGCTTTTAACCCGGGCAAAACCGCAACCACTCCCCCAAAACGAAAGGGGTCATCATGAAAAAAGAAATCAAGGACCTGCATCAGGCCAACCGCAAGGCCTGGAACGAAGGCGCCAAACATTACAGCGAAGAACTGCAAAAAACCATCGACCGGCTAAAAGCCGGGATAAGCAGCGTTCACCCCCTGGAAAGGCAAAATCTGGGCGATCTGAAAAGCTGGTGCGAATCCGCGGTACACCTGCAGTGCGCCTCCGGAGAGGATACCCTCTCCCTGCTGCTGGAAGGAGCCGGAGCGGTTACCGGCATCGACATCTCCGAAGTGCACATCGACAATGCCCGGAAAACCAGCGAAGCTCTCAATTTGCCCGCCACCTGGCATTGCTGTGACATCCTGGAAATCCCCGAGAGCCTTTCCGGTTCCTTCGATCTGGTGTATACCGGGCGCGGCTCTATCTGCTGGATGCATGATCTGGAGGCCTGGGCTGCGGTGGTGGCCAGGCTGCTAAAACCCGACGGGGTGCTGCACCTCTTCGACGATCATCCCATTACCTGGCTGTTCGATCTGGATAGCCAGGCCTATCAGTATAATGGGGCGGATTATTTCGATACCATGGAAGAAACCCGCGGCTGGCCGTCCACCTACATTGGCGAACTGGCGGTTCCGGAAGCGGAACAGGCCCCCAAATACGAACGCGCCTGGCCGATCGGAAAGGTTTTTGAGGCCCTGGTGAAGGCCGGTCTCACCGTTTTTCACCTCATGGAGCAAAAGGAAGCTTACTGGGATATATATCCCGACCTGCGCCCGGAATTGCGCGGGAGAATGCCGCTCTCCTACACCCTGATGGCCCGCAAACCGGCTTAACAGGGTTGTTATTAAATAGCGCGCCGCATTCACCACGAAATCACAAAGCGAACAACGGATACGAAGCCAACTTTGAATGGCAGAAATGTCCGTGGAATTTTTGGTACGCTTTGTGCCTTGGTGTCTTGGTGGTTTATAAACCCCGGTAATTTTTTTGAGGGATGATTATCTCCGACGATCGTTCTAAATTTTGGAAACGTTCACTATCTCATAAATCGGAGGGGAAATGGAAAAACCTAAAAGTGCCGGACTGATTAGTTCTTTGTTAATGGCCTTCGCGATGCTGGTTTTGTCGTGGGGGTGTGTAAATCGCAGTTTGCCGCAGGAACCGGAAAGCGGTCGGGAATCCTCGGTCCTGAAGGACACCATCTCGGGAACCCTGAACCTGGCCGGCTCGCCGTATTTCGTGGATGGCAATATCTACGTGGCCCCGCAAACCACCCTTAATATCGAAGCCGGGGTGCGCCTGGAATTTCAAAATGGCATTACCCTGAAGGTGGACGGGCTGATCCGCTGCCTGGGAAGCGCCACTCAGCCGGTGGTGCTGACCGCCCGGGTGGACGATTGGGGCGGCATTCACATCGACGGGGGCACCGGTCCCAGCGTTTTCGAATACACGGTTATCGAGAAGGCAAATGTGAACAACTTCGCCGGTTTTCCTTACGGCGTTCTGGCGGTTACCAACGGAGAGATTAGCCTCAAAAACTGCATCCTGCGCGACAACAGCGCCCCCTACGGCGGGGGCATGGTGCTGGAACGGAGTGATTTCACCATTCAGAATTGTATTTTTTGGAACAACAGCGCCTTTTATTACGGCGGCGCCGCGCTCATCGATTCTTCCCGGGGAACGTTTGTCAACAACACGGTTTTTCAGAACCAGTGTAACAACGTCGGGGGCGGGGTGGTGATGGCTTTCGGCACCCTGGATTTCCAGAACAATATTTTCTACCAGAACAGCGCTACCACCGGGGACCCGCGCCTGGCTTTCCTGACCACCGATTCCAGCGAGGTGGTGACCAATGCCTATAACTTCCTGGTCCTGGGCGGCACCAACCCCATGCTGGATGTTACCGATAACCTCAGGCTGCTTACCGGGTCTCCCTGCAAGGATGCCGGTAACCCCGACGGGATTTACCAGGATGCGGATGGCAGCCGCAACGATCAGGGGGCTTACGGCGGCCCGCGGAGCGATTGGTAGACCGGCCGGTATCTTTCTTGTTTAACCGCCGAAAAGTCAATATATTAGCGAATATTCACGCAAGCCATTGACGTGGCAAGTCCTTTGCAAAGCATTTCAGCAACCCGAAACCCGGGGATACGGCTCCCAGCCGCATGCCCCGGGCGAATCTGTTTTCCCGGAGGGTCAGGATTCTTATGGCGGATTTGTTTACGGTTGAACGCGAGGTGGATCGCAGTCCTGCGGCCCTTCGCCTGATTTACAGTGCCAACATTTTTCTGGTGGGTTTTATCGGAGGCGTCTGCCTGGTTTTTCCCGATCTGGCCGCCAACTGGATATTTGCCGGTACCACCCAAACCTCGTATCTGATCCGCACCTGCGGGGCTTTTTGGTGTGCCCTGGCGGTGCTTTCCGTGCCCGCCCTGTTTTTTCCGTTCCGCTTTTCGCCGCTATTGCTGTTCCAACTGCTGGCCAACCTCCTGTGGCTGCTGGCGGTCGCCGTTCCGGCCATCTTCCTGGGGACCAGCAACCAGATCCCCATGGGGCTGGCGGTTTTTCTGCTGACCTGGCTGATTGTGCTGCCCATGGTAATTCCCTTTGATCATTTGTTTGATGAAGACTGACCTCTGCCCGCGAAAGGTTCCCCTATGAAGCGCTTTGTCTTTGGCGTTGTTGCCCTGATGTTGCTGAATGCCTGTGGTGACCACCACAAGCACGAAAAAGAGGATGAAGCTCACCCGGCTCATCAGGACAGCGGGCATAGCCATGCCAATCAACACATGAACAGCAGCTCCTTCGAAAATCTGGTGGCGCGCTTCGAGGACCCCGCCCGCGATAGCTGGCAGAAACCGCAGCGGGTTCTGGAACTGCTGGGAAATCTGGAGGGCAAAACGGTGATGGACATCGGCAGCGGCACCGGTTACTTCAGCTTTCCCATGGCCAAAGCCGGGGCTACAGTAATCTGCGCCGATGTGGACGAACGTTTTCTGGATTACATCAAAACCCGGCAGATCCGCGAGGAGGTGCATCCCGATCGCCTGATCCTGCGCAAAGTGCCCTACGATTCCCCGGCCCTGGCGGAAGGGGAGGTGGATCTGGTGCTGATCGTCGATACCTATCACCACATCGAAAACCGCCCCGCCTATTTCAGCCAGGTGCGCAAGGGACTTCGGGAGGGCGGCCGCCTGGTGGTAATCGACTTCAACAAAACGGAATTGCCGGTGGGACCTCCCGTGGAAATGAAGCTCACCCCGGAAGCGGTTGTGGCGGAGCTGAAGGAAGCAGGATTTAGCGATTTTGAGATCAACCGGGAAGATCTCCCCTACCAATATCTGGTTTTCGCACGCTGAGAGGAGCTTTGGTGAGCAGTAACGGTTATCTGAAACACCAGCATCAAATTCCCTTCTGGCAAATCGCCATCATGGGGTTATTGCTGACCGCCCTGGTCTGGTCCTTTGTGCTGTTGGCGGCCAATGCCTGGGGGATCGAATGGCTGGCCACCCCGCAAAGCCTGATCTACAACCTGCCCATTTCCTTCCTTTTTGCCACCCTGGCCGTCGAATTGTTTCTCTCGACCATGCCCTTCGGATGGGATACCTTCAAACCGCAAATCCCCTTTGTGGTGATCTGGGCAGTCGGGCTGATCCAGCTTTATCTTCGCCTGGTGGAACATTCCATACCCGCCAGCGGCCACATGACCTGGATCCCCCTGCTACTGACCCAAATCCGGCTCCGCCGTCTGCCCGTCTGGTTTATGGGAATAGCCGCCGCCGTCCTTGTGCAGGTTGCCTGGTTCAATTTTTATGAATTACCCACCGTATTTGCCGGCCGCAACGGGCTGCTGCTCGGCGCTGCCCTGTCTCTGGCTTTGTGGATATGGCTGCGAACCGAAAAGCTCGATAAAGCCTGATTCCCGCCATCCGGTTGTCCGTAATCTTGCTTAATTCCCCAGCCTTGCGTAGGTTTTGTGCAGCAGGCCCTGAACCTTTCCGGATAATAATCGCATGTTACCCTGGTCTATTTGAGAACCATATAGAGGCCAAAAACACAGCGCTTCGCCAATTGACCACCGAACAAAAACAGAGGCTGGCGGTCTGTTAAACATACCAAAGAGGACCTTATGAAACGCATGATTTTGAGTGGCGCTTTGCTGCTGCTGGGGCTGTTGGCCCTCAGCGGCTGCGGAACCTATAACAATATGGTGGAGCAGCAGGAACAGGTTAACCAGGCCTGGGCTCAGGTCGAAAACGTTTACCAGCGTCGTCTGGACCTGATCCCCAATCTCGTGGAAACGGTAAAGGGGTATGCCGCTCACGAACAGGAAGTGCTGATCGGGGTAACCGAAGCGCGCGCCAAGCTGGGTGGCCAGGTAAATCTGGATCCCTCGATGCTCAGCGACCCTCAGCAACTCGAGCAGTTCCAGGCCATGCAGGCCTCCATCACCTCCGCCCTGCAGCGGTTGATGGTGGTGGTAGAACAATATCCGGAGCTGAAGGCGGACCGCAACTTTCTGGAGCTTCAGGCCCAGCTGGAGGGCACGGAAAATCGCATTGCGGTAGAGCGCCGGCGCTTTAACGAAGCGGTCCAGAGCTACAACACCACCATCAAAAAATTTCCGGCGATGATCTTCGCAGGAATGTTCGGTTTTTCGGAACGCGCCTATTTCCAGGGCGATCCGGCCGCTTCCAAGGCCCCGGAAGTGAAGTTCTGAGGAGCGTAACGTTGAGGGTACCCGTTTCCATTGCCACCCTTTTTCCGGGGATTGTTCTGCCCGTCCTGCTGCTGGTAATCTCCCTGCCGGCCGCATCGCAGGAAGCCCTTCCCGACAAACCCCAGAGCTGGGTGTCGGATTATGCCGGGGTGCTTTCCGCGCCGCAAAAGCAGGAGATGGACGGCCGCCTGGCCGATTTGCAGAATCGCACCTCCACCCAGATTTTTGTCGCGGTTTTCCCGGAAATCCCCGATGGTTATGCCCTGGAGGACTTCTGCACCCGCCTCTACGAAAAATGGGGTATCGGCCGTAAGGAGGTTAACAATGGGGTGCTGCTGGCGGTTTTTATGAAGGACCGCAAAATCCGTATCGAAACGGGCTACGGACTGGAGGACGTGCTCACCGACGCCCAGGCCAAACGGGTGATTGAAAATTACATCACTCCCCAATTTCGCCAGGGCAATTTCGGCGAGGGCATTTCCGACGGCCTCACGGTCATTATGGCCGCCGTGGAGGGAAAATATCAAATTCCCATGGAACCGGAAGAGGATCAGGAAGACGGCTTCCCGGTTATGCTCATCATTTTCATCATCATTCTGATCATTATCATCAGTTCGCGTCGTCGCAACTCTGCGACCTATTCCCGGCGTGGGGGACGAACCCACACCTGGGGCGGCGGCCCCTGGATCGGGGGTGGTTTCGGTGGCGGCGGGTTTGGCGGTGGCTCCTCCGGCGGTGGCTTCTCGGGGGGCTTCGGGGGGATGTCCGGCGGGGGCGGCGCCTCCGGGGGCTGGTAAACGCAATGAGGAATCCATGGCCATAAAACCGTTTAAACCCATTCTGAGCAAAGCCCAAAAGGAGCGGGTGGTTGCCGCTATCCGCCAGGCGGAAAAAAACACCTCCGGGGAAATCCGGGTTCATCTGGAAAAACGCTGCAGCGGAAACCCCCTGGAACGGGCGGCCCGGGTGTTCAACAAACTGGGCATGGAAAAAACCGCCCTGCGCAACGGCATTCTGCTCTATATCGCCACCCACAGTCGCCGCTGCGCGGTTTACGCGGATCAGGGCATTTTTGAGAAGGTGGATCCCCAGGCCTGGGAAGGGGTCCTGGAAACCCTGCTGCCCGGGTTGAAGAAAGCGGAAATCGAACTGGGGATCGAGACGGCGGTTTTCAGGATTGGTGAAATATTACGTCAGTTTTTTCCCCACCAATCCGATGATAAAAATGAATTAAGCGACGATATATCGGAATCGTAATATTTCTTTGTAAAGTAGCAGGTTCTCTCTTGAAAAAACTGACGTATTACATTGTTGATGTTTTTGCGGAACGCCCGTTTTCCGGCAACCAGCTGGCCGTTTTTCGCAACGCCGCCGGGCTCTCCTCGGGGGAAATGGAAAGTCTGGCCCGGGAAATGAATTTCTCCGAAACCGTTTTTTTGCAGTCGGACCAGCCCGATCCCACCGGAGCATTCTCCGCCCGAATCTTTACGCCCAATGTGGAAGTGCCTTTTGCCGGTCACCCGGTTTTGGGCACCGCCAGGGTCATCCAGCAGTTTATCCTGCAGCAACCGGTCGCTAAAGTGGTTCTGAACCTCAAGGTCGGTCCCATCACCGTTACCTTCAACGATCAGGCCGGTAAGGATGGGGTGTTGGCAATGAACCAGATGCCCCCGACTTTCGGAGATCGTTTTTACAGCTCGGAATTGTCCAAAGTGCTGCGCCTGCCCCGAAACGAGTTTGAGGAAGGGTTTCCCATCCAGACGGTTTCGACCGGTTTGCCGGCGATGATCGTTCCCCTGCGCAGCGAAGCGGCGGTGAACCAGTGTGAGGTGGATCTGGACCACTATTACACCCTGTTGAACCGCACCAAACCGAAGTCTATTCTGGTTTTCGGCCCTGCCAATCCCGGACAGGAAGCCAATTTGTCCGCCCGTGTTTTTGTCCATTATTTTGGGATTCCCGAAGACCCTGCTACCGGCAGCGCCAACGGATGTTTGGCGGCTTACCTGTCCAAATACCGCTATTTCGGGTCTCACAAGGTTCGGGCGCAAGTATCCCAGGGGGTCAAGATGCATCGCCCCTCCATGCTCTATCTCGAGGCGGAGAATGTCGCCGGGGATATCGTGGTTAGCGTCGGCGGAAGGGCCATTGTTGTAGCCTCCGGGAAATTGTTATAGGCCGTCCCGCCGGGATGGCCCTTGCCCTCCCGCTATCCCCTTACAAACAACCAGCGGATTCCCCGCAGCAGGCCGGTGGCCACA
>JAGRBF010000005.1:0-38717 GCA_020434205.1 Calditrichota bacterium | reverse complement strand
GATGCGAGGGTGCTTTCCAGGCGCAGGGAAATATCGTAATACGCTTCGGTTACCTCCCGACCTTCGATGTGTTGATGGACCACCTCTCCAAGTTTTGCCACAGTGTCCAGCACCGTATAAAAGCGGCTGAAGGGAATGCGCAGGGTTGCCTGCCCGTCGCCCGAGGACAGGATATAACCCTCATTGCGCATCGCCAGGGCGGCCAGAACGGCATTAAGGCTTTCCGGCGCCTCACTTTCCAGTTCCATTGCCGCAGTAATGACGATCTTGCGATCGGGGTAGGTGCCGGTTTCCGGCGACTGGGAATCCGGATGGGACAATCCGCCGGTTTTTTGCGGTCCAACGGCGCATCCTGTGAGAACCAGCATAAGAAAAATCGACAAACGGCGCATTTTTTCCTCCGGGGTATCGAACCAATGGGGCTTTTGAAGGTATTCCCCAACCGGAAGGTTTTTTTGAAAAACCGGGCAGCTTTATCAGGCAGCGGGAAAACCGTGCCAGGTGTGGATTATCGACGGCGCGGAATACCGGACCCGTATCCTCAGCTTTTTTGAGGCGCATTTGATAGGGAAGGCCATCAAATAATAACTGACGTTACGCGCAAGAAGCAATTTCCGGCCCATTAACCGCGAAATCACGAAATCGCGAAAACTGAAACCGGACTCACCTGACCCTGTAGCGGAAAAGCTAGCCGGCATGTTGTTATCCGCGGACCACCATGGATAGGTGGTTTACGTCCGTTTCCCAAAGCAGTTGTGGGTACGGAAGTTCTGTGTCTGGCAAAGACCAAACATATTAATTCTTCGCGTTTTCGCGTTTTCGCGGTTAAATAGCAGAAACGGGTTTGGTTGCGTAACATGAGATAATAAGATGAATTGGCATCTGGTCAACCGGCGGGAGAGCCGGCGATTTTGCCACCCACCCAGGCCATGGGGACAAATATCAGCAAGCCGGCAACGACCATCCAGAGGGGATGGGGGATTAAGGTCATGTTGAGAATGCCGCCCAACATCTGGATTACCCCTACGATTACCGCAGCCCGGAGGGTTCGGGTGCCGGCGATTTTGGCGGCGGTAAAACCCCCGGTAAAACTCCCCAATCCCCAGCCCAACAGCACCAGAAGAAATGCTCCGGCAGGGAGTTGATCCAAATGGGCTTTAATGGACTGCGGGTCCATGGGATCCATGGAGGCAGGCGGTGGAAAAATGCCGTGGCTTAGCATTTCCATCAGGTAAACGACCACTCCTGCAGCAATAACCCCGGCGACAACGGCTATAATCTGGCGACCCATAACGACCTCTTTAGTGAGTTTTTGTTCACTAAATATAATCGTTTGGTCCGGAAAGACAACCTACATTTCCGGGTAGGTTCCCCAACCATCCAGCTCCCCTCCAAAGGGTTGGCTGAGTTGTTCGAGGGCTTTTTCCGTTTCGGTGATTTTGTCGTAATCCAGCAGCATTTCGCAAATACACACCACCGCCCACTCTTCCTCTTCTTCATCGAAGGCTAATTCGACCTCGTAGCCCGCTTCGGAAAGGGCCTCCCCGAGATTTTGGGCGGTTTCCTCCGTGGCAACGGCAATGTAGAAGTCTACCGAATGAGGAATGTCGAAATTGGCGCCGTCTTCTTTCAACTGCTGGAGAACTTCGCCGGTGGGATCGTCCGGAAAGGATTTTGGGGCGGGCATAATGGCTCCTGGTTTGGGTTTGTGCTGAAATGCGCCTGCAATTTCCACCCAAAAGCTCAAATATCAAACCCCAAATCTTTAGGGGCGTGTTGTCCAACCTCTAAACTGCGAATTTTCTAATTGTCAACACGCCCTAAGCAACTCAACGCACATTGGCGATCGTTGTAGGGAAGGGATTGGTTGCCGATGGTCTGGCTGGTCTCGTGGCCTTTCCCCAGCAGCAAAACCAGGTCTCCCGGGCGGGCTTCGCCGATGGCGTGGGCCACCGCCTCGGCGCGATCGGCAATTTCCACGGTGGGAACGATCCCCAGGAGCCCCTGCCGGATATGCCCCATAATGCGGTCCAGACTTTCGTTGCGCGGGTTGTCGGCGGTCATGATAATCAGGTCGCTGTAATGCTCTGCCACCCGGCCCATTTGGGGGCGTTTAATGGGGTCGCGGTCTCCACCGCAGCCGAAAAGGGTGATCACCCGCTCCTGGGTCAGGCTGCGCGCCAGCTTCAGCACGTTTTCCATACTGTCCGGGGTGTGGGCAAAATCCACCACCACCGCAAAATCCTGACCGGCATCCAAAAATTCAAAACGACCCGGAACCCGGATCGCTTTTTCCGCTCCCCGCCGGACTTCCTCGATGGAAATGCCGCAGGTGAGGGCCGCGGCAATGGCGCCCAGGGTATTGTAGACATTGTAGCTGCCGATCAGGCGGGAGTCGATGGGGAAATTGCCCCAGGGGGTTTCCACGTCGTAGCGGCATTGGTTGATGTTCATCTGCAGGTTGGAAGCCCGCACTGCCGCCTCCGTTCCCATTCCGAAGGTCAAAACGTTTTTGCCGGCCGCACGGGCGAACATCTCGCCCACCGGATCGTCGGAATTGACAATGCCCCAGCGCTCCTGTTCCGCCAGCATCTCAAAAAAACGCAGCTTGGTGTCCCGGTAATGGGTCATGGTTTTGTGATAATCCAGGTGGTCCGGGGAAAGATTGGTAAAAATCCCCACCCGGAAATCCAGCCCGTCCACCCGGTGCATGTCGATGCCGTGGGAGGAGACCTCCATGGCGCAGTATTCGCTGCCGGCCTCCTTCATCTCCAGAAAAATCTGGTGCAGGTCGGTCGGTTCCGGGGTGGTGTCCTTGGAACCGTGGACCACACCGTTGATTTTGTAATAGAGGGTGCCGGTGAGGCTGAAGGTATGGCTCTCGGAAAAAATAGCCTCGAGAATATGGGTGGTGGTGGTTTTTCCGTTGGTTCCGGTTACCCCCAGTAATTTCAGGCTGCGATTGGGATAGCCGAAAAAATGGGCGGCCAGGCGGCTGAGGGCCTCCCGGGAATTGGTCACCCGGATTCCCGGTACCCCTTCCGGAAGGGTCACATTTTTGTCGTGGATTACCGCCGCGGCCCCCCGACCCACCGCCTGCTCGATAAAAAGGTGGCCGTCGGGAAGTTCTACCTTGTCCAACTGGGTATAAATATTGATGGGGACAAACAGGTTACCGGGTTTGATGCGCAGGGGGTCGTATTCAATTCCGGTGATCTCCCGGTCGCCGTTTAGCCCGGCGCCCGGTTTTCCGGGAAGTTGTGCGATGAGTTCGGAAAGCAACAAAAGCGGAACTCCTGACTGGGTTGTAAGATGTTTTTGTATCAACCGGAGAGCAGATGGCGGACCGCTTGGGGAGAATCAGATTGGGAATGATTCCGGTTATAATTCTATGTCGGGCAAAAAGGATAAAGACCGCTTTCTGCCGTTTCTAAACAATTCGGATTTTTCCGGCTTCCTCAAAAAAACGTTTCAGCTTTTCCGGGTCTAATTTGCCACCGGTGCGAACCCCGGAGCAAAGGTCCACCCCGAAGGGGCGAACCCCGGCAACCGCTTCCCCGATATTCTCTGCGGTCAGCCCGCCGGCCAGAAAAACCGGCCTTTTCACCGCGGCGACCAACTCCCGGCTGATTTCCCAATTGTGGGTCCGGCCGGTTCCCCCGAGGGTCTTAACGGCCAGTTTGGGATTGCCGGAGTCCAGTAACAACGCATGAACATGTGGGGCCACCCGCTGCGCCTCGGCAATGGATTCCCGATCCAGGACGTGGATAACCTGCACCAGCCGTATTCCCGGCAAAGCCCGGCGAATCTCCTGATGGGCGCCGTCCGGCAGGGCATCGACCAACTGAATGGTGTCCGTCCCGCAGCGACGGTGTTGTTCAATAATGGCGTCCGGGTCCTGCAGGCTGGTCAGCAAAAAAGTATTGACCCCCGGAGGGGTGCTGGCGGCAATCCCGGCAATGGTTTCTTCCGGAATTACCCCCGGTCCGCTGGGCATACTGGATACCAGACCCAGGGCATCGGCCCCCAGGGAAATCGCGGTGCGAGCCTCTTCCACGCTGCTGATGCAGCAAATTTTAACGCGAAGGCGGTTTGTTTGCATGTTTGGTAAACGGTATTTCCGAAAGTGTCGCCGCCCTCAGGCCTGGCAATTTGTTAATGAGAATGGGCCGTGAAAGGCCCGGATTTGTCAACCCCTGAAAGAAAATAACCCTGAAATCCGCCAAAAATATGGTATATGTCAAAAGATTCGCATAATCCGGGAAAATTTTGAAAAAAAATAGCGGGGCCGGCTCCCAACAAGCCAACCCCGCCCGGGGCCTCCCACCGAATTTTTCCTTATTTAAGCAGGGTCATCTTGCCCGCCAGAAGGGTTTTTCCCATTTCCACGACGTAAAAATAGGTGCCGCTGGCAGCGTTCAGGCCGCTCTCAAAGGTGCCGTCCCAGAAAATCTCGTAGGTTCCGGGGCCGCTGATGTTAATCCGCAGGGTTTTAACAAGCTGTCCGAGGGTATTGTAAATCCGCACCGCCATCGGCCCGGCAATCGCATGGGGGATCCGCACCCGAATGGTGGTTGAAGGATTAAAGGGGTTGGGGTAATTGCCGAGGAGCTCGAAGTCCCCGATAAGGGTTTCCGGTTGCTCAAGCTCAGTCTCCTCAATGCCTACCGGATCTCCGCCGCTGAAGCTGGTGAAGGGAGAGATGACCCCGTAAGAGAGGCTGAGATCAATGATGTCCAGGCGAAGCTGCTGGGCTTCGCTGCTGTTGGGATCCAGCCGGAAATAGGCGATCAGGAGATGTTCGATTTTGCTCTTGGCCCAGATCTTGGTCAGAAAACGGTAGCTGTCGTTGAGGGAATCCGCCAGATCCACGGTGAAGTCGTAATTCACCGGCAGGTTAAAGGCCGTTCCGCTCAGGCTGATGGTCACCGGAATCCCCTCCGTAAAACGCCCGGAAATAATCATCTGAGATCCCTTGTACAAATTGGGCAGGGGATCCGGGTACACCTCGGTAACCGCCGCCGGGGAAAAGCTGATCTGGGTGTTGATAAGCACCGGGTTGCGAATGCGCTGATAAAAGCTTGTAATCCGGCCGTACAGCTCGTCGTTGCCCAGAAATTCCGCCAGCCCGTTGTTCTCGGAGGCCAGCAGGGCCAGCAATTGGGTATTGACGTTGCTGCCGATCCCGAAGGTAAACAGGCTGAACAGGGTTTCGGTCTGGTCCGCCAGATCGCGAACATGCGCCAGCAGCAGTTCGGTATCGGTGATTCCCCCGTTGGGGATGCCGTCGGTCAGGAAAATCATGATGTTGGCGGTGCTGTCTCCCGCGCTGGCGAACTGGGGAATGGCCACGTCGAAGGCCCCGGAGATATTGGTCCCGCCATTGGCGATCAGGTATTGAATATAGGTGATGGCGGCGTTCCGGGTGGCCGGGGTGTAGAGGACATGGCTGCTGCGGAAGGAAGAAACGCTGGTGGAGAAGTCGACGATGTTGAAACGATCGCCCTCGTTGAGGTTCTCCATCACGTAAACCGCCGCGTTGCGGGCCTGGACGATCTTGTCCCCGGACATGCTTCCCGAGCGGTCGATGATCAGGGTAAAAACCTTGTCGATAATAGCGGTGGTTTCCCCGGGATCCGGCTCGGCAATGAAGGTCAGGAAGCCGTTGCCCAACTCATCGGGGACGTTGGCGCTGTCCATGATGCTGCTGTAGGCGAACAGACCCAGCTGATCGAGGGCCAGGGTGTATTCCAGCAGGTAATCCTCGTCGGCGGGCGCCTCCAGCATCAGGGTTTCCACATTGGCGTTATTACCGGTGTTGATCAACTGGGTCAGGGTTTGTCCCGAGAGCAGGGTAATGGCGTCAATGGTCCGTGGGGAGGTCAGGTTGAAGGAAAACGACTGCTGAAGAACCTGCCCGGACTGGATCAGGGAATAATCTCCGGGATAGTGGAAGGAAACGTCCCCAAAGGAATAGGGCAGCAATTGTACGTAAGTGAGCTCAACGGTTAGCAGGGAATCCCGCTGCAGCCGCTGGGGAATGCTGAAATAGAGCGGCGTATCTCCCAGATAAGTAACCAGATTGGGGTGAACATTGCCCCCGGAGCCCGGCAGAGTGGTGTCCGGTTCTCCGGCGATATTGGCCTCATACCACTGCCCTTCGTGCAGCCAGCGCAGGCCGGTGGCGCTGGCCCCTTCCGGCAGGGGAAAGGCGTATTTGATGTCCAGGGGAATCCCCGGAACCCCCAGGTCGTTGAGGAAAACCTGGGTGGTTATGACGGTGGCAATCTGGCTTTCCGCATTTACCGTTACCTCACTGGTCAGCAGGCGCAGATTGGCGTTAACGCTGGCATCCACGACGCCAACCCCGTTGGCCCAGACTGCGGCGGACCACCATAAACCGATTAAAAGAAAAAGAAGCCCTTTTTTCATCTCACCATCCTCCTATAGATGTGTTTTAGGTGTGTTGAGAGAAAGGGTATCAATCAATGTGCCATTTTTCACAAATTGGGGTAAATTTGCCGAAATTGCGCCAAAAGCTTGCCTGAAACGGGGGCAGTTGGGTGGAAGGGAGAGGGAAGGGAATGAACGGCCGGAAAATTTTGGTGCAGCGATTGCGCAGCAGCGCAGGATATGCGCGTCAGGGATTGGGGGCGGGGCGGCAAAAAACCGCCAGAGCGGACATTACCTCGCGTTGAAAGGTGCCGCCCACCGGCCGGTTAATAAGGGTTTGATTGACCACCAATGCGGAAGAGCCACCGCCGTCGAGGTTGAGGGCTTCGAAGGCCCCGATCTCCAGCATCAGGGTGGCCAGTTCCCGGAGGTCCACGCCCCGGCTGTCCGCCTGCCTGCCGTCCACCACCATCAGCAATAAAGCCCCGCTGGGGGTAATTCCCACCGCGCTGCGGGGATGGGTATTGGGAATGGAACTGCCGAAAAAAACCTCGCCGTTATCGGTGATGTTGAGTTTGCCCTCGCTTACCAGCACCGGACCGGCGCTGATAGCCTCCCGAACCGGCCAGGAAACCCAATGGGTGCTGTCCCGCGAGAGGTCTGGTTTTCCGGGACGATGGTCGTAGGGCGGCTCCAGCCGGAAAAGGGAATCGCCCCGCGAGATCGCCCAACTAATGTCCGGGCGGTCCCCCTCCAGAAATCCCAGGGTTCCGCGGGCGGTGGCGTAGGCAGTGTCCTTGCGGGTAACCCGGCGGGTGGCGGGGTAATGAACCCGGTCCTCCATTTTCAGCAGCCCGGCATGGCGGGCGGGAACGAGGTTCATGGTAAAATACCCCCCGTTGATGACCACGCACGCCCCCAGGTTCCGGGCAAAATCGCTAATGCTTTCCCGGTTGTCGGTGCTGTCCCGGGACATCACCACCCGGGTTCGGATATCGGGATCGGGCTCCTCGATGTAAACATACCAGGCGTTGATGGGCAGGGAATCGTTGCGCCCCTGATACAGGCGGATTCCCGCCGGCAGGTGCTGGTTGATGGAATCCACCGCCTGCCAGTTCATGGGCAATGTGGGGGGCTCAACGTCGGGGGAACACCGGGAGAAGAGCAGTAAAAGGCAAAACGAAATACCTGCAAAAAGGGGTCGAAGCATCTGGGATCCGTGTGATATTTTCGGCGGGGGCCGGGTGGGGAGCCACTCCGGTGATCTCCCGATTACCCCCAAAGATGCAAGGGGCCGGGGCAGATGGCAAATGATTCCCGAAATCCCGCTGATTTTTTCCCGGTAGACTGTCAAGAAGGCGTTAGCGCCATCAGTTTTGAGTGGGCCCGGCTTGCAAAACGGCTTTTATCCAGCTGTCCGGAGTGTCGAACAGGGTGGCGGCCCCGGCTTCATAAAGTTCTGCCGCGGAGCCGAATCCGTAGGTTACCCCCCAGCCCTGCACCCCGTTAACCACCGCGGCCAGCATATCCTCGCGCCGGTCCCCGATCATCACCGAATGCGCGGCAAGGGCATTTTCCTGGCGGAGCACATGAGCCAGCAATTCGCGTTTGTCGTCGAAGCGCCCGTTCAGTTCCGTCCCGTAAACCCCGGTCAGGAAACGATCGATACCGAATTTGCCGGCAATTTTTCGGGCAAACTCCCGGGGTTTTCCGGTAACGATTACCGGGGCGAAGCCCGCATTGCGGAGCTGCTCCAATCCCCCATAAATACCGTCATATAGATGGTTTTCTCCCCACCCGGTGCGACTGAAGCGCTCCCGGTACAAGGTAACCCCCTCCTCCGCCCGGTGTCGCTGGCCTTCCGGGAGCAGGGTGGTGAAAATCTGGCGAAGGGGCGGACCGATCAGGGGTAAAATGGCTTGGTCAGGGGGGATGGGCAGGTTCATTTCGCTCATGGCAAAAGCAATGGAACGAATAATACCCTCCCGGTTGTCGGAGAGGGTGCCGTCGAGGTCCAGAAAGATGTGTTTCAGAGGGGCGTCCTCAGGGTCTGTTTATTGGCGCTTTCGCGGTTAGTTTCCCGAAAGCTGCTTTCAGCGCTTAACGCCAGAAGCTTAGCGGGTCTGGCAAAAGTTGACCAGCATGCGATGCGCGAAATCCGGGTTTTCCCGAAAAGCTTCGGGGAGCAAGCCGGTGCGCAAAACTTCGGTATAACCGGGATAATCCTCGGGGTTGAGGTCGGAAAGATTCCTAAATCCCATGGACCATTCCGGAAATTCCCGTTTTTTAATGTTGCGCTGCAGCAGGGTTATCACCTGGTAATGCCGGGGATCCGCGGAAATTTTGGCATTGATTTCTTTCACCACCGCTTCTTCTCCTTCCAGAACCTGCATAAAATTGCCGTCCTGGTAGAGGAGCATTCCGGTAACACCGGATTTTTCGTTGTTAGCACGGCTTTGTTCCAGCAGGGTCAGGAGTTCTTCCTCGCTCAACAGCTTTTTGGCGGAGCTTACATAGACTAGTTGAATCATCATCTCTACATCCGTTTTTTAGTGGCTGTAGATCAGTATCGGAATAACCCCTGCAGGATTTAGGTCGCTGTTGGTATTCGTCGGCCTTAGCTCCGCGGCATACCGGCGGTTAGCACCCCTTAGACGACATCGATATCTGCTGCCCGCGCGAAAATGTGGTTGGGCCGGAAGGGAACGTTTTGAATATCGTCCATCTGGCTGTAACCGGTCAGCACCAGAATGGTCTCCAAACCTGCCTGGATGCCGGCCAGAATATCGGTGTTCAGATTGTCCCCGATGATGACCGTGTTTTCGGAATGGGCGTTGATGTTGTTGAGGGCGGCGCGCATCATCCAGGCGCTGGGTTTGCCGACGTAAAACGGCTTTTTGCCGGTTATGCGTTCAATGGGGGCGCAAAGGGCCCCGCAGGCGGGTTCCCCCTTGGGGCCGGCCACATCCGGGTTGGTGGCGATAAAACGAGCCCCCTTCATAATGAAGTAAGCGGCTTTTTGAATCATGTCCACGTTGTAGGATTTGGTTTCGCCGACCACCACCACATCCGGATTAATGTCGGTGATGGTAAAGCCGCTTTTGTACAGCTCGTGGGTAAGCCCCCCCTCGCCGACCACGAAGGCCTTGCGTCCTTCCTGACGGGACAAAAAGGCAGCGGTGGCCATTGCCGAGGTGTAAAGTACCGATTCGGGGACCTCAATGCCCGCCTCTCTGAGCCGGTTCTGTAGGTCGGCCTGGGTTTGAGAGGGGTAATTGGTGAGGATGATCAGGGGATTGCCCTGCTTCAGCACCCGGGCAATAAAGCGGTCCGACCCCTCGATCAGGCTGTTTTGATGTAACAAAACCCCGTCAATATCGCAGATGATGTTCTTGAGTTTTTTACTCATTTTGCGCTCCTCCTCAAAAGATGCCATTAAAATCATCACCCCAAGATAACCCTCGCGGCCGGTTTGACAAAAATGAATTGGGATAAAGTTTTCAAAAGCGTAATATATAATAAGTCGCGCTTTCCAAAACCCTGACATCCTCGTCTGCTGTACCCGGCGCGGCACGAATTGCGTCCAACCGAACCATATTGCAGTACCTATAATACCTCAGCACCTTTTAATGTCTTACAGGAGGTGGTATCGATGCTAAGCGTGGGCAAAGGCCAAGGAGCTTTTACGCAGGTGGGGCGGTTTTTTCCGTTTTTGATGGTCTTTTTAGTGTTGGTTGCCTGTCAGGGAGATCCACCGGTGGTGAGTGTTACCCCGGTTCTTTCGCTGGAGACGGTGGAGAAAAGCGCTCCGGAGTGGAGCCGGAATGCCGCCATCTACGAGGTTAATATCCGGCAGTATTCCGAAGAAGGTACCCTGAACGAATTCCGCAAATCCCTGCCCCGTCTCAAGCGGCTCGGCGTCAAAATTCTCTGGCTTATGCCGGTTCAGCCGATCGGCGAAAAAAACCGCAAGGGAGAACTGGGCAGTTATTATTCCATCCGGGATTATACCGGGGTCAATCCGGAATTCGGGGATCTGGGGGATTTTAAACGGCTGGTCCGGGAAGCCCATGACGAGGGGATGTACGTGATCCTGGATTGGGTGGCCAACCATTCCGCCTGGGACAATGATTGGGCCCGCAAACACCCGGATTGGTACACCCAGGACAGCACCGGCAATATGATGCCCCCGGTGCCGGATTGGCACGATGTCGCCGATCTGAATTACGAGAAGGCCGGCCTGCGGGCCGCCATGATGGAGGCCATGGCCTACTGGGTTCGCGAAACCGATCTGGACGGTTTCCGCTGTGACGTGGCGGAAATGGTGCCCATGGATTTCTGGCGGGCGGTGCGCCAACGCCTGGATGGCATTAAACCCGTTTTTATGCTGGCGGAGGGGGCGGTTCCCGAGCTGCATCAAGCCTTTGATATGACCTATTCCTGGCGGGTGCACCAGATGATGAACGCTATCGCCCAGGGCAAAAAGGACGCCACGGATTTAAGCGCTCTGCTGATGGAGGAGAGCGCGGAATTTCCGCCGGATGCCTACCGCATGCAGTTTACCTCTAATCACGATGAAAATTCCTGGAATGGGACGGTCTTTGAACGCCTGGGCGGTGGCGCGGAAACCTTTGCGGTGTTGAGCGCGGTAATTCCGGGGATGCCCCTGATCTACAGCGGGCAGGAAGCCGGGTTGGATAAGCGCCTGTCCTTTTTTGACAAGGACTTTATCGCCTGGAAATCGCACCCGATGTTCGGGATTTACCAACTGCTGCTGGCGGAAAAAGCGGTCAACAAAGCACTGTGGAACGGAGAAGCCGGGGGACAACTCAAACAATTGCCCACCGACCGGGAAAAATCCGTTTTCGCCTTTGTTCGGGAAAAGGAAGGCTACGCGGTATTGGCCGTTTTTAATCTTGGCAAAACGGCCCGGGATTTAAAGATCAGCGGACAGATACAGCCCGGCACCTACCGCGGTTTGTATCAGGAAGAGGAAATTGTGGTTGCTCCGGGCAGCGAGCTGGCATTCAATCTGCCCGCCTGGGGGTACAAGGTATTGGTCCGCCATCCCCAATAACCCCAGTTTCACCACCTTCTTAACCCCCTGGTCCCGAAGTTCAACTTCGGGACCAGGGGGTTTCTATGTTATATCCGTTTTTTTATTCGTCACTTGAATAAGAGTGACTAATTCAATTTTGTCTTTCCATACGGGAACCTGCACCTTATCTTGATCATTCGGGCGTGTTGACAATTGGATTATTCACCCGGTTTGCCAATTGCCAACACGCTCTGGCACCACTGGGAGGTGCCGCCGATAAGCCTTGTTTCAATGTTCACAGGAGCCCCGTTATGAAAGCCTTTTTTGCAGCCCTAAGTTTTCTGGCCGTTTGCCTGCCTCTGGCGGCCCAGGTGGTAACCACCACCCCGGCTTTTCCAACCGAAAATGACTCCATTATTCTCATCTTCGATGCTACCCAGGGAGACGGCGGCCTTCAGGGCTATACCGGCGACATCTGGGCTCATACCGGGGTGATCACCAATTTCAGCACCTCGGATACCGACTGGAAACACGTAATCGGAAGCTGGGGAAACAACACCACTCAACCGCAATTGACCCGTATCGGGACCGATCTTTACCAACTGGTGATCGGCTACCCCCGGGCCTTTTATTCGGTAACCAACGGCGGGGAAGAAATTCGCAAACTGGCCTTTGTTTTTCGCAATAACGACGGTTCCCGCACCGGCCGGGACGTCGGGGGCGCCGATATCTTTGCACCGCTCTACCCGCCCGGGATTTCCGCCACGGTTCAAAGCCCCGCCGTTACCGCGCCGTTCGGATCTCCCCGCCGCTCGCCGGTTTTCGCCTCTCAGGACGATACGGTTGCGGTTCGCGCCTCCGCAGGAGGGGCGCCGGTGGCGGGCATGCGCCTTTATCTCGATGCCGCACTGGTGGCGCAAAGCAGCGCCGACACCCTGGCCTATGACTATCATACCCTGGGTGAGACCCCGGGATTTCACAGTTTTGAGCTGATTGCCGATGCCACCGGCGGCGGGGCCGATACCGTCAATTTTGAGGTGAAGGTTAATGCCGATCCGGTTAATGCAGCACCTCCGGCAGGCATCAAACCCGGGATCAACTACCTCAGCAGCACTTCCGTTACCCTGGCCCTATTCGCACCCTATAAAGAATTTGTCTATGTGCTGGGGGATTTCAACAACTGGATGGTGGACGACGGGTTTTATATGAACCGCCACGCCCCCAATCCGGACAGCACCCTTTGGTGGATTACCCTGGACAACCTCACCCCGGGTCAGGAATACGGTTTTCAATACCTGGTCGACGGTGACCTGCGCGTGGCCGATTCCTATACGGAAAAGGTGCTGGATCCCTGGAACGACGGGTTTATTCCCGCGGTTACCTATCCCAATCTGAAAGCCTATCCGGCCGGGTTGACCGCCGAGCCGGTTGCGGTGCTGCAAACCGCTCAATCCCCCTTCAACTGGGTTTACAGCGACACCTTTCAGGCCCCGCCCCAGGAAGAGCTGATTATTTATGAACTGCTGGTGCGGGATTTTATTGCCCGTCATGATTATCAAACCCTGATCGACACCCTGGACTACCTCAAGAACCTCGGGATTAACGCCATCGAGCTAATGCCCTTTAATGAGTTTGAGGGCAATTCCAGCTGGGGATACAATCCCTCCTTTTATTTCGCGCCGGACAAATACTACGGCACCGAAGAAGCCCTGAAGACCTTTATCGACCAGTGCCACGCCCGCGGAATAGCGGTGATCATGGACATCGTGCTCAACCACGCCTACGGGCAAAATCCCATGGTGCGGCTCTACTGGAACGGGACCCTCAATCGCCCCGCCGCCAACAATCCCTGGTTCAACGAGGTTTCCCCCAATCCGGTATTTTCCTGGGGAAGCGACTTCAACCACGAAAGTTCCCATACCCAGGCCTTTGTGGATCGGGTAAACCGCTACTGGCTGGAAGAATACCAGGTGGACGGTTTCCGCTTCGATTTCACCAAAGGTTTCACCAATACCCCCGGAGACGGCGGCGCTTATGACGCGGCGCGAATTGTGATCCTGAAGCGCATGGCGGATCAGATCTGGGCGGCGGACAGCAATGCGGTGGTCATTCTGGAGCACTTTGCCGCCAATACCGAGGAAAAAATCCTGGCCGAGTACAACCGCGGCATGATGATCTGGGGCAATCTCAATTATAACTACAACGAAGCCACCATGGGCTACCACGACAACGGCAAGTCGGATTTTTCCTGGGGTTACTTCGGGGCGCGCGGATGGAACAAGGCCGGTCTGGTTACCTATAACGAAAGCCACGACGAAGAGCGCCTGATGTTCAAGAACCTCGCCTACGGCAACAGCTCGGGCAGCTACAACGTGCAGGACCCGGAGACCGCCCTCAACCGCATGAAGATGGCCGGGGCTTTTTTCCTGACCATTCCCGGTCCCAAAATGATCTGGCAATTCGGGGAGCTCGGCTACGACGTTTCCATCGACGATCCCTGCCGGATTTGCGAAAAACCCATTCGCTGGTATTACAATTTCGACGTCAACCGCAAGCGGCTGTACCGTACCTATGCCGCCTTGCTGAAACTGCGCCGGGATAATGCGGTGTTCCGCGATCCGGCTACGGCGGTATTTCAATCGCTGGGCAGCACCAGCGGCTACAAGATCATCACCCTTGCCCATCCCGACATGAACGTCAATATTGTGGGGAATTTCGGGGTGGATACCCGTCAGGCCAACGGCCGTTTTGCCAGTACCGGAACCTGGTACGATTTTTTTAGCGGGGACAGCATTGAGGTTACCGACGTCAATCAGATTGTGGCTTTGGCTCCCGGGGAATTTCACATTTACACGAGTGTGCGCCTGGATCCGCCGGCCCCGGACCTGCTGACCGGCATTGAAGATGAAATCCGGGGCGGGGTTTTGCCGCAGAGTTATGTCCTGGAGCAGAATTACCCCAACCCCTTCAATCCCGGCACCACCATTCGTTTTGCCCTGCCGCGCAGCGGGGAGATCAGCCTGAAGGTGTTTAACGCCCGCGGGCAGTTGGTGCGCACCCTGAGCAACGGACCGGTTGCCGCCGGCGAACATCAGGTGGTGTGGGACGGCCTGGATGATGCCGGACATGCGGTGGCCTCCGGCATTTATTTCTACCGGCTTCAGGGCGGGGAATTCCACCAGGTGCGCAAAATGCTGCTGGTGAAATAAGGAAGGTGCGGACCTACAAAGGCAATTTCAAAAAGAGCCATTCCGGCAGGAGCTTCAGGGTCCAGGCCACCAGGCGCCAGCGCCGGGTTATATAGGCGTGGCGCCGTTTTCCCTCGATGCTAAGCACCATCTGGCGAACCGCTTTGTCCAGCGGGGCCTGCCAGAAAACCGGCTTGCCTTCCGTCATTTCCGTTTCCACAAAGCCCGGCTTGATGTCCGTAACAATGATGTTGAGCTTTTTACGGGCGGAGCGGTGGCGCAAGCCCTGCATGTAGTTGGAGACGAAGGCCTTGGAGGCGCTGTAGGTGCGGGAGCGCGCCAGCCCCAGCAGGGCAGCCATGGAAGAGATGCCCACAATATGTCCCCCGCCTCTTGCGGAGAAATAATCGAAGGCTGCTTCGCCCAATGCCACAAATCCGCTGACGTTGGTGTCTATAATGCGCTGCAGGGTTTCCCAGTCGGGATTTAGCCCGGCGCTGATCCCGGCATTGAGGATCACCAGCTCCACGTCGCCCATTTCCTCGCACAAACGATTAAACGTCTCCCGGCTTTCCCGAAGTTGGGTGACATCCATGACGGCGATGCGGTTGTCCCCGGGCAGCTCTTCGCGCAGGGCGTTAAGCAATTCCTCCCGCCGGCCGGTTAGGCCCAGGCGATATCCCTTCAGATTAAGCTGGATGGCCAGCTCCCGGCCGATTCCGGCAGTGGCCCCGATAATGATGGCGTTTTTGGTTGTTTTTTCCATAGGGTAATATACCCACGACAAATAACCTTTTGAAGGATTGCGTGCAGTTGGGTAATTTAATCGCATGTTCACGGCGCCGCGGATCGCCCGTTCCCTTCCAAAACCAAAGGACCTTTGATGAATGCCAAACGATTTTTTCTCCTGATGTTTCTCTGCTCCGCCCCGGCGCTTCTGGCCGATTACGTAACGCCCGGCAGCGGGGTTCACTTTAACATGGACAGCCTGGTGGTGCGCTCCGGCGGGGCGGTTAGCGGAGACAGCGGCAATTATGCCATCTCCCAGACCATTCAGGTGGCGGTGGGGGATACCCTGTCCATCTTCGGCGGGGATACCTTGATCTTCACCGGCGGAGGCGGCGGTTCTCTGACCCTGGAGATCAACGGGGTTTTGCTGGCCAGCGGCAGTGAGGGGGACTCTATCCTGATCTCCGCGGAGGCGGCGGTTCCGGGAGCCTTTTACGGCCTGCGTTTTCGCGATACCGGCCCCGGTTCGGACTTTCAATTGCATTATGCCAAACTGTTCTACGCCACCCGGGCAATCGACGTTTTCGGAGCCGATGCCACCATTGCCCATTGCCGCATCGAACAAACCAGCGAGGTGGCGGTGGACCTCGGCGAGTCCAGCAGCCTGATCACTGACTGCCGGATCGCCAACAACCGGCAGCGGGCTATCACCATGACCCTGAGCTCCTCACCCACCATTCGCAACTGTCGCTTCCTGGAGAACAATATCGAAAACAACAGTCCCTATAATATTATCAGCATCGGGCTGCAAGGGGTTAATTCGCCGATTATCACCGGGAATCACATCACCGGTCGCTACTCGCGCAGCGGGGGGATTTCCATCTGGAACGATTCCAATGCCCTTATCGAAAACAACCTTATCGAAAATTGCGCCTTCGGGATTCTGTGTTATTCGGTGAATGCCAATCCCCTAATCCGCAATAATGTTATCCGCGATAACACCGTTAACCCGGATACCCAGCTGTACGGCTTCGGCATTGCCAGCAACGGGGCCAATCGCCCGGTGATTACCGGCAACGATATTTACGGCCAATTTTACGGGGTTGCCATTATCAACGGCGGGCAGCCCAATGTGGGGAACCTGAACAATGCCGATACCACGGACGACGGTTATAACCGCTTCCTCGGCAACGGGATCGGTGCCACCCGCTATGAGTTGTTCAACAACAACGCCCTGCCGATTATGGCGCAAAACAACTGGTGGGGTAGCGCGGTGCGGGACAGCATTGAGGACCGCATTGTTCATCAGCCGGATGGGGCCGGATACGGTCTGGTAACCTTCGAGCCGTACCAGACCGACAGCATCCTGGTGGGGATAGAGCCGTTGAGTATCGCGCTGCCGAAATCCCTGCGGTTGTTGCCGGCCTATCCCAATCCCTTTAATCCGGAAACCAACCTGAGATTCGAACTGCCCGGGCCCGGGGTTGTGCAAGTGACGATCTTCAATGCGCTGGGGCAAAAAATACGGGAATTTTATCCCGGAGAGATGCTGGCGGGGCTTCAATCGCTGCGCTGGGACGGGCGGGATGCCCGGGGGCAAACGGTGGGCAGCGGGGTGTATATTTACCGGATTTCGGCCGGGGAACATTCGGCCAGCGGCAAATTGTTATTGGTGCGGTAGGTCCATGGCGCGTCGTAGTAGGTTCACGGCGCGCCGTGGACCTACTATGGCGCGCCATGGACCTACCGCAATTATCCCTCCAGCATGTACCCCACCCCGCGCACGGTTTTGATGGGGTTCTCCCCCCCGGCGGTGAGGACCTTTTTGCGCAGGTTTTTGATATGCACGTCCAGAAAGTTGGTCATGCTGAACAGGTCGAAATTATCTCCCCAGACGTGCTCGGAGATGGAAATGCGGGACAATACCCTGTTCTTGTTGTAGGCCATAAACTCGAGGATGGCGAATTCTTTGGCGGTCAGGCTCAGTACTTCCCCCTTAACGCTAACCTCCTTTTTCCCGGTATGGATGGAGATATCCCCGATCTCGATGCTGGCGGTGGTGGCCTCACTCTGGCGCCGCAGCAAGGATCGAATGCGGGCCAGCAATTCCGGCGGGGCGAACGGTTTGGTGAGGTAATCGTCCGCACCGGCGTCCAGGCCTTTAACCTTGTCCTCCACCCGATCCTGGGCGGTGAGCATCAACACCGGGGTGGAGAGCCCTTCCTTGCGGATTTCCTCGAGAATTTCGATGCCGGTGCGGCCCGGCAGCAGGATGTCCAGCAGGAGCAGGTCGTATTCCTCGGTGAGGGCCATTTCCAGGCCGTCATCCCCGCGGAAAGCGGTTTCCACGCTGTAGTTTTCTCCCTCGAGAATATTGGCAATCCTCTGGGCGAGGGTTTCTTCGTCTTCGACAACGAGTATTCGCATAGTTCCAATTTAATGAAGAGATTTCCCAACCACAAAGGCCCTTTCAAGGGAAGACTACATGGCTACATGGCTGGATTGTTGGATGGTTATTCGGCTTCGTCGAATGGTTGATTGCTCCCGATTACTATCCGGTTATCCAATCCCGGGTATCCTGAAGGAAAAAAAGCAAATAAATGGGTCCAAAACCAATGTAGGGACAGGTCGCGACCTGTCCCTACACGAGGGAACTGCTATTACCGTTGGAGAGGTTTTAGGATTATTCGGCTTCGATGACGATAAAAAGGCTGCCGTTGCCACGGCGGACCTGCAGCAGAATGGGCTTGTCCGAGGGGCTGTTGGCCAGCAGCTCTTTGGCTTCTCCGGCGCTGCCGACCGATTTGCGGTTTACCCGAAGAATCAGGTCTCCCGTCCGCAAACCGGCTTCCGCGGCAGGACTTCCGGGCTGCACCTGGGTTACCAGGGCCCCTTTCAGATCCGCGTCCAGGTTAAAACGATCGGCCAGCTCACCATTGAAATCGGTGAGGCCCATGCCCAGTTTGCCGCGCTTGCCGGAATCCTGCATGTCCTCGGCTAACTCGTCTTCGGGCAGTTCGCCCAGTTTAACATTGATGTTTTTTTCATCGCCGTCGCGATAGAGGGTCACTTTGGTGGTGCTGCCGGGAGAGAGACCGGCAATGCGGTTGCTCAGTTCGGCCGAGTTGTGAACCGCTTCTCCGTCCAGCTTAACGATCACATCCTCAGTTTTCAGGCCGGCCTTCTCGGCAGGGCTGTTCTCCTGGATCTGAGAGACGATTACCCCCTCCTGAACGGGAATATTGAGGGCGCTGGCGATATTGGGATTGAGGTCCTGAATGTAGACGCCCAACCAGCCGCGGGTTACCTTGCCGTCCCGCAGGATGTCCGCCATAATTTTATCGGCGAGTTTGGCGGGAATGGCAAAGCCGATCCCCATATTGCCGCCGTTGCGGGTGGCGATGGCGGAGTTCACCCCGATCAGCTCTCCACGCAGGTTTACCAGGGCCCCGCCGGAGTTGCCGGGATTGATGGCGGCGTCGGTCTGGATGTAATCTTCATAGCGGGTTAGTCCAACCCCGTTGCGGCCTTTGGCGCTGATAATTCCGCTGGTGACGGTGCTGGCCAGGTTGGCGCTGAGGGGGGAGCCGATCGCCAGAACCCATTCGCCGACCCGGGCCTGATCGGAATTACCCAGGCTGATGGGCACCAGGTTGTCGGCCTCTACCTGCAGAACCGCCAGGTCGGTTTTGGGATCTCGCCCTTTCAGGGTCGCTTCCAGTTCCTTGCCGTCGGCAAAACGAACCTTGATCTCATCCGCACCGTCGATCACGTGGTTATTGGTCAGGATGATACCGTTTTCGCGGACCACCACGCCCGAGCCCAGACCGGTCTGCTTTTGGGGCTGGGAGTTGCGGGGATCGTTGAAAAATTCACGGAATTGATCGCCGAAAAAGCCTTCGAAAGGGGTCATGTGAAAGCTGCGGCGATCCATCTTGATCTCTTTTTCGGTGAAGATGGTGACCACCGAAGGTTTGACCGCCTCGGCCACCTGGGCAAAGGCGTCGCTAAGCTGCTGGGCGGCGGAAAGGGCCGGGGTTTGGGCCGGCTGGATGGGGGGAGCGGCCGGTTTGGGTTCGTCGGCATGGCCGGATTGCATCCAGCCCATGCCGGCGGAAAGGAGCAGACCGGTAACCAGACCGGCCATCAGGAAAGTCCAGGTGGGCTTCCAAATGTGAGTGCGTTTCATCTTAAAACCTCCATTACTGGGTTAATTGTCCGAATCATCCGCCTTACGGCGGGGAAAAAAGCTTTCGATGGAAAGAATAGCGTGTCAAGATGAAGAGAAGATGAAGGGAAACAAAAAAATGTGGTAGGGTGGGTAAGTGGTTGGGTAATAGGGTGGTTGGATGGTAATTTTATATTAGGCGCGTTGATAATTAGAAGATTCGACAGTTTAGATGATTGTCAAGACGCCCTGGGCAACCCTGAATGCGGAGGTATCTGAGATGGACCATTTCCCCGATCTTTTACGGGTTCAGTACGATTTGGCGAGGGATTCCCGGGGAGAGCTGCTGAAGTTTTGTGGGCGGCTCGCTTTGGAAGAATTTGTTCTGGAAAACAGCGCTTTCGGAAGGGGTAGCGTTCGCAATCTCCTTACCCACATCGGCAACACTTACCTGTACTGGATCGGCGAGGTTTGCCTGGGTCGGGACATGACCTATGCCGAATACAATTCCATTCCGGATCTGATGGGGATTCTCCGCCATTTTGATCTGGTGGACCGGGTAATGGGCAGTTTCCTGGCTGAGTCTGGTGACCTCGGGCTCCGGGAAGCGACTTTTCAGCTGAACGGATCTCCCGGTAAGGCCAGCTTTCTAAAAATTTTCACCCATACCCTCAGCCATGAGTTTCATCATAAGGGGCAAATATTATCCCTGTGCCGGCATCTGGGTTACATTCCGGTCGATACCGATATCATGCGCTAAACCGCAACCATTTTGCCTTTTAAGGGCAGGCCTTCTATATTTCCGCCAGCAGGGCAATCTATTTCGCGTGGCCCTTTTACTGACTGACGATACGCGCAGGAAGCAATTTCCGGCCCATTAACCGCGAATTCACGAAATCGCGAAAACTGTAACCGGACGGATCTGACCCTGCACCGGAAGACCTGCTCGTCCTGCGGTTATCCGCGGACCAGCATGGATAGCGGTTTAACGTCCGTTCCCCAAGGCAGGTATGGGCAGGTAAGTTCTGCGTCTGGCAAAGACCAAACATTTTAATTCTTCGCGCTTTCGCGGTTAAATAGCAAATAATGGGTTTGGTTGCGCAACACGCCCTAAGATTGGTGAAAAAAGACGGAAAAAATTATGGAAATCGGCATCGACAGTTTTGCCTACACCATGGCCAACGAAACGGGGCGGCGTATGGAACCCGTTCAGGCTATGGCCGAATTGCTGGAGCGCATGGAACACGCCGACCGCTGCGGACTGGACGTATTTGGCATCGGGGAACACCACCGCGAGGAATATCTCGATGCTTCCACCGTAACCATTTTGGCGGCGGCCGCGGCGCGAACGGAACGGATCCGGCTGACCAGCGCGGTAACGGTGCTCAGCGCTGCCGATCCGGTGCGGGTGTTTCAGAGTTTTGCCACCCTGGACCTGATCTCCAAAGGCCGGGCGGAAATGGTGGTGGGGCGCGGCTCTTCTATCGAGGCTTTTCCCCTTTTCGGATACGACCTGCACGATTACGACGCCTTGTTTGTGGAAAAACTGGACCTCTTGCTGAGATTGCGCAAGAAGGAAAAAATCACCTGGTCCGGTAAATTTCGCCCGGCCCTGGACGACCAGCCGATTTACCCGCGCCCCCTTCAACAAAAACTGCCCATCTGGCTGGGAGTGGGGGGAACCCCGCAATCCTTTGCCCGGGCCGGGATGTTGGGATTGCCGCTGATGGTCGCGGTGATCGGCGGGGAAACCCATCGCTTCCGCCCCCTGGTGGATATTTACCGGGAAGCCTGGCTCAAAAGCGGGCATCCCGAGGAGGGTATGAAGGTGGGGCTTCACTCCTTCGGCTATGTGGCCAACACCATGGAGGAAGCAGTGGCCGATTATTATCCGGGCCACGCCCGCAACATGACCCGCCTGGGCCGGGAGCGCGGCTGGCCGCCCATGAACATGGAGCGCTTTAACCAAAGCCGCAGTCCGCTGGGATTTATGATGATCGGCAGCCCCGAAGAGGTCGCCGAAAAAATCCTGCGCCACAGCAAGGCCCTGGGCGGCATCGACCGGGTTACCTTTCAGATGGACGTGGCGGATTTATCCCATGAGCAGCTCAAAAAAGCCATCGAACTGATCGGCACCCGGGTAAAACCGCTGGTCAATGGCGATTAACCGCCGGGCGCGAAACGCCATCACCAAAATCGTATTTTTCCCTGAATCCCTCATCCCGGTATGCGGGGGCCCGGAATAGGACCCCGGGGGATTATAAGGGATTGTCCTTGGTGGCCAGCGCCGGCAACAAAATTTCTGCAGGGGGTCGGATAATGAACCGGCAATTAGAGCTGTTTGCTGCAGCGGTTGTTTTGCTTGTGGCTATGATTTTCAATTCAACTGTTTGGGCAGGGGAAACCCCACCGGAATCGCGCCGGCAGAATTTCGATTTGGGCTGGCAATTTGCACCGGGCGACAGTCCCGCGGCCAAATCGCCGGATTTTGACGACAGCAACTGGCGAACCCTGGACCTGCCGCACGACTGGAGCATCGAGGGAACCGTTAACCCGGCAAATCCTTCCGGCAACGACGGCGGCTATTTCCCGACCGGGGTCGGGTGGTATCGCAAAACCTTCGCGGTGCCGGAGACCTGGAATGGGCAAAAGATCTCCCTCTATTTCGAGGGGGTTTATATGAATGCCGAGGTTTTTGTTAATGGCGAATCCCTGGGCACGCACCCCTACGGCTACACCGCCTTTATTTGCGATTTAACCCCTCATCTGAAACCCGGAAAAAAGAACCTGATTGCCGTACGGGTGGACAACTCCCGGCAAAAAAACTGCCGTTGGTACAGCGGTTCCGGGATTTACCGGCATGTGTGGCTGGTGGTAACCGGCCCCCTGCATTTTGACCATTGGGGAGTGGGGATCAGCACGCCGGAGGTGAGCCGGGAATCCGCAACGGTGCGGATTTCAGCAACCCTCAAAAATGAAACAGGCGGACCGCAGCAGGTTGTTCTCGCCACGACCCTCAAGGATCCCGGAAGCCAGCCCCGGGGACATCTGGAATCGGAAATCGAATTGCCGGCCGGCGGGCAAAAGACGGTGGTTCAGGAAATTCAGGTGAAGGCCCCCTTGCTGTGGGATACCCAATCCCCCCATCTTTATACCGCGACCTCCCAAATTCGCCGGAAGGGAGAGGTCCTGGATCGGGTGCGCAACACCTTTGGCATCCGCCGCCTCGATTTCAGCGCGGAAAACGGCTTTCAATTGAACGGACAAAAGGTGGTCCTGAATGGCGGCTGTGTGCATCACGACAACGGCTGCCTGGGTGCGGCGGCTTACGACCGGGCAGAAGCGCGCAAGGTGGAGCTCCTGAAGGCGGCCGGGTTTAATGCGGTCAGAACGTCTCACAATCCTCCCTCGGAAGCCTTTCTGGACGCCTGCGATCGCCTGGGCATGCTGGTAATCGACGAATCTTTCGACGGCTGGAGAGCTTCCAAAACCCCCCACGATTACGGCACCGTTTTTGACGCCTGGTGGCAGCGCGACATCGAAGCCATGGTACTGCGGGACCGAAACCATCCTTCCATCATTCTGTGGAGCAGTGGCAACGAAATTCTGGAACGCACCGAACCCCGGGCCATCCAAACCGCCCGCATGCTGAACAATCACATCCGCAAGCTGGACCCCACCCGCCCGGTTACCTCGGCCATGACCACCTGGGGAGACCAGGGGTGGGCCAGGTTCGATTCGCTCTTCGCCGAGCACGATGTGGCCGGCTATAACTACCAATTGCACTTTGCGGAATCGGATCACCACCGGGTACCGGAGCGCATTATCGTCCAGACCGAATCCTACCCGCGGGATGCCTTCGCCAACTGGCAACTGGTTCAGGAAAATGACTTTGTAATTGGCGATTTCGTATGGACGGCCATGGATTATCTGGGCGAGTCGGGCATCGGACGCTACTACTATCCCGGAGAGCCGGACGGGCAGCATTGGGAACTGGACCTTTATCCCTGGCACGGCGCCTATTGCGGGGATATCGACCTGACCGGCTGGCGCAAGCCCATCTCCCATTACCGCAGCATGCTTTACAATGATGCGGAAAAACTCTTTCTGGCGGTGAGGGAGCCCAATCCGGAAAACGGGGAGATCAAGGAAACCATCTGGTCGGTCTGGCCAACCTGGGAAAGCTGGACCTGGCCCGGGTATGAAGGGAAAAAGCTGACGGTTGAGGTGTATTCCAGGTACCCCAAAGTGCAGCTTTACCTGAACGGGAAATTGGCCGGCGAACAACCGGTCTCGGTGCAAACGGAATTCAAAGCTATCTTCGAAATTCCCTATGCCCCGGGAGAGTTAAAAGCCGTTGGCATGGACGGCGATAACGCGGTCGAATTTGCCGTTCTCAAAACGGCCGGTGCTCCGGCAGCTATCAAACTTGGCGCGGATCGTCCCGAGCTGGTGGCCAGTGGCCAGGATCTGTCCTATGTTACCGTAGAAATCAACGATGAGCAGGGCATACGGGTGCCAAGCGCCCAAAACCGCCTGACCTTCCGGGTCGACGGGCCGGGAACCATTGCCGGGGTCGACAATGCCAATCTGAAGGATGATGACCCCTATGTTGCCAATTCCCGAAAGGTTTGGCAGGGACGCGCCCTGGTGGTTATCAAAAATACCGGCAAAGCCGGGGATATAAACCTGACCGTCAGAAGCGACGGATTACCGGATGCCCGCCTGGTGATCCGCTCCCGGTAGCGATAACCGGCAGGAACATCAAATTGGTTGGAGGCCCGGCCTGATCTGTTTATTATGGGTGGCAGAAACAGGAGCAGGTCGTGGATTGGCAAGAATAATAACATTAACCCAGGATGAGAATTCGATATGGGGATTGAAAACTTCGAGACGTTTGTACTGGCCGGCATTCTGCTCAACCTAACCCCGGGGGCGGATACCATGTACATCCTGGGGAGGAGCATTTCCCAGGGCAAAAAAGCGGGCATTTATTCGGCTTTGGGAATCGCCTCCGGAGCTCTGGTGCACTGCGCCTTTGCCGCCCTGGGGTTATCCATTATTCTGGCCAAATCCGCCTTTGCCTTCGAACTGGTTAAATACGCCGGCGCTGCCTATTTGATCTATCTTGGGGTCCGTATGCTGCTCTCCCGAGCCGGTGGGGAGTTTGAACTCAAAAAGGAGACCCGGGAGGTCAGTTTCCGGAAAATATACGTGTCCGGTATTTTTACCAATTTGTTGAACCCCAAGGTGGCCCTGTTTTTTCTGGCTTTTCTGCCCCAGTTTATTAATCCGGCCTACGCTGCCAGTCCCCTGCCCTTTGTGCTGTTGGGGATGACCTTCATAACCACCGGCACGATATGGTGCCTGGTCCTGGCTTTCTTTGCCGCCCGCCTTTCTCAGAAGATCCGGGAAAACTACCGGGTCAAAGTTTGGCTGGACCGGGTGGCCGGCGGTCTCTTTGTGGGGCTGGGCATTCAACTGGCGCTCTCGAAGCGTTAAGCACCGGGATCTTTGGGGTGTTGTTCTGCCATTTAACCGCGAAGACGCGAAGAATTTTTGGGTTTAGTCCTTGCCAGACCCAGAACTTATGTGCCTACACCCGATTAGGGGAGCGGCAGTAAGCCAGCTATCCATGTTGGTCCGCGGATATCCGCAGGACGAGCAGGTCTTCCGGTGCAGGGTCAAAACAGTCCGGTTTTAGTTTTCGCGATTTCGCGATTTCGCGGTTAATGGGCCGGAAATTGCTTCCTGGGTGTAAAATGAGTTACCAATCCCAATTGAGGAAAAACATGCAACCGAAAATCGAGATGCTTGAGGAAAAAAAACTGATCGGGCAAAAGCTGCGAATGTCCCTCGCGCACAATAAAACGGGGGAGCTTTGGCGCAGTTTTATGCCGCGTCGCGGAGAAATTAAAAATCCGGCCGGTCCGGAGTTGTTTTCGGTGGAGGTGTTCGGCGATCCGGATTATTTCCGTAATTTCGACCCGGCCCGGGAATTCGAAAAATGGGCGGCGGTAGCGGTTGCGGATTTTGATGTGGTGCCGGAGGGAATGGAAAGCCTGATTGTCCCGGCCGGGCTTTACGCCGTTTTCCACTATAAAGGCCGGCCCAGCGAAGCCCAGCCGACCTTCCAGTATATTTACGGACAGTGGTTACCCGCTTCCGGTTACCTTCTGGACAATCGCCCTCATCTGGCGGTAATGGGCGCCAAATACAAGGGAGAAGATCCCGAATCGGAAGAAGATCTGTGGATCCCCGTTCAAAAGAAATAATAATGGTCGGATTTTGTTTCTGGCGGAATGGCTCTACAAACGTACCTAGCGGAGGGCCTGAAGGTGCTTCAATTTGCGGCGCAGTTGCAGATTATCGGGGTTAATCCGTTTGTTTTTGTCCCCGAGTCCATTCTGGCGGCCCTTTTCGAACAGGCCGGAAAGGATCGCGGTCCTATCCCTATTCGCGGCACCCTGAACGGGCAGGCTTACCGACAAACCCTGGTTCGCTACAGCGGCGCGTGGCGGTTATACGTCAACCTCACCATGTTGGAGAACTCCCCAAAACGAATCGGTGAAACGGTGGAGATATGGGTAGAATTTGATCCCGACGACCGCACAATCGATCCCCATCCCAAACTCCTGGAAGCGCTGGAAAAAAATCCGGCCGCCCGAGCGGTATTCGAAGGGTTAAGTCCTTCCCTGCGTCTGGAAATTGTCCGCTATATTTCCCGCCTGAAGAACGAGGAGACGGTGGCGCGAAACGTGGTGCGGGCCATCGACTTTCTGCTGGGCAAGGGGCGCTTTGTCGGGCGGGAAAAACCCTGACTCCCCTTACAAATTGTCTTCGATCGCGGTTTCCCGGGCGACCTCGGTGCCGAGGTCGGTGTCCTCGGTTAGCCGTTTATTTTTCCAGGTTCCCCGGGCATAAACTATATAGGTGATCAGCGCACCCAGGACATTGGAAATGGGGAAAGACCACCAGATCCCCGCCATTCCCAGCGAAGTGTGTTTGGACAGCACATAGGCCAGGGGGAAATTGAAGACCCAGGAGGTGGTCAGGGAAAGCGCCATGGCGGTCATGGGGCTTCCGGCGCCCTGGAGGGTGCCACCCAGCACCCGCTGGATTCCCAGGAACCCGAAACTGAGGGCCATGATGCGGATAAACAGGGCGCTGGCTTCGATAACCTCAGTTTCCCCGGGCAAGAAGGCCGCGGCAATCTGATGAGCGAAGATAAACAGGACAATTCCCACCACCGTTAATCCCACAAAAGCAAATATCGCGCTGAAAAAGGAGGTCTTAACCGCCCGTTCGATTTTGTTAGCTCCCATGTTTTGCCCCACCAGGGTGGAATTGGCCATCATTAGTCCCAGAGCGGGGATGATGATAAAGCTTAGTACCCGGAAGCCGATTCCGTAGGACGCCACCGCCAGGGTGCCGAAGCTGGCCACCAGAATGGTCATCACCAGAAAATTAAGGGCACGGGTGGACTGCTGGATGGAAGCGGGGATCCCCAGGGCCAGCATCTTTTTCATCACCCCCAAATCGATCCGGAAGTTTTCCGGGCGAATGTGGATCCCGTAGCGGCCGCTGAAGAGGATGGAGAATCCCACCACCGTGGCCAATCCCTGGGTGGAAACGGTGGCTATGGCTGCCCCGGAAACGCCGTAAGCGGGGATGGGCCCGAATCCCAGAATGAACATCGGATCGAGGAACAGGTTGAGCAGCACCGTGCCGGTTACGATATAGAGGGGGGTGCGCACCTCGCCGATCCCCCGCATCAGGGATTGAAATACAAAATAGCCGAAGAGGAAGATAATCCCCCAGAAGGAGATCCGGAGGTAGGATTCCGCGTCGGCGAAAATGGCCTTTTCCGCGCCCATCAGGGTGAGGATCGGATCGGTCATCAAATACCCGGCGATGGCAAAAAGGATGGAGAGGAATACCACCAGGATGATGGTCTGGGTGGCGATATGATCGATGCGGCCCTGGTCTTTTTTACCTTTATACTGGGCTACCAGAATGGTGCCCGCCAGGGCAAATCCGGCCCCGAGAGATATCAGCAAAAATATGATGGGAAAGCTCAGGGAAACCGCCGCCACGGCTTCGGTGCCCAGCCGCCCCACCCAGAAGGTGTCGGTCAGCTGATAGGCGGTCTGCAAAATATTGGCAAAAATGATGGGAATGGATAAGGTGAGCAATGCCCGGGGTATGGACCCTTCCGTGAGGTCGAGGTTTTTTTTCATTATCGTGAAATTTTCTCCAGTTTTTGGGTCGCTTCCCGGATAATCCGTCTGAGCTTCCGGCGTTTGGCGGGGTCGTTCTCTTCGTAAATGTCGAAGAGCGCGCACCTGAAATTGCTGAAAACATCCATGTCCTGCATCATCTGCTCCTTGAAGGTCAGCATCCGGGTATGCATCAGGTAAAACTGTTCGGATTCCTGCTTTTCGTTGAGCGGCTCAAATGCCTTGACCACCGCATCAATCGATTTCCGGTGCTTTTTCAGAAGCTCTGCCAGAAAGGTTTTACCTTTGGCGGTAATGGAATACAGTTTGTTCCGTTTGCCTTCCTGAACCGACACAAAACCATCTTTTTCGAGATCGTGCAGCAGGGGATACATATACCCGGGAGAGGGTTTTTTACCCGTCTGCTGTTTCAGCAGTTTCATCAGTCCATAGCCGGACAGACTCTCCTTTTCGAGCGCCCGGATGACCAAAAATTTGATTTGAGATTTAAACATATGTCGCCCACCGATATATCACTAAACGATATAAGTGGCGCCGAGATCCGCAAAATAAAAATTTCCGCCCGAAAATTGTCAAAATGTAGTCCTCAAACATCAATACGGATCAGGCGCGCTGGCGGCGCGGCCGCAATGCCAACATCAACCGAAGTTTGATCCCGAGAGGTGCAACAATGTCGTTTGAAAATAAGGTTTGGGGAATGTCCCTGATTTGTTTGCTGAGCATGATGATCTCCTGCGGTCCGCTATCCGAAGGAAGCCCCGCGGGCACGGTGGCCAACCCCCTGCTCGGCTCCTGGCAGATGACGTCGATCCACTGGGTTACCAAAGATACCACCTATTCCATTGAGGAAGCCCAGCCCGGGCTGCTGATGATCAATCCCAGCCGCTATGCCATTATGTGGACCCCCACCGACGAACCCCGGGTGCCCTTCCAAAAATTGTCCGCTCCCACCGATGAGGAACTGAAGGCCGGGTTTCGCTCCATCGTCTTTAACGCGGGGCGCTACCAGTACACCGATTCCACCCTGACCACCGAAGCGATGATCGCCAAGGTGCCCGGCTTCGAAGGGGGAAAACAGTATTACCGCTTTACCCTCACCGGAGATCAACTAACCCTCACCATGTTCGACGAAACCTACCCGGACGGCAAAAAACCGGAATGGTTTGGGCGCTACGTAACAACTTTCCTGCTAAAACGCGTGGATAATTGAGGAAAATGTATAACTTAGCCCTGTGAATAACCCGGGGCTTCCATGAAAAATTTCTTCCGCGTTTTGGTGGGGTTGCTGGCTTTTCAGGCCGTCCTGGCCAAAGATCCCCCCACCGCAGCACCTGTTTTGTCCCCCGGGCAGGACCTCACCAGCCTGGTTAACCCCTTTATCGGCACCAGCAAGATGGGGCACGTTTTTCCCGGCGCCACCGCCCCCTTCGGGATGGTGCAGCTAAGTCCCCAAACCAACTGGGAAGTAATGTTTAAGGCGGACGGCAGCTACAACCGGGAAACCTACGAGTACTGCGCCGGATATCAATACCGCGATACCACCCTGATCGGTTTTGCCCACACCAACTTCAGCGGCACCGGCCATTCCGACCTGGGCGATTTTTTGGTGATGCCCACCACCGGAGAGCTGGTTCTGGACCCGTTACAGGGCGACGACGGCAGCCGGGGCTTTTATTCCACTTTTTCGCACGAGCAGGAGAGCGCCTCCCCCGGATACTATCAGGTGGATTTGCAGCGCTACGGCATTCGGGCCGAGCTAACCGCCAGCGAACGGGTGGGCTTCCATCAGTACACCTTTCCGGCCTCCCGGGAAGCGCACATCATCCTGGATCTGGTGTACAACGTTTATCATCACGACAACAAAAATGTGTGGACCTTTATCCGGGTGGAAAACGACTCTCTGGTAACCGGCTACCGCCAGACCAAAGGATGGGCCAGAACCCGGACGGTCTATTTTGCCATGAAGTTCTCTAAACCCTTCCACAGTTACGGTCACAAAAAATACAACGCCGAAACCTACAACGGATTTTACCGGCGTTTTAAGGAAACCGAAAATTTCCCGGAAATGGCGGGTAAGGATCTGCGCGCCTACTTCAATTTCCGGACCCGGGAGGGGGAGCGGATCAAAATCAAATTCGCCCTTTCGCCGGTCAGCACCGCCGGGGCCCTCAAAAATCTGGAAGCGGAAATTCCCCACTGGGATTTTGACAGAACCCGCCGGGAAACCCGGGCCAAGTGGCAGGAAACCCTCTCGCGAATTGAGGTGGAAACCCTGAGCGATGCGGATAAACGAACCTTCTATTCGGCTTTCTACCACGCCAGTTTGTCCCCCGTTTTGTATGAGGATGTGGACGGCCGCTACCGCGGATTGGATCAGAATATTTATGTTTCGGAGGGGTTTACCAACTACACCATTTTTTCCCTCTGGGACACCTACCGGGCCCTCCATCCCCTGTTTAACATTATCCAGCCGCGCCGCAACAACGATATGATCAAGTCCATGCTGGCCCATCAGGAACAGAGCGTGCACCACATGCTGCCGATCTGGAGCCATTATGCCAACGAAAACTGGTGTATGATCGGCTATCACGCCACCTCGGTAATTGCCGACGCCATGGTGAAAAATGTGGGCGATTTCGACCGGGAAAAAGCCCTGCAGGCTGCGGTAATAACCGCTAATGTACCCTACTTCGACGGGTTGGGGGAATATTTGCAATACCGCTATGTTCCGGACGATCTAAGCCACTCTGCCGTTTCCAAAACCCTGGAATATGCCTACGACGACTGGTGCATCGCCCAAATGGCCGCGCTGACCGGAAATCGAAGCGTGGAAGGGGAATTTTTGCAGCGCTCCCAATACTTCCGGAACGTCTACGATCCGGCCCTCGGCTTTATGCGGCCCCGCTTAAGCGACGGTTCCTTCCGGAAAGATTTTGATCCCATGGATACCCACGGTCAGGGTTTTATCGAGGGTAATGCCTGGAATTACGGGCTGTATGTGCCCCAGGATATCGAGGGTATGGTGGAAATGATGGGCGGGAAAAAACGCCTGACCGCCCGCCTGGATTCCCTTTTCACCATGGATATCGCCGACAAATACATCGAAAAACACGAGGATATTACCCGCGACGGGATCATCGGAAACTATGTGCACGGCAACGAACCCGGGCATCATATTCCCTACCTGTATAACTGGACCGGTCATCCGGAGAAGACCCAGGAGCGGGTGCGGATGATTTTGGCGACCATGTACGGCCCGACCGTGGACGGCTTGTGCGGCAATGACGATGCCGGCCAGATGAGCGCCTGGTACATCTTCAGCAGCCTGGGATTTTACCCGGTAACCCCGGGTGCTCCGGACTATGCTCTGGGCAGTCCCCTGGTGAAGAAGGCGATCATTCATTTGGAGAACGGGGCGGATTTAACCATTATTGCCCGGGGGCAAAGTCCGGAGAACCTTTATGTGAAGCGGGTTTCCCTTAACGGCCGGGAATTGAAGGGGACCACCCTCGCCCACGGCGATATCGCCAACGGGGGGGAGCTGGTTTTTGAGATGGGCGATCGCCCTGTCGGGCAAAGCAAATAAACCCAACCAGAAAGAGAAACCATGTCACGGATTATCTATTATGTCGCCAGTTCTCTGGACGGCTTTATTGCCGGTCCTAACGATGATGTCAGTAAATTTGTATTTCTGGGGGCGGGGGTTGAGAAATATCAGGCCGACCTCGCCGCATTTAAAACGGTGATAATGGGGCGGAAAACCTACGAGTTTGGGTATCAATTCGGGCTGCAACCCGGGCAGCCGGCCTATCCTCACATGGAACATTTTATTTTTTCGGATTCCCTGAAATTTGATAATGCTGCCGATTCCGTACATGTGGTCGAACGGTCCGTTGAGCAGGTGAACGACCTCAAGGAAAAGGCATCCACGGACATCTATTTGTGTGGGGGCGGGCAATTTGCCGGCTGGTTGCTGGACCATGGACTGGTTGATCAGCTGAAGCTCAAGCTGAACCCCATCGTGCTGGGCGGGGGTGTTCCGCTTTTTGGCGAGGCCAAAACCCAGGTCCAACTCATCCTAAACGGTAGCGAGGTCTTTGAGGACGGATTGCAGATTCTCGACTACAACGTGAAAAAATAAACACCCGATTACCCGGGAAAGGTGCTTTATGAAAAAGACAGGGCTGTGGCTGGTTATGGCGCTTTTTTTGAGTTGTTCTCCGCAACCCGGAACGCCCCCGTACGACCTGGTCATCAGTCGCGTCAATTTGATAGACGGCACCGGTAGCCCACTCCGGGCGGGCGTGTCCATCGGGGTGCGGGACGGCAGGATCGCGGTAATCCAAAAGGGCGAACTCACCGCCCGCAAGACCATCGACGGGTCCGGAAAATTCCTGATTCCGGGGCTGTTTGACGGGCACGTGCATACCACTGATTATCGGGCCGATTTCCCCCGTTTTGTTCACTACGGGGTAACCTCGGTGTTTATCACAGGCGGGAGCCGCTGCAGCAACGACCTTTATGCCGCCATGCGGGAGATGGGCGATCAGGATTCTATCCCCGCCCCGCGCGTTTTCCACACCAGCCAACATTTTACCCTGGAGGGCAGGCATCCGGTTAAAACCTACCCCAGCCCCAACTGGGTTGATGGCGAGACGGTTTTTTTCCTGAAGGATACCAGCCAAATTGAAGTTCTGGTCGATCAGGTCGCCGCCTATCCCATTGCCGGCATCAAATTGACCATTGAGGATGGCCCGGCGCCGCCGATTGTGGAAAGGATGCCCCAGGTTTTTATCAATAAAATCGTCAGAGAAGCGGCCCGCCACGGCCTGCCGGTTTTTGCCCATGCCAGCGACAATACCGAGTTCCTGATGGCGGTTCGGGGTGGGGTGCGGCATTTGGTCCATTATGTAGGTATCGATTTAGACTGGGAAGATCCCGAACACCTGGCCGCGGTGGATACCATCAAAGCGCGGGAGGGGTCCTGGGTTACCACCCTGGTGCTGGACAAATCGTTTCTCTATCCCCTTCATCCGGAATGGTTGGCGTCTGCGGGCCTCAATGAGCTTTATCCGGTCGAAGCGCTGAAAGCCATGCTTACCCCGGAACGGGTGGCACAAGCGCGGGAAATTGAACAATTTTGGCGAAGTGAATACGGCTTCGAAGTGGTGACCCCGGAAAATATCTTTGCCTTTCAGGTTGATGATGTCAAAAAGCTGTATGAAAGGGGGATCAATATGGTGTTGGGCACGGATGTCGGCAACGATTTTATCTTCCCCGGCTACAGCATACACGAGGAAATGGCCATTCTGGCTCAGGGGGGAATGGCGCCGCCGGACATCATCAAAATGGCGACTCTCAACGGGGCCAGGATGGTGGAGGCCGATTCGCTGCTCGGTTCAATTGAAGTCGGGAAAATGGCCGATCTGGTTTTGTTAAAGGCCAATCCCCTGGACGATATTGGCAATACCCAGACCATCCAAACGGTCATCAAAAACGGGGTGGTGCAGCGTTAGCACGCCCAAATGAACCTTGTCTCCTTCCTCTCTTTTGGGTACTTCTAATCAACACGCCCTAACACGAGATAATGATGAGAATTTTACTGGCTTTTGTTGCTGTTCTGATCTTCTCCACCGGGCTCCTCGCTCAGGAAAAACAATACCTTACCAGGGAAGATTTGCCTTACTATTCCGAAGCGGAACGCCAATCCGATCCCTACCTCGCGGAACGCTGCGTGCTGGATCTGTATTACCCCGCACAGGAAACGGGTTTTGCCACCATCGTCTGGTTTCACGGCGGGGGACTCCGCGGCGGGGAAAAAGAGCTGCCGGAAGCCCTTCAGGAAAGAGGGGTGGCGGTGGTGGGGGTAAACTACCGCCTGTTCCCGCGGGTGAAGGCCCCGGTTTACATTGAGGATGCCGCGGCGGCGGTGGCCTGGGTGTTCCGGCATATCGGGGATTTCGGCGGAGATTCCACCCAAATTTTCCTCTCCGGCCATTCCGCCGGGGGCTACCTGGCCAGCATGGTGGGGCTGGATAAACGCTGGCTGGGCAAACACGAGATAGACGCCAACCGAATCGCCGGCCTTATACCTTTCAGCGGCCATACCATCACCCATTTTACCGTTCGCGAGGAGCGCGGGATTCCCGGGACCCAACCGCTCATCGACGATCTGGCCCCCCTTTACCACGTGCGCCCCGATGCCCCGCCCCTGCTGCTGATTACCGGGGACCGCGAGCTGGAGCTGCTGGGCCGCTATGAGGAAAATGCCTATATGATGCGCATGATGAAGGTGGCCGGGCATCCCGACACCCGGCTCTACGAAATGGACGGCTACGACCACGGGATGACCGCCCCGGCATTTCCCCTTTTGCTCAAGGAAGTGGCGCGCATCCGGGAGCAGAACCTTGCCCCGTAAAGGCCTCGAAGACATTCTGCAACTGGGCGATCCGCTGCTTTACGAAACCTGCCAACCGGTCCTGCGGGAAGAACTTCCCCTGGTGCCCGAGTGGGTGGCCGATCTGGCCAACGCCATGGCGGAAATTCGCCGCACCTACAACTTCGGGCGCGGCATCGCGGCTCCCCAGTTGGGCATCATGAAGCGCCTGATCTACATCGATCTCGGGCAGCCGCGTATCATCATCAATCCGGAAATGGACGGCCTCAGCGAGGAGATGTTCGAGCTCTGGGACGACTGTATGAGTTTTCCCAACCTGCTGGTGCGGGTTAAACGCCACCGGCACCTCACCCTGCGCTACCGGGATCAGGATTGGGTGCCGCGGGAATGGCAGGCCGCGGACGATGTCGCGGAGTTGATTCAGCATGAGGTCGACCATCTGGACGGCATCCTGTGCACCATGCGCGCCCTCAACCCAAAGTCCTTCCGCTGGCGGGGGTGATTTTTGAGTCGGAAATGACCGCCCTGAATGACGCAATAGCCCATTTTCTTAATCGGAAACATGGGTTATTTTAGATCATAACGCATGTTATGCAACCCAACCGTTTTTTCTATTTAACCGCCAAGACACAAAGACGCAAAGAATAAACCGGTTTCAGATTTCGCGATTTCGTGATTTCGTGGTTAATGGGCCGGAACCTGAATGACGCAATAGCCCATTTTCTTAATCGGAAACATGGGTTATTTTAGATCATAACGCATCTTATGCAACCAAACCGTTTTTTCTATTTAACCGCCAAGACACAAAGACGCAAAGAATAAACCGGTTTCAGATTTCGTGATTTCGTGGTTAATGGGCCGGAACCTGAATGACGCAATAGCCCATTTTCTTAATCGGAAACATGGGTTATTTTAGATCATAACGCATGTTATGCAACCCAACCCATTTTTGCTGTTTAACCGCCAAGACACAAAGACGCAAAGAATAAACCGGTTTCAGTTTTCGCGATTTCGTGGTTAATGGGCCGGAAATCGCTTCTTGCGCGAAACGTCAGTCATAATTAATGAATCACTCTCAGAAAGGTCAGGAAATATGAAGAACAAAATTCTGCTGGTCGTTTGCGTCCTGTTTGGGCTGGTTTTCCTCAACGGGGGGCTCAATAAATTTTTTAACTACATGCCGGTGCCTGAGGATATGCCTCAGGAATCCCTGGAGTTTTTCGGGGCCATGATGAAGTTCGGCTGGTTGCTGCCTCTGCTGGGATTGGCCGAATCGGTCGGTGGGATTCTGTTCATGATCCCCAAAGTCCGCGCCCTGGGCGCCGTGGTGATTTTCCCGGTGATGGTCGGGATTGTGCTCACCCATATCGTGAACATGCCGGAAGGCCTGCCCCTGGCGTTGATACTATTCGCCATCAATCTTTGGGTTCTCTTCGAAGAGCGGGAAAAATACCTGCCCATGATCCGCTAGGGTATGCTTTTGGGCCGGGGTGATAGGGTGGGAATTGGACGCCCTAGTTCATATTTCGGGAAGCTGCCGGTTCGGCCGGCAGTTCCACCGTAAAGGAACACCCCGGCCCGTTGTTGTTCTCTACCGTTAGTTTTCCAAGATGCCCCTCGGCAATTACCCGGGCAATCGCCAAACCCAGACCGCTTCCCCCGCTCTGGCGGGAACGGTCCTTGTGCACCCGGTAAAAGCGGTTAAAGACCCGCGGCAGATCGTTAGGGGGAATCCCCGGCCCGTTGTCTTTTACTTTTACCTGATATCCCGGACCGTCCTGCTTGAGGCCGATGGACACCTGCCCCCCGTTCTGCGTGTATTTGATGGCGTTTTCCACCAGGTTGAAAAACAGTTGGTAAAGCCGGGTGGGGTCCCCGTGAAACCTGGCCGTGCGCGGGGTGTCCACCGCCAGGGACTGATGTTTGTTTTCCGCCAGCACCTGGCAGTCGCTGCCCACATCCCGTATCACCTCCGCCAGATCGACATCGCGAAAATCCCAGGAGGGATTGGTTTCGTCGCTTTTGGCCAGGAACTGGAGATTGTTGATCAGGTAATTCATCCGCCCCACCGTTTCCACATCCTGCACCAGCTTGCTTTTTAGGGTGTCCGACAATTCCGGATTGTTGATTTCGCCCTCCAGATGGGCCCGCAGAATGGCCAGGGGGTTTTTGAGCTCGTGGGCGGCGTCCGCCATAAATTGTTGCTGGGTGTCGAAGGAGTCCTGAAGGCGGTCGAAGAGGTCGTTCAGCACCCGGGACAATTTGCCCAGTTCGTCCCGCTCGTTGCGAATTTCGATGCGTTCGCTGAGGTTGGTGCGGCTGATCTTTTGGGCCTTGGTGATGATGTCGTTTACCGGGTCCAGGGTTTTGTGGGTGAGCACGTAGCCGCCGGCGGCCATGCCGGCCAGCACCAGCAGAGCGCTGAAGAGCAGGGCCAGAAAGAGCTGGTCCATAGAGGCTTCGATTTCCGCCAGGGGGAGGGCGGCCCCGATCCGGATGTTGTAGTTTTCGTTGTAGCGCACCTTCTTGGAAATGGCCCGGAAGGAAAAACTGTTCTGGTCCTTATTGTTGAAATTGAAGCGGGTGAATGGCTGGATCTCCACGGTCAGCATTTCCTGCTCCTGTTCCCCGGGGGAGGGGATGTCCAGGGTGACGGTGCGGGCGGTGCTGCTCTGGAAAACGGTGTCCTGGTCCGCGTTGATAATCACCAGATGGTAGGCGTCTATAGCCCGCTTGAGGTTGAGCAGGCGTTCCCCGGCGGTGGTGAGGTGATTGGTGGCGGGGTCGAAATTTTCCGCCACCTGCTGGGCAACCCGCTCCAGTTCCCGGTCCATCGCCGAATACAGCAGATGGCGCATACCCACATAAATGCTGATTCCGAAGGCCAGTAGAATGGCCAGGGTTACCCCCAGATACCAGGCGGTAATGCGAGATTTGATTTGCATGGCTAAAGGGCTAAATGGTTACATGGTTAAATGGTTACATGGTTATTCGGCTTCACCTAACGTTTTTTTGCCTTCACCGAAGGTGAAAACCATTCAACCATCCAACCATCCAAAAATATCTTCCCCAAATTAAGATTTGATGAAGAAAAGGCGCCATAATTTTTTTTCGCCGCTGGGGGTGGCTTTCTTAAGTTTTTAATTTATAGACGCTTGAAGATTAAAAGAATCAGGCGAAAAAGCGGCTGAAATGTTCCTCCGACAATCTTGTTATTGACAAACCCGAAAACCCGTATTATGTTTTGCCTGTAGAAATATTCAACGCCAGGACAAACAATGCGTTTCACCACCGATCAGATTTCCGGCCACCAACCCAGCATGATGTGGATGTGCTGTTGCTGTATGATGGCTTGCCGGCAAGTCTGAGGGTGCATCTGAAAAAGAACACAAACGAAGCCCTTCACGACCACCTGAGGGGCTTTTTTATATCAACCGGAGAATTTATGTAGACGAACCGAGTGCCCCGATAGCTCATCAAGAAAGGTGAAGGGACTGGCCCTGTGAAGCCTTAGCAACCTGCCTCATTCTGGTAAGGTGCTAAATCCGACCCGCGAATTAAATCATTTGTGGGGAAGATGAGTGTGAACCGATTTTTCGCGTTCGTTACACCCTCTTTCCCCCGCGGCAAAGAGGGTTTTTCATTTTGGCGGTCCCTTCCGGGAAACACCCTTACTTACCAAAGGAGACCGTCATGAGTCTTTCCAAAGATCGCCAGTATCGCTTCGAAACCCTGCAGCTTCACGCCGGGCAATCCGCCGACACCGCCACCAATGCCCGGGCCGTGCCGATTTATCAGACCACGTCCTTCAACTTTAACGGGTCCGACCACGCCGCCAATTTGTTTGCCCTAAAGGAATTCGGCAATATTTACACCCGCATTATGAATCCCACCACCGCCGTGTTCGAGGAGCGTATTGCCGCCCTGGAAGGCGGGGTGGCCGCGGTGGCCGCCGCCTCCGGCCAGAGCGCCCAGTTGCTGGCGATCAGCACCCTGGCCCAGGCCGGGGAGAACATCGTGGCCACCAGCTACCTCTACGGGGGAACCTACAACCAGTTCAAGGTCACCTTCCCGCGCCTGGGCATCAACGTCAAGTTTGTCGATGGGGATAATCCCGACGATTTCGAAGCGGCCATTGACGACAAAACCCGCGCGATTTATCTGGAAACCATCGGCAATCCGCGCCTTAACGTTCCCGATTTTGAGGCCATCGCCGAGGTCGCCCATCGCAACGGGGTGCCCCTGGTGGTGGACAATACCTTTGGGGCCGGCGGCTACATTTTTCGCCCCATCGAACACGGCGCCGATGTTGTTACCGCTTCGGCGACCAAGTGGATCGGCGGGCACGGCACCTCCATCGGTGGGGTGGTTATCGACGCGGGGACCTTCAACTGGGGCAACGGCCGCTTTCCGGTTTTCACCGAACCCAGCCCGGCCTATCACGGCCTGAAATTCTGGGAGGTGTTTGGCAGCGACGGTCCTTTCGGCAACATTGCCTTCGCCATTCGGGCCCGGGTGGAGCAACTCCGCGACCTGGGGCCCTGCGTGAGTCCCTTCAATTCCT
>JAGRBF010000455.1 GCA_020434205.1 Calditrichota bacterium | reverse complement strand
CCGTTGGCCGTTGGCCGTTGGCCGGAGAACAATCAACAATCACTTACCAACAATCAAAAATCCATTCCTATGAGCATCCAAACTTTTCTTTTAGACGGTAAATTTGCAGAGGGCAGCGCCCCGGATTTTGACAGCATCGTGGCCAAACTGGACCAGGAGGTCCTGTATCGCGCCCCGATTGATCTGATCGTCAAGTTCCTCGCCAAATTCGGCAAGGAGCTGACCCGCAACCTGCTCACCGAAGAGGGGGTCATTTATCTGGCTTCCTGGCTGCGCACCTCCAATCTGGAAAAATACATCGCCATCAACGTGGGAGATAAAACGGTGCTGGACGCTTTTGTGGCCCAGACCGACAATCTTTTTATGCGAGCCCAGCCCCGCGGGGTGGTATGCCATTGGGTGGCGGGCAACGTACCGACCCTGGCCATCTTTTCCATCGTGCAGGCCATGTTGGGCAAAAACGCCAGTATTGTGCGGGTTCCCCTGGAACCGATGAGCGGGATTGTCAATATTCTGCGGGTTCTGGAAAAAGTCTCCGTGGAACTGGACGGCCAGACCCTGGACGGCCGGGAGGTCCTGAAAAGCCTGGCGGTGGTCTACTACCCCAGCAGCAACAAGGCCCTCAATACCGGAATGTCTTTGGCGGCGGACGCCAAGGTGATCTGGGGCGGCAAGGAAGCGGTTCGGGACATCATTGCCCTCCCCCAACGCGAACACTGCGAGAATGTGGTCTTTGGCCCCAAATATTCCTTCGCGGTGGTGGACGAAGCGTCCATCTCCGAGGGCATGGCCAAACGGATGGCCATGGACATTATCACCTTCGACCAGGAAGCCTGTTCTTCCCCGCATGTAATTTTCGTGCAGAGCCGCAGCAACGCGCAGGCGGCCGCCGAAAAGATGGTGGAGCACATGGTGGCCGGTTTTGAGGCGGTAACCGAGAAGTTTCCCAAAGCTTACGGCAGCTACGGGGCGGTGCTGAATGCCCGCGGGATGTACTGGCTGGATCCGGAAAAAGACGTGGTCTGCTCCGACGACCTGGATTGGACCATTCTGCTGAACGACGATATTCAGCTGGAGGAGCCGGTTAAATCCCGCACCATTTTCATCAAGGCGGTTAACAGTGCCCTGGACGTAATTCCCCTGATCACCAATAAGGTGCAGACCATTGGCATCGCCATGCAGGACGCCGATGAGCGGGTGGCCTTCTGCGAACAAGCCACCCGGCACGGGGTAGCCCGCTGCGTGGCGTTGGGGTCGATGAACAATTATGATACCCCCTGGGACGGGATTCTATTTATCAACCGCATGGTGCGTTGGACGGCCATGCGCTACAGCGATTCTAACGGGAGTTTATAGAGCATGATGCTTCAGGATAAAATTTGTCTGGTAACCGGCGCCAGTCGCGGCATCGGACGGGAAATTAGCCGTTTGCTGGCCGGCAACGGCGCCCAGGTGATCCTCAATTACAACAGCAGCGCAACGGCCGCTCAAAAGCTGGCCGACGAAATTATCGCCGAGGGCGGCAAAGCCACCACGGTTAAGGCGGATGTTTCCAGCCGCGAAGAAGTGGATGAGATGTTTAAGTTTATCCGCAAGGAGTTCAAGCGCCTGGATGTGCTGGTAAACAATGCCGGTATCCTGCGGGACAACCTGATGTTAATGACCCCGGACAGCGATTACGACGCCATCATGGACGTCAACCTGAAGGGCACCTACAACTGCATGCAGCGCGCCGCCAAGATGATGATGCGCAAACAAAGCGGCAAGATCATCAACATGGCCTCCATTATCGGTCGCTACGGCAACGCCGGTCAGGTGGTTTACGGCGGCACCAAGGCCGGGGTGATCGGGATGACCATGTCCGCCGCCAAGGAATTGGGTCCCCTGGGCATCACCGTCAATGCGGTGGCGCCGGGGCTGATCGAAACCGAGATGATCGACCAGCTCAAGGATGAGTTCAAGGCCAAGCTGATCGACAACACCGCTCTCAAACGCATCGGCAAACCCATTGACGTAGCCCGGGTGGTGCTGTTTCTGTCCTCGGAACTGAGCGATTACGTGAGCGGGCAGACCATTGGGGTGGACGGGTGCCAGGTGGTGTAGGTGATGGCGCCGTTGGCGCTGTGGTTGGGTGATTAGGTGATTAGGTGGTTGGGTGATTGGGTGGCCTTGTAACCATGTAACAATCAACAATCAACAATCAACAATCAACAATCAACAATCAACAATCAACAATCAACAATCAGCAGTCTTTAAACGGGATAGGGTCTTTCATGAGTGAAGTGGTCATCAGGCCGTCTACCGAGGCGGATCTTCAGGGTATTGCCGATCTGTTTTTGCCGCGCAAACGCGACCCGGAGGTTTTTCGCTATATCCTGACCGACGCCGAGGGGCATTTGCAATCCTTTGTGGCCGAAACGGAAGGCCAGATCGTGGGCCATGTCGGCTACATCATGTCCGATTACCGCTTCAACGACGAACATCTGAAGGGCGTTTTCACCATCGAATGGATCGTTAAGGAAGAATTTGCGGGTCAGGCCGGTCTGGCCCTCTACGGCAAGGTAATGAAGCTGGGGGATTTCACCTTTATCATCGGCGGCACCGAGGTGGTCAATAAAATCTATCCCCTGCTCAGGTTCACGGTGCCCATTCAGATTCCCCGCTTCATCAAGGTTCTGAAACCCCTACCCTACCTGAAGGCCCTCAACAATCCCCTGTGGAAAAGGGTTGCCAAAACCGCTTACTATTCCAAAGGTCTGTTCGCCGGACAGGCCGCCAGCGGACTTCAGCTGGTTCCCCATTCGGGCGAAGATTTTCTGCCGGCCATTCCCTCGGATACCGTGGTAAACCGGGAGCTGAGACCGCATCTGGATTGGCTGAAACGGGCCCCCGGGGTAACCCCCTATCTCCTCACCCTGCAGCAGGGCGGGTTGCCCAAAGGCACCGCGCTGGTGTATACCCGCACCGAAGGCGATATCGTTTCCGGGCGTATTGTGCACCTGTCCTTTTTGGGTGAAGATCCCGCTCTTTGGCGGGGGGCCATTTCCCTCCTGGAAAATTTCCTGGCGGAAAAAGGCAGCTGCATCGTCACCACCATGGCTTCTCATCCCCTTTTCAGCAACGCCCTGCTGGAAAACGGGCATAATGTGGTTAAGGAATCCCCGCTGTGGCTGCGCGACAAACCGAAACGCTTCCGGAACGAGAACATTCGCTGGCATTTCACCTATCTCGAAGGGGATCTGGCCTGGCGGGATGTGCACATCAGCGATTTCCGCCGCCCCACCCTCTCCGCCTGACCAGCGACGCCCCTTTTCAATTGCGCATGGCCCCGGTTGCGGTTTAACTTCCCCTGAATCGCAACCAGGCGATGATTACCGTTTTCCGGCGTGCCGGCACACTTCCTGCCGTTTCGCCATTGTTGAAAAGGACCTCATGATTGTGCCGACCTTAAAAGCAACCGACTACATTTACCCCCTGCGCGAAGGGGGCTCCCTTCCCGCGGTCTTCCGGGCCGAGGATGATCAGCTGTACGTCATGAAATTCCACGGAGCGGGACAGGGTCCCAAAGCGCTGATTGCCGATTGGCTGGGCGGGGAAATTGCCCGCCTGCTGGGGCTTCAGGTTCCCCATCAGCTGTTCCTGGAACTGGACCCGGTGATCGGCCGCAATGAGGGCGATCCGGAAATACAGGATCTGCTGCACGCCAGCGCCGGGGTGAATCTGGGGATGGCCTTCATCCCCGAAGCGGTAGCCTATACCCCGCTCAGCAAACATCAGCCCGATCCCCTCACCGCTTCGCTGATCGTCTGGCTGGATGCCTTTATCCGCAATATCGACCGCACAGTCCGCAACGTCAACATGCTCATTCAGGCAGAACAACTCTGGCTGATAGACCACGGCGCCGGGCTCTATTTTCACCACCGCCGGTGGGAAGATCCCGCCATTGAGGCTCAAAAGCCCTTTCCGATGGTCAAGGATCATGTGCTGTTGAAGCAGGCCAACGAACTGGCGGAGGCCGATCAATACGCCCATGAAGCTCTGGACGAGCAGCATTTGCGGGAGTTGGTTTACGCCCTGCCCGAGGTGTGGCTGAGCCACGAATCTTCCTTTGGAGATCCGGAAGCGGCCCGCAAGGCTTATCACGATTATCTGATGATCCGTCTGGAAGGTTCCAAAGACTTTGTCCGGGAGGCCGGAGATGCCCGCGCACAGCTTTGATTACGCCGTCATCCGGGCGGTTCCCCATGTGGAGCGCCAGGAATTCGTCAATGTGGGGGTGATCCTCTTCTGCCGCACCCTGCGGTTTCTGGACGCCCGGGTTACCACAGATTTTCGCCGGCTGGAGATGCTGGCCGGCAACGGGCCCATCGACTGTTTCCGGGAGCGCATCGAGCTGATCCCGGAGGTCTGCCGCGGCACCCCGCGGGCCGGACTGATGGCCGGCTGGAGCCTGGCAGATCGTTTCCACTGGCTGACCGCCCGCAGCAGCAGCGGCATCCAGAGCTCCGAGGTTCATTCCGGGCTCTGCGACGATCCGGCGGCCGCCTTGTCGCGTTTGTTTCGGCATTTGGTTGAAGGGTAGGTCCCGACACCCCAACACGCG
>JAGRBF010000454.1:3650-3903 GCA_020434205.1 Calditrichota bacterium | reverse complement strand
TCACCCAAAACATCACCCATACCATCCATTTCGAGACCCTCAAACCGCGCCTGGAATTTGTTTCGGACGGTTCGATTCTGCCCACCGCCAACCAGCGACGCATCCGTTTCCGGACCCTCAATGTGCAGGCGGTGTTTCTGCAGGTTAAACGCGTATTTGAGAACAACCTCGGTCAGTTTCTCCAGACCGAGCAGCTAAAAGGGGACCGGGACCGCCGCTACGATTTCAACTACAGCTACGTCAACCGGGTCGG
>JAGRBF010000454.1:0-3536 GCA_020434205.1 Calditrichota bacterium | reverse complement strand
CTTTACCTCATCTCCCTCAGCTTCGACCGCGACAACATGATTTACCCCAAACCGGAAGAGGGCGACAACAGCTATTACTACGACGAAGGGCATCCTTATTCGTGGAGTTATCTGCGCAACTTCGGGCAGGTTTTCAAACCGGTCATGGTAAGCGATATCGGCCTGCTGGCCAAGGGCGCCCATGAACGTTTCGTCGTTTACGCCACCGATATCGAAAGCGCCAACCCCATTTCCGGGGCCCAGGTGATTCTCAAAAGCTATCAGAATCAGGTGATCAGCGAGGGACGCACGGACAGCCGCGGGCGGGTGGCCTTCGAAGAAGTTCGGGAAAGTGTTTTCTACATCGAGGCCAATTATCAGCAGCAGCGCAGCGCCGTCAAACTCAACGAAATGGCCTGGAATCTCTCCACCTTCGACACCGACGGGGTGGAAAGCGCCCCCGGCGGCATCAACGCCTTTATTTATACGGACCGCGGGGTGTATCGTCCCGGGGACATGGTGCACCTTTCGGTGGTGGCCCGCAACGACGCGCATACCTTTCCGGACAACCACCCGGTCTCGGTGCGCATTTATAATCCCCGCAACCAAAAGCGCTACGAGGAAACCCATACCGACGGCAAGGATGGTTTTTACGCCTTTTCCTTCGACAGCAAATCCGACGACCTGACCGGCACCTGGCGGGTGGAAGTTGTCGCCGGCAGCAAAACCTTTCATCACGATCTCAAGATCGAGACGGTGGTGCCCTTCCGCCTCAAGGTGAATCTGAGCAGCGAAACCAAACGTTTTAGTCCCGGACAGGGAGCCCTGGAACTCGACCTCAACAGCACCTATCTGTTCGGGAACCCCGCCGCCAATCTGGACGCCGAGGTGGAAATGAACCTCAGCAAATCCCCCCTGAAGGCCCCCAAATACGACGGTTTTGTTTTCGACCACGAGGCGCGGGAATTCCGTTCGGTGCAAACCAACCTCTACCGCGGTCGCCTGGATGCGGATGGCAATGCTATTATTCGCTACAACATGCCCACGTTGCAAGAGGCTCCCTCTCGTCTGATGGCCACGTTTACCGCCAAAGTTTTTGAAAAAGGCGGTCGCCCCAATACCGGAATCCTGAACATTCCGGTCGATCCCTTCCCGTATTACGTGGGGCTCGAAAAACCGGAGCTGGATTGGGGTTATGCCCGGGTTGGCGCCACTCTCGCTATTCCCACCATTTTGCTGGATGGAGAGGGTCAGCCGGCGGCCGGTCGACAGCTCACCTACCGTATTTATCAGGGGGAAGAATACTGGTGGTACGATTTTGACAATCTGGAAGATTACCAGATGCGTTTTAAACGCCAGTCCTCCACCAAATTGCTGAAGCAGGAAAGCGTTTTGTCGCAATCCCTGCCGGCCCGGATCGATTTCGCGCCGGACAAGGAGGGTTATTACCTGGTGGAAGTCCAGGATGGTCCGGATGGTCACATGGCCGGATTTTTCTTCTATGCCTCTTCCTGGGGGCGGGGCGCTGCCGGCAAAGACGCCGGTGTTTTGGCCCTCAAAACCGATAAGGAAGAATACCGGCCCGGGGAAACCGCCACCCTTACCTTTCCGGCGCCGCGGGAAGGGGGCATCTTGTTTACCCTGGAGCGCGGTTCTGAAATTCTCGACGAACGCTGGTATGCGGCCGGGGGCGGGGAAGAAATGAACATCGAATTTGCCATTCGGGAGGATATGGCGCCCAACTGCTACGCCACGGTGGCCATCCTGCAGCCCCATGCCCAAACGGCCAACGATCGTCCCATCCGGCTCTACGGGGTGGTTCCGGTAAAGGTGACCGCGCCGGAAACCCAACAACTGATAACCCTGGAGACCCCGGCTTCCCTGCGGCCCAACGAACCCTTCACCGTTAAGCTGGCCACCTCGGACGGCAAACCCACCCAGTTTACCCTGGCGGTGGTGGACGAGGGACTTCTGGACATCACCCGCTTCAAAACCCCGGATCCCTGGGCCCATTTTTTCCGCAAGATCCGCCTGGGGGTAGCTTCTTATGACCTTTTTAATGAAGTGATCGGCGCGCATAAAGGGGACGTTCTGCGGGTCTTTTCCATCGGCGGTGGCATGATGGAGGCCTATCGGGACAGTCAAATGGGGGACAAGGAAACCCAGCGATTCAAACCGGTGGCGCTATTCCGGGGACCTCTGAAGACCGACAACAGCGGCAAAGCTTCCATCAGCTTCGACATGCCCAATTACGTGGGATCGGTGCGGGTTATGGCGGTGGTGGCGCGGGGCAATACCTACGGCTCCGCGCAAAAAACCGTTCCCGTTAAAACCGAGCTGATGGCCGTTACCAGCCTGCCGCGGGTGCTGGGCCCCGGGGATCGTTTTACCATGCCGGCCACCGTCTTTGCCATGGAGAAAAATATCGGGGATGTCAAGGTAACCCTGGACCTCCAGGGGCCCCTTAAGCCCCTTTCCGAAAAGCAAACCACCCTCAGCTTCAGCGCGGTAGGGGAGAAGGATTGGCTGGTGGATCTGGAGGCGGATACCGCCATCGGCCCGGCTAAAATTGTGGTTACCGCCAGCAACGGCCGCTTTAAGTCCGTCAGCGAAACCGACATCGTGGTGCGATCCACTTCCCCGCGGGTTACCGAAACTTCTTCCCAGGGAGTGAGGGCCGGGGAGCGCGTTTCTCTGAGAATTCCCAATCGCGGTTTGAAGGGATCCAACCAGGCGCGCATTGCGGTGCGCAACCGCCCCAATATGGATTTTGGGAAACGGCTGGGATTCCTGATCCGCTATCCCTACGGCTGTATCGAACAAACCACATCGTCCGCCTTTCCCCAGCTGTACCTGAAGACCTTTATGGGCAAAAAGGGCGACAGCCAAACCGCCCGCCGCATCGATGACAACATCAACAACGCCATCTTGCGCCTGCGGCGATTTCAATTGCCGGGTGGGGCGTTCTCCTACTGGCCGGGAAGCCGCTACGTCTCCGATTGGGGAACCAACTACGCCGGGCATTTTCTGCTGGAGGCCAAAAAGCTGGGGTATAACGTTCCCGAGGACATGCTCAACGCCTGGAAAACCTATCTGAAAAACAATGCCATGAGCACCCGGGAAAACCTCAAGACCCGCGTTTACCGGGCTTATCTGCTGGCACTGGCCGGTGAGAGTCCCCGCGGACCGCTGAACCTTCTGCGGGAAAACAACCTCAAGGATATGGACAATGCCGACAAGTGGATGCTGGCTTCCGGGTATCAGCTGGGTGGAAACCTGGATATGGCTTCCCGGATCAGCCGCGAATCGGGAACTTCCGCCAGGGATTATTGGGAGTTTTCCGGCACCTACGGTTCTGCCCTGCGCGACGAGGCGATGATTCTTCAAGCCCAGGTGCTCTTTAAAAACTGGACCGAAGCCGACCGCATCGCCAGCAGGTTGCTGACCGCCATCGCCTCTCAGAACTGGTATTCCACCCAAACCACCGCCTTTATGCTGCTGGCCACCGGGCAATATCTGGAGGCGCTGCGCGGGGTTTCCGACCAACCGGCCCGGAT
>JAGRBF010000050.1 GCA_020434205.1 Calditrichota bacterium | reverse complement strand
AAAATCGAGTTCCCTGAAAGACGTTTTGAAAACCTCCCTCCCGGCGGTGGTGGATCTCTCTTCACAAACCATCGCCTGGCTTATCGAAGCGATCTTTATCGGGAATATTTCCGCAGCCGCCCTGGCCGGGGTGGGGCTTTCCCTGCAGATGATTATCCTGACCTTCACGGTGGTGCTGACCTTCGTGGTTGGGGCCTCCATTATTATTGTCCGCTATCTGGGCGCCGGGGATCGCTGGAACGCCAACCACGTTTTGGCGCAGGCCCTGATCCTCGGGACCATCCTGGCCTTTCTGATCTCCGCGCTGTGGTATTTCGGGGGCACCCAGGTTTTCCGGCTGATCAGCGAGGAATCGCCCCGGGCCCGCCTCTACGGCATCCAGTACATGCAGACCATCTCCTATTTCGGCCCGCTGCTGATCGTCAATTTTATCGCTCTGGGCATTCTGCGGATGGCGGGGGACACCCTGATTACCATGCGCATCAACCTGATGGCCAATACCATTCACCTGTTTTTGTCCTACGGACTGGTCTTCGGGAAATTCGGATTGCCCAGGATGGAATCGGTGGGCGCGGCGCTGGCGGTGGGTATCGCCCATTCCATCGCTTTTTTCGTGACCATTTACGTGCTGCGCAGCCGGCGATGCAGCCTGTTCCTCTCCATCTCGGAATTTATCCACCCCAATTTCGAAACCTTTAAGCGGCTCTACCGGCTGGGATTGCCCACCACCATCGAACAGCTGGTGTGGGCCTTCGGGCAGCTGGTGCTCAGCTTTTACGCCGGATACCTGGGCGTGGTGGTGCTGGCGACCCATCAGATTTTCGTGCGCATCCAGTCCGTCTTAACCATGGCCTTCCAGGGATTCGGACTGGCTTCCATGAGCCTGGTGGGCAAAAGCATCGGCGCCAATGAACATCAGGAAGCGCAGAAGGCCGGCTTCGTAACCGGGGGGGTAGCCCTGGTGGCGGCAATTGTGGCCGGGGTGCTGCTCAAAGTCTTTCAGGATTCCTGGATGGGGATCTTCACCAACGATGCGGATGTGGTTCGCTACGGGACCTCGCTGGTTTGGGTGCTGGTGCTGATCCAGATTCCCAAAGCCATGAACATCGTTTTTACCGGTAACCTGCGCGGGGGGGCGGATCTGAAATGGCTGATGTGGCTGGCCATCTCCAGCGTACTTATTTTTGAGATAACCGGTGCCTATATTCTGACCTTTGTTTTCCAAATGGCCCTCACCGGGATCTGGGCCATCCAGGGGGTGGACGAAACCATGCGCCTGGCTTCCAATATCTGGCGATTCCGGCAAACCAAATGGGCAGGAAAATCCATTCTCTAAACGGGGCCGGGGCAATGAATCCGCATACCTATTCCAGATTTATCTCCTTTGAAGGGCTGGATTTTTCCGGCAAAACCACTCAGATCCATCGCCTGATTATCCAACTGGCCCGCCATGGCATCAGTGCGGAAATGCTGCGGGAGCCCGGGGGAACCCCGATTTCCGAGGCCATTCGTAAAATGCTGCTGGACAATCGCAACAGCGAGATGACCCGTCGCTCCGAGACCCTCCTTTTCTCTTCGGCGCGCGCCCAACTGGTGGAGCAAGTCCTGGTGCCGCGCCTGGAAGGCGGGGAAACCATCATCGCCGATCGCTACGTGGATTCCACCACCGCCTATCAGGGCTACGGGCGGCAGATGGACGGCCATTTTATCCGTCAGCTTAATGCCTTCGCCACCGGGGGATTAATGCCCTTCCGGACCTTTTTTCTGGATGTAAGTGTGGATGAGTCGCTGCGCCGTCGCCGCAGCGCCGGGCGGGGAACCGATCGCATGGAAGGCACCGATATCGCTTTCATGCACCGGGTTCGGGACGGCTTTCACGAAATTGCCGCCGCCAACCCCGGCCGCTTTCTGATCGTCAATGCCGAGCGTCCGGAAGAGAAAATTGCCGCGGAAATTTGGGGGGAAGTCAGCCGCATCTGGCAGATTGGTTAACCGGTGGAAAATTTCTCCCGCACCGCCTCGGAAACCGCCCGGGGCCGGAAGGTTTGGGTGTCGATGGGGCACCATTCGGTGCGCGCCCGCGCCAGCAGGGCATCGTCCTTAACCCGGCGGATCTCGGTAAAACGCTCGTAGCGCAGTTCTTTGGCCTTGCCCACCCAGGTTACCGCCTTCAATACCTCACCCAAAAAAGCCGGATACTTGTAGTCGATCTCGTGGCGGGTAACCACCCAATACCAGGTTTGCTTTTCCGCGTCGGTGGTGCGGGCCATCCAGTGGGCGGTGGCGGCTTCCTGAACCCATTTCAAATACACGGTGTTGTTGACGTGCCCCAACTGGTCGATATGGCTGTTATCGACCGTTATGGGCATTTCGAACTTCTCGGTAGCGACGTTCATCTCGTTTTCCCTGAAAATTCTGCACTTCTGGCCCGGAGTTGGGTATGGTCCCCTAGAAAAAGAAATTAAAGGTCATACCCAGCGAAAAGCCACCCCCAATGTCAATACTTTCGGTATCCTTGCCGTCCGCCAGAATTTTGGTGGAAATACCCAGATAACGGGTCACGAATTCCTCGTTGGCGGGATTGCCGGAATCCGGGAAAGCCTGCCATTCGTTGTTGATGGTGGTGCGGTCGATGTTGATGTCGTTGGCGAGGATAAAGGCGCCGTGCACTGCGAAGGTCATGCGCGGGGAGAGATAAACCTGGGTGCGGGCCTCCAGGCGCCCGATGTGCAGGCGGTCCAGCTCCTGCTCCACCCGGAAAAGGCGCAGGTCCTTGAGCCGGTCATCGTCATCGAGAAAAACCACGTTGCGGTAATCCTGGATAAAAACCGGGGTGCCGTAGACGTAGCTGATGCCGGCGGCAAAAGAGAGGCGCCGGTTCATCATGTAATTGTATTCCAGGCCGAGATAGGGGCTTACAAAGGAAAATCCCCCGCCGTCGTAGCGGATGGGGCGCGGCTCCCAATCCGACCGTCCCGGCAGATCGGGGTAGATGGTCCCGGCGGGGGCGTCCTTGCCATCGAATCCCATGTCCAGAACGCTCCCGCCCATCTTGAAATTCAGCCACAGGAAGGGCCGGTAGTTGACGTAGATGTCCGTGAATTGCAGGAAATAGGAGGTGGGGACGTCCACAAAGGCGCTGCTCCACTGGAAGTTGATCCCCAGGCCGTACTGGGAGATGGTCTCCATGGCGATGGTGAAGTTGCGTTCGATGAGATCATGCTGGGGGATTTCAATCTTCTCGGTGGCGGCCACCGTGGCGCTGGCCACGTCGATGAGGCCCAGACTGATAACGAAATTGTTGCCCACTTCGGAGATGGAACCGGTCATGAAGGCTTTGGCGCCGATTAACTGCCCCATTTCCACCATGTGTTGTTTGTCCACCCGGTCGGTTTGGGAAAGGTCGATTTCCCGCATAATCTGGTCGAGATTCTCGCGCTCCAGCAGGTAAAAAATGCGGCTGGACTTCACCACCCGCTCGGACATCATGTAGCGCATCATGGTGCCCAGGCCGTTTTTGCGGGCGCTTTCGGTATTCTCGCGAAAGCTAAGAATGGCCAGGCCTTTTTTACTTTCGGTGATGGGGTATTGCTGGTTGTAGGCCATGGAAAGCGATTCCAGGGCTTCCTGCAGGGCGATGTCGAGGTCTCTGGCGGATGCGGCGGAAAGGAACCCCAGCATCAACAACATCATCAGGCCGGTTAATAAATAAGGTTTAAGCATGTTTCAATTCTCCATGTTCTGAAACGGGATATGCCGTAGGATATTTCTGTCCCCAATTATAACCGCAGATTATCCGGGAAAAAGTGACCCCGATTCGACCCCGGCAAAAAAACACAAAAAAAACCCCGCCGGGAGACGGGGTTTTGGAGGAATGTGGCGGGGGACCTTACGGTTCTGCCCCTGTTATTTGTCGACTTTGAAGATGGTAATGCCCCAGTTCTCGGGATCCCGCGGGGGCGAGGAGTTCCAGTCCCCGTAGGAATGGGAATCGTCGCTTTCGAAATAGAGCACGTAGCGCCCTTTGCGCAGGTAAACCAGATCGTTGAAAAGGCGGTTCTTGCGGGCCCCACCGGCGTGTTCGGTGCGGCGGTAGGTCATTTCCCAGACCACCTTGCCGTTGCTGCTGTCTTCGATCCAGCCGTAGTCAAACATTTCCCCGTCCGAGCCTTCACCCAGAGCGTAGATGCGCACTTCCCCGTCCTTTTCAATTTCGAACTGCACCTTGCGGGTTTCCCAGTCGCGCACCTCGGTGATGTGGGCGATGACGTTTTTGGCGGCATTGGGTTGAAAATTACCCACAAAGGACGGTTTAAAGCCGTCGTCGGCGGCCAGGATGGTCAAGCCCCAGTTCTGCTGGTCGAAGGGCGGAGAAGCGTTCCAGTCCCGGTAGGAATGGGAACCATCCGTGACGTAGTAAGCGGTGTAATTGCCCTTGGGTAAAGAGATGACCTCGTCTATCAGGCGGTTCTTGGAGTTCCCGCCGGCGTGTTCAGTGTCGCGGTATTTCATTTCCCAGACCCGTTCCCGGGTGTCGCCGTTCACCAGCCAGCCGTAATCGTACATCTCGCCGTGGTCTCCTTCGCCCAGGGCATAGATGCGCACGTTCATGTCCTGGCTGAGGGAAAAGCTTTTGGAGGCGTGCTCGTCGTCCCGCATGCGGGTCAGATCCACGATGACGTTTTTGCTGGGAACGTCCTGATAGTCAAACAGGCTCACGTTGCCGCGCTGGTCGGGATCGTTGACGTAGAGGGTCAGCCCCCAGAAATCCGGATCGTAGGGAGGCAGGGAATTCCAGTCCCTCGGATTGTGCGAGTCGTCGGTGACGTAGTATGCGACGTATTCGCCCTTGGGCAGGGTAATTTCGTCGCGAACCACCCGGTTTTTATAGCTTCCCCCGGCGTCGTCGGAATCGCGGTATTTCATCACCCAAACCCGCTCGCGGTCGGCGGTGTTCATGATCCAGCCGTAATCATACATGCCGTCGTTGCCGCCTTCGCCAACCGCGTAAATGTTGAACTCGGTCGGTTTGGAGACCTTAAATCCCTGTTGCAGGAATTCCTCTTCATTCCTGGCCAGCAGGCTAACCGCGGCTTTCTGGCGGGCCTCCTCACTGAGGCGGCGCACTTCGTTTTCCTTTAAAGCGGTGCCGTTGCCGTTAACCTCGATGCTGAAATCCTTGATCAGGTCTTCGTAATCCCGGTCGTCCTTGTCCAGAAAAAAGCGCACGATGCTCCACGATTTTTCGTCCTTGTAATAATCCCGGACGTAATTGGTGAAGAACAGTTGGTAGGCGCCCGCGGGGAGGGAAACCCGGTCCTTGTATTCGCGAAGGTATTTGGATTTCCAGGAAGAGTTGGCGTCGGTGAGTTCCCAGACAATCTCGCGATTGGCGATATCCATGACCCAGGCGGCGGAGGCCAGCTTGTAACGGTCCCGCTGATGCGCAGCAACCGCCACAATCTCGATTTCCTGTTCGCTGTTCAGGCGAAAGCCTTCCTGAAATAGTTTCTCCGGTTCCATGTTGTGAATGGAGACGATGGTTTGCTGGGACAGAACGGGCAAGCACATCAGGGCGCTGCCGATCAAGGTAAGTAGTCTTAAACTGATTTTCCGGTTCCGCATGATTACTCCTGCTTTTTTCTCATTCAATGAAGACGGGAGGTTGCGGCAAAAGTTTCTTTCAAAAAATCAAAAAGCCAAAAGTTTTTGAGCCGGCGGGAAAAGAGATACCGCAGCCCGATTAAGGCAGCTCCCAGGCTTCTACCGCGTTGGCCCAGTCGAAGCGGGTTAGCAGGCGGGCTACCTGGCGATGGACGGGGGCGCGGATCCGCAATTTCCGGCCGCTTAGCGGATGTTCAAAGGCCAGCTCGGTGGCCATAAGCAGCAGGCGGTGCAGGTCGAATTCGCTGCGGAACAGGCGGTTGTGGTCTCCATCCCCTTTCTGGGTATCGCCGATGATGGGGTGGGCCAGGTGAGCCAGGTGGCGGCGGATCTGCTGGCGACGCCCCGTTTCCGGGAAAGCGGCCACCAGGGAATAGCGGGCGGTGGGAAAATTTCCGACCGCCATGGGCAATTCGACCGTCGCCAGCCCCCGGAAGCGGGTGAGGGCCGGCATCTCCTCATCCCCCTTGAACTCCCGCAACGGCTTGTCCACCACTCCCTCGCCGGTCAGGTAACCGCGAACCACCGCCAGGTAGCGCTTGGCTATCCGGCGCTCGCGGAACAACCCCGCCATTAACGCCGCTCCCTCGCTGCTTTTGCCGAACAACAAAACCCCGGAAGTGGCCCGGTCCAGGCGATGCACGGTATAGAGCCGGTAGCCGAGCTGGTCGCGCAGCAGGGGCAGCACGGTGGGTTCGCGCCCGGATTGGGCGTTGCGATGGACGTGTAATCCGGGCGGTTTGTGGATGGCGATCAGGAGTTCGTCTTCGTATAGAATGGGGAAAGGTGCGCGGGACAAACGGGTATTCCTTTGTTGTTGAGAGCCTTTTCTTGAACTTAAAAAGAAAATGGCCGGAAGTAAGTATGCTATTTGTTAGATTTTCTGAT
>JAGRBF010000049.1:1023-7612 GCA_020434205.1 Calditrichota bacterium | reverse complement strand
AACGTCTTTCAGGGAACTCGATTTTGAATCCGGGGCCAGCACACCATCATCCGAAATTGATCAAACAAGTCGATTTTTTACGTGTAGAAGGGTGTCAATCGCATTGCGGCCAACAGGCCTGGCAAAAATCAAATCCTGCATCAAAAAAAAAGGAGAGTCCAATATAAGCTGACTCTCCTAAAATGACCAGCATGCTATATAAAATCAAACGAATTCCGGCAGGGAAAGGGGACTATTGGACTATTGGACTATTGGACTATTGGACTATTGGACTATTGGACTATTGGACTATTGGACTATTGGACTATTGGACTATTGGAAAAGTAATTGATTCCGTATTTGGTATCAAAACCTTTTGTCCTCAAGTCCTTTTGTCCTCAGGTCCTTTTGTCCTCAAGTCCTTTTGTCCTCAGGTCCTTTTGTCCTCAGGTCCTTTTGTCCTCAAGTCCTTTTGTCCTCAAGTCCTTTTGTCCTAAAGTCCCCAGGCCCTTCCCCGAACTACCGGTAATACTCGTAGTAGTCCGCTCCCAGGTGGGTGATCTGCTCCTCATCCATCATGTAGCGCAGGGTGTTCTTGAGCTTCATGTGCTGGATAAAGATATCGTGCTCGGGATACAGACCCGGTTTGGTCGCGGGGCTCTTGAAGTAGAAAGAGAGCCATTCCTGAATACCGGCGAAATTGGCGCGTTTGGCCAGATCCAGGAAGATCGCCAGGTCCAGAACAATCGGGGCGGCCAGAATGCTATCGCGGCAGAGGAAATCCACCTTGATCTGCATGGGATACCCCAGCCATCCGAAAATATCGATGTTGTCCCAGCCCTCTTTGTTGTCCCCGCGGGGCGGGTAATAGTTGATCCGCACTTTGTGGTAGAAATCCTTGTATAGATCGGGATAAACGTTGGGCTGCAGGATCTGCTCCAGAACGGACAGTTTGCTTTCTTCCTTGGTTTTGAAGGAATCCGGATCGTCCAGCACCTCGCCGTCCCGGTTGCCCAGGATGTTGGTGGAGAACCAGCCGGAAAGTCCCAGAAGGCGGGTTTTCAGACCGGGGGCCAGGATGGTTTTCATCAGGGTCTGGCCGGTTTTGAAGTCCTTGCCGCAGATGGGGGTATTGGTCTGGCGGGCCAGTTCCAGCATGGCCGGAAAATCCGCGGAGAGGTTGGGTGCGCCGTTGGCGTAGGGAATACCCATTTTGATGGCCGCGTAGGCGTAGATCATACTGGGAGCAATCCCGGGATGGTCTTCCTTGAGGCCTTTTTCAAAAGCTTCGACGGTTTGATGAACGTCTTCCGGCTTCAGAAAAATTTCGGTGCTGCCGCACCAGACCATCACCAGACGGTCGACCTTGTTTTCCTCTTTGAAATTTTTGATGTCTTCCATCAGCATCTGGGCGTAATCCCATTTGGTGCCGCCGGTTTTAACGTGGGTGCCGTCCAGTTTCTTAACGTATTTTTTGTCGAAAACGGCTTTCATGGGTTTGATGGCTTCCAGCTCGGGGCGGATTTTCTCCAGCAGGTCGCGCTCCAGAACCCCGGCGTGAACCGCGGATTCGTATGCGTTTTCGGCGAAGAGATCCCAGCCGCCGAAGGCCACATCGCTGATATCGGCCAGAGGCACGAATTCTTTGATTGCCGGAACGCGGTTATCGGTGCGTTTGCCGAGGCGGATGGTGCCCATCTGGGTTAAGGATCCGATCGGTTTGGCAAGACCTTTGGCAACGGCGATAGTCCCCGCGATAAACGTGGTGGCAACGGCGCCCATTCCCGGGGTTAGAATGCCCAGACGGCCTTTGGCGGGGGCAATGGTGACTTTAGGTGCATTAGCCATTTGGTAAACTCCTATAAGGGTTTGCGGTGAAGAAGAGAAAGGTTAAAGGCCGGCGGATTTGTCCTGACGACGAATTTCGGCCTGTTCGGCTTTCCAGACGTGATACATGCGCTGGGCAGCGGTAAAATTCGCCAGAATTGCTATGGCCCAAAGAACGGCGATCAGCGCGTACTGGTGGAACATCGATGCAAACCCGATATAGACAATCCGTTCGGGGCGCTGCATGATGCCGACCTTGCACTCAAAGCCCAGCCCTTCGGCGCGGGCGCGGACATAGCTGACCATCATGGACCCGCCCAGAGCCAGGAAGGTGATGATGGTGGTGAGGGTTGCTACGGGTTCTTCGGTGCGGGCAAAGTGGGTTCCCACCCCGAAAAACATGATAAACTCCGAATAACGGTCCAGGGTGGAATCGAAGAGGGCGCCAAACTTGGAGGAAAGACCGGACTGACGGGCCACCTTGCCGTCCACGATATCACAGATCCCCCCCAATAACACAAAAACACCTCCCAGAAGGAGGTTGTCTATCGTGTAATAATAGGCGGCCACAACGGTGATTAATATTCCCAGGACCGTAAAAAAATTGGGGTGGACATTGTGTTTTACGATGAAGTCGACAGGCGGGGCAATCAGGTTCACAAACCAGTCTTTGATTCCCTGAGGTAAGATGCTAAAACCTTTTTTGCTCATTGAGAAACTCAATTTTCATGGATCAATCAATTTGAAAGCTGTCCCGGAAATAAGCAAAACAAATTCGCCTTTTAACGTCATATCTGGAAGGGCTTCCAACAACTCTTGCGCAGTACCCCGTCGAAACTCTTCGAAATGCTTGGTTAACTCGCGCGAAACAACAATATAACGATTCCCCCATAGTTTTTCAATATCTTGTAAAGTTTTTGCCAGTCGGGGGGCGGACTCGTAAATAACAATTGTCGCCGGTTCCCCGGCCAATTCCAGAAAGCGGGTCTGGCGCCCCTTCTTCCGCGGCAAAAAACCCTCAAAGCGAAAACGGTTGGCGGGCAGCCCGGAAGCCACCAGAGCAGCCAGCACCGCCGAGGCCCCGGGCACCGGCACCACCGGATATCCCGCTTCGATTACCGCACTCACCACCCGCCCCCCCGGATCGGAAATCAAGGGGGTTCCGGCGTCGGAAATCAATCCCACCGCCCCCCCTTTTTTCAGCACGTCCAGCACCTGGGGAATACGGCCGGTTTCGTTATGGGCATGGCTGCTCCACATCCGGGTCGGGATGTCGAAATGTTTCAGCAAACGCCCGCTGACCCGGGTGTCCTCGGCGAGGATCACCTCAACTTCCTTCAGAATCCGCAAGGCCCGCAGGGTAATATCCTCGAGATTGCCGATCGGGGTGCTGATGATGTAAAGTGCTGGTTCTAAGGACATGGTTACAGGGTTACAGGGTTATCGCTTACGCCACATGTCGAAGTGTCGGAGTGTCGGAGTGTCGGGGTATCAAAATGCCAAGGTCCCGAAGTAAAAAAACGCTACCTCGATACGCCCACACTTCGACACTCCCATACGCTTTCGCCGCTCGCTATTCGCTATTCGCCTTCCGCTCTTCGCACACGTCGCAATTTCCACAGGGCGCTTCACCGGGAAAGCCGAAATAATCGCTGATGTAAACCCGCCGGCAGCTTTCGCTGCGGAAATACTGCACCAGGGCCAGGAGTTTCATCTGGTCGCTTTTCAGCTTTTCATCGTGCAAATCGTCATCCCCCAGCATCTCCGGAAGATCGTAGCTGAGCACCTTGAAGCGGCGTTCGCCGGGAAATCCCTCGATCATCCCGTAGCGATCCAGCATGTTCAGGGCGGTTTCCAGGCGAAAATCGTGGCGATTCTTAAAGTTCAGCTGCTCGCGGAGGTAGTCCATCCCCATGGATTGCACCACGTCTTCATGACCGTAAATGAGGGTCAGCAGGCGCTCGTAAAAATGGGGCTGGGGATTGGCCCATTTGATAAATTCCATCTGGGTGGCCAGATCGTTCTGCCCGAAGAGCAGGCGACACAGGGAGGGTTGGCCGTCCCGCCCGGCCCGGCCGATTTCCTGGTAATAGGATTCCACCGATCCCGGCACCTCGGCGTGCACCACGTAGCGGATGTCCGGTTTGTCGATCCCCATCCCGAAGGCGTTGGTGGCCAGCACCAGATGGCCGTCCTCTTCCAGAAAGCGGCGCTGGGCGCGTTTGCGCTGCTCCGGCTCCAGGCGGCCGTGGTAAATGAGGTGGCGTTTCCCTTTGGCGCGCAGTTTCTCCGAATAATACTCCAGACTTTTGATCAGCGAAAAATAAATGATGCCCGCCCCGGGGTAATTGTCGATCACCTCCAGAAAGTGGGTCATCTTCTCATCTTCGTTGATGACGTCGGCCGCCTCCAGGCGCAGGTTGGGTCTTTCGATTCCCTGATGAAAAACCTTCATTTCCGCTTCGGACAGCCCCAGCTTGAGGATAATGTCCTCCTGCACGGCGTGGGTGGCGGTGGCGGTGAGGGCCACGGTCAGCGGATTGCCGATGATCTCCCGGAATTCGGCGATGCGGGAATAATCCGGGCGGAAATCGTGCCCCCATTCAGAGACGCAGTGGGCCTCGTCCACCGCCAGCAGATCGATCCGGGCGGTGCGGATGGCCGCGGCAAAGTCCTTCTTGCGAAAGCGCTCCGGGGTCACGTAGAGCATTTTGATTTTCCCGTCCAGAAAATCGGCCAGGCGTTTTTCGCGCTGCTCCCGGCTTACCGTGGCGTTGATAAAGGTGGCGGGAATATCGCGGCGGCGCAGGGCGTCCACCTGATCCTGCATCAGGGCGATGAGGGGGCTGAGCACCAGGGTGCCGCCCTCGAAACACAGGGCGGGAATCTGATAACACAGGGACTTGCCCCCGCCGGTGGGCATCAGCACCAGGCTGTGCCCCTGCGCCCCGGAGAGCAGGCGATCGATAACCGCCTGCTGGGTGGGGCGAAAGGCTTCGAAGCCAAAATAGGTTTTCAAAACTTCCTGAGGATTTTTAGGCATCTTTTCCATTCGATAAATAACACCGCCCTGGCGCCAGGGCGCCAGGGTAAAATAAGTTCATCAGCGGTTTATCATTTCCAAAAATTCGTCTTCGGTCAAAACCGTCACCCCCAGCTTGCGGGCCTTTTCCAGCTTGGAACCGGCCGAGTCCCCCGCTACCACGTAATCGGTTTTTTTGCTTACCGATCCGGCTGCCTTGCCCCCCCGGGAAAGGACCATCTCCTGGGCCTCCCCGCGGGTCATTTTGGTGAGGGTCCCGGTGAAGACAAACGTTTTCCCGGCGAAGCGCGGATCCCCCTCTCCCGCTGCGGGTTTCTCCGCCTCGAAAACCACCCCGGCCCGGCGCAGCTTTTCCACGACCTCCCGGTTTTTGGCGGCCTGAAAAAATCCGAAAACGCTTTCCGCGGTTTTTTCGCCGACTCCATCCACCTCGGCCATTTGGGTAACCGTGGCCCCGGCCAGGGCATCGAGCGAGCCGAAGGCCTCGGCCAGCAGGCGGGCCGCCCCTTCACCCACATAGCGGATGCCCAGGGCAAAAATCAGGCGATGCAGGGGGCGGGTTTTGCTTTTTTCCAGCCCGGCCAGCAGATTTTCGGCGCTTTTCCGGCCCATGCGCTCCAGTCCGGCCACATCCTCAACGGTCAGGGAAAACAGATCCCCGTAATCGGCGACCAGCTTTTCCGCCAGCAGCAGTTCCACCACCTTTTCCCCCAGGCCTTCCACATCCATGGCCCGGCGCGAGGCAAAATGGCGGATATTCCCGGCCACCTGGGCAGGGCAGAGGGTATTGGGGCAGATCAGCGAAACTTCCCCTTCCGGACGGATCAGGGCGGTCCGGCAAACCGGGCACTGGGTGGGAACCGCATAGGCCTGGCTATCCGGGCCGCGCTTGTCGGTCTGCACCTTGACGATCTTGGGAATAATCTCCCCACCCTTTTCGATGAGCACCGCATCCCCGATGCGCACATCCAGGCGTTCGATTTCGTCGGCGTTGTGCAGGGTGGCCCGGCTAACGGTGGTGCCCAGCAGCAGAACCGGTTTCAGGTAGGCAACCGGGGTTACCGCGCCGGTGCGCCCCACCTGCCACTGGATATCCTCCAGCAGGGTTTCCGCCTGTTCGGTGGCAAATTTGAAGGCAATGGCCCAGCGGGGACTTTTGGCGGTGGCGCCCAGGCGCTCCTGCTGCTCAAAACTGTCGACCTTTACCACCACGCCGTCGATCTCGTAGGGCAGATCGTTTTTGCGGGTCCCCCATTCCTGCCAGTAGGCGATCACCTCTTCGATGCTGCCGCAGCGGCGGCGATTGGGGTTCACCGGAAAGCGCATTGCCCCCAGCACATCCAGAGCTTCGCTATGGGTTGAGGGTCCCTGCCCGGCCTCAAAAGGATCCAGATAATAACAAAACATACGCAGGGGCATCCGGGCCACGATGCGGGTATCCTGGCGCTTCAGGGTTCCCGCCGCGGAGTTGCGGGGGTTGGCATAGGGCTCCAGGCCTTCCGCGAGGCGCTCCTCGTTGAGGGCGTCGAACTCCGCCCGGGGATAATAAACTTCCCCGCGCACCTCAAAATTTCCCCCGGAAAGTTTATCCGGCGGGATGCGCAGGGGCAGGCTGCGAATGGTGCGCACGTTGTTGGTAACCTCATCGCCCTGGGTGCCGTCCCCGCGGGTAATGGCCTGGTCCAGGGTCCCTCCCCGGTAAATCAGGCTCATGGCCACCCCGTCGATTTTCAGCTCGCA
>JAGRBF010000049.1:0-936 GCA_020434205.1 Calditrichota bacterium | reverse complement strand
TAGGTATTGGAAAGGCTGAGCATGCGTTTGCGGTGCTGCACCACCGGGAAAATTTTGGTGGGCTCTCCGGAAACCCGTTTGGAGGGGGAATGGGGATCGCCGAATTCGGGAAATTGCGCCGCGGGGAATTCCTTTTCCAGGGCCTCAAGGCGCTTCATCTTCATGTCGTAATCGTAATCCGAGATGGTCGGTTGGGCCAGCACGTAATAGCGATAATCGTGGTCGTTCAGCTCCTCGCGCAGCTGTCTGACTTCCTTGAGGGCCTGGTCTTTATCCATGGTGTCCGGGATTTATGGTGATGAGGGGATTTGCTGTGGACTATCGCCACCTAATGATGTATTTTGATCGAATGAGACGGTCTTGGATTATCCTTGTGCTGGTGTTGGCGGTGGTGCGGTGCACCAATCCGTTTTCGGTGCGTTCCCCCGAACCGCCCACCACCGGGCAGAACATCGGGTTTAACCTGCAGGCCAATCCGGATTCCCTGCTCAGCAAAATTGCCCTGGCTTTCGTCAACAGCAATGCCGAAAGCTACATCGAATGTTTTGCCGAGGACGGCTTTAGCTATTTACCCAGTCCCAACGAAGCCAATCGCTTCGGCGACTGGGATCTGCTCAGCGAAAAACGCTATTTTGAGCAACTGGTTCTGGGGGTGGAGGACGTCACCTTCAGCCGCACCGCGGAACCCAGCCGGCTTCTGGAAACCCCCTCTTCCGCGGAACTGTCCTTTCGCTACTCAATAGCGGTGAAATCTACGTCAAAAACGGAGCGCTATCAAGGCGAGAGTTTGCTGCGGATGGATCAGGCCGGCAGCGGATTCTGGCATATTACCTCGTGGCAGGATTTTTCCGCCGAAGGCTCGGACAGCACCTGGTCCACCCTGAGGGCGAATTACCGGTAACGAAGAGCGAGGAGCGAAAAGCGAGGAGCGAAAAG